>JAJFIL010000189.1 GCA_021774965.1 Alphaproteobacteria bacterium
GTCCCGGTGTTGCAGGTAGTGCTGCCAGTGCATTTAAATCAACCGTTGATCGATCAAACATAAAAGTATCTCGATCACCAACAGTATTATTTAAAGATAATATACCTATCCCATCAGTGAAATCATCATGACCAGTAATCGTAACGGTTGCGAGTGCAGCGCTGATAAAATTTGAACCGTTGTTGATGGTGTTATCACTAAAACTTCGGTCAAGTACAGTCGGTAATTTCCAATAGTCTGTTGCAGCCGTCCCACCATCTCCATAATTAACGGTTGGGTCGCCGTATGTGTTCACAGCCGATACAGTAATCTGAGGCACGACATTGTAAGAAAAGACCTCATCCATATAAGTGAAATTTCCCGCTGCACAAGTGTTTAGTATGGATGGACTACCATTACCCGTTATTAAAAATCTGTCCGGGGTGAAGCGACCGACAGAGCCATTATTCGGATTACTCCCAATATTAGAACTTCGACCTGTAATAGCCTGTCCTGTAGACAAATAATCGGTTCCTTCTGCCTTTAATGTTATGGTTCCTACTTCGTCATAAAAAATTGTACTAATGGTATAGGCACCAGAACTAAACGATGCCGCGGTAACCACTGGAGCAACTAGTGTTCCACTATCTTCCAAATTACCCAAAGTACCTGTGCTCGGTGAGAATGCTGCAACAGCACTTAAAGTTACATCAATTGCACCTGTACCTTGGAAGTTTGGAGTAACTTCGTTACCACCACCGCCATTATTATTCGAAAGATCAGCATTAGTATCTGGTATACCATCATTCATTAAACATGAAGGATCGACTGCAAGATTACAGTTAGTTCCATCATCATCTCCTGTACCATAGTTATATGCTCTAACTGTTACTGCGAAGTCTTCTCCCGCTTTAACAAATTTAAAGCCAGTAGCATCTACGGCAGCAGGATTTGCAACTGATCCCGAATCCTCAATAGTCTCGAATGCAAATCCAAAAGGTCGAACTACAAAAGTATTACTAATACCTGTTGCATATTCACCCGAGCCTGTTACACCATCATCTAGTAATAATTCATAACGCGCATGTAACTCTAGTGAGCCTGCATCAGGGTAAGTTAAAACAATTTCAGCGGCTGCATTCGCACCAAATTCAAGATCTATTCCTCCTGGTACGTAAGAGGCCACCGTTGTAGCACCAGCATCATCATCACTGGTATCTATATCTACGCCTGCAGCAGGTAACGCAGGATTAATATTATCAATATTTAATTTCCTACCGGCACACGTGGATGGATTTTTACATTCAGCACCAAGATCTATATTTACAACATCTCCATTACCAAAGATTGACTGGCATACGGAAGGATCATCCTCATCTGCATTTAAGACTTGCAGATTGTATGATTTAGCATTGAATTCCGTATTAGATGGTTTCCCTGAAATTTGGGTCGTTATGGTGTTATTTGTATCAGTCACATTGTTAAAAATAATAGCAGTAAATTCAAAAGTGACACTTGGATCATCATCAGCATCGGCAATTCCACCATCTTCATCCGGGCTCGTGGTGATATCAATTTCAAACGTCTCCGAGTTTCCAGCGACAGCAAATTCAGTATAACTCAAAGGAATAGTGACACTACTCTCACCAATTGGAAATTCATAACTGAAATCGCCATTATCCGGTGTGCCCGGTGTTGGATCAGAAAATATTCCCGTGCCGCTACTTGGTGTTCCCCATTGTCCGAGATTAGTAGAGGTATTAAAATTGATTGTGGTATTCGAGGAGTGATTAACTGTCGCGCCAGTAGCGCCGGTATTATCTTTTGCTGTAATCGTGACATCTACTGGTAAGCAAGTGATGCCTGTTGCTGAACTAAAATCAATATCGTAATGATCAACTGTTGGACCACCACACGCCGTAGGCAAACAAAACTCTTCTGAAAAAACAAGAAAGCTGGCCGCCTCTGTAGTATGGACACGTTCTGCATCCCGAAATTGATCTTCATCGACAGTCACCCCAATCAGTGCCGGTGTCAGGCGACAACGGCGTATCCAACCACCATCACCCCCATCATGTTTCATAATATTACCGACAACAATCGGATTCTGGACATAAGCATTAACAAAATTGACTGCAGTGCCGACATTGCCAGCACAATTATTATTATCCCAACCGGTGATATTGTCGGCCGAAGTTATCGACTCATACAGAATTGTTGTTCCATCGACTACAAAACTGCTCTGCACATCTCCCTCTATTGCGACATAACCAATTATTTCATCATTGCTTACAGTTGCGGGATTACCATCATTGACCTCACCTCGCCCCAGAGCCAGTTCCACACTGCCAGTACCGATATTTCTAATCGCAGGCACCAACCACGGTCTGGAAGTCGTTGTTGGTGGATTATTGTATTCATTAACCATGCCTTGAATTCCGGCCAGTACGGTAGCCTGGCTAGCAAACGTCGTAGTAAAATTTACTGTGTCCCATGCCTCACCACCCGGTACACCCGTCCCGTGCTGAATAGAATTAGTGGCATGTGTGCCCGCCTCGATAGTACGTCCATCGGGTAACTGATGTACTCCCGGCACGATGGCCAGGTAATGTACATTGGTCATCGCTATGTGTCCTCCATCCAGACTCTCTGGCTCCACCTGGGAAGCTTCAAAGCCGGTTGTCGTCACATTTCGTATACGAATGCTGCTAGGTTGGCCTCCTTCATTGGTAGGCAATATAAACACCAGTGGCGCAACAGAATACGTTTGTTTAAATGTGACTGCTTGAAAAGCAAGAGTTGCAAATGTATCGTTTAAGTCAATCTCACCGACTTCCATTTCAGGTGGCGTAGTTGAAGCAATTTCTATCACAAGTCGTGGGGGGCTTGTACCATCAAACGATTCAGCTGTTCGCTGACAGGCGCTGGTATTACAGCCTGCTCCTGATTCAATAATAATGGTGATACTATTACCATTCACCCATCCTGGACGTTGAACAATTTCACTGATGATACTGCTGATATCCGGGGTGCGTTGATCTGTCCCGGCAGCACCCACCGTATTCCAGGCAACAATACCGCTCCATAAAACAGAAGCCGTGGTTTTAGTTCGCCCAGTAATATCTCCATTTGCCGTAGTAAAAGTATTAGTATCATTTTCATCTTCGCCATAAATAACGATATTGGTTGTTCCTGAATCTGTTTCATCAACGGTGTATTGTATATAAGCATTCGTTATCCCGGTTTCCCCTTGATCAATGGCGATATTCTGGAAACGTATACCGACAACCTGCTCTCTATTACCATCATAAACATGTTCTAGATCGGTGCTAGTAAGAGACATATT
This sequence comes from Alphaproteobacteria bacterium, assembly GCA_021774965.1. Lineage (GTDB taxonomy): Bacteria > Pseudomonadota > Alphaproteobacteria > JAJFIK01 > JAJFIK01 > JAJFIK01. The sequence continues at coordinate 3,326 of JAJFIL010000189.1, forward strand.
GCCGTTACTTGCTCTCTCCTCCGCATCATCACTTGACTGGGAAACCAGATATGTCTGGACTACATCACTGTCATCGAGTGTAACAACAAGTTGTGGTGCTGCTGTCCCATCAAAAGATTCAGCTTCACGCTCACAACCTGGCGCACTACATCCTGTATCCGATTCAATCATGATGACAATACTATTAAGTGCAGCCCAACCAGAACGTTGAACGATTTCATTGAGAATACTACTGATATCTGGCGTTTGTTGATCGGTTCCGGCAGCGCCAACCGTATTCCAGGCAGGAATT
>JAJFIL010000190.1 GCA_021774965.1 Alphaproteobacteria bacterium
ATATTTTTAGCGGATGAAAACAAACGGGTCTTAGAACTATTAACGACAGTGGGGGACTTTTCAGAGGAGTTTCTTGAAAAGGAAAAGGAAGTTCCGTTTGGAGATTGTCTGTGTGGACGTGTAGCGGAATCAGGGAATTTATTGACGAGTGAAAGTTGTTACTCCGATTCCCGGCATGAGAGGATATATTCTGATATGACTGCCCACGGACATTACATCATTCCCCTGAAAACGAGCAACCATATGATAGGAGTGATGTTTCTTTATACGAATACAAATCCTGTCTGGTACAAACACAGTCAAGAAGTTCTGATATCCATAGGCGGTTTGATCGCGGATACCATTCAAAAGAAGAAGATTGAAAAAGAACTGGAAGACTATCGGCACCGGTTGGAAAGTTTAGTTGATGCGCGGACCGGGGAACTGCGTCAATTGAGTCATCAGATCCAAAAAATACGAGAAGAAGAAAAAAGCCGTATCTCCAGACAAGTCCACGATGAACTGGGGCAGTCCTTGACGGCATTAAAAATGGATCTATTTCAGTTGGAGAAAAGGTTACCCGAGGAAAACTCTGATTTGCAGGAACGCACTCAATCGATGATGGGCCTGGTGGACACTACCATTAACTCCGTGCAACGAATTGCTATGGAATTGCGTCCGCCAATTCTGGATACTTTTGGCTTATGCGAAGCTATTGCCTGGCAAGCAGGCGAGTATGAAAAAAGATTCGGAATCAAGTTTGACCTTAACTGCTTGCAGAGTTATTTGGATTTAGACACAGATCTGAAGACTACATTTTTCCGTATTTTTCAGGAATCGGTCACTAATGTTGTACGCCATGCCGAGGCGAGCCAGATCGCTGTGCGCGTGAGCCATCAAAATGAGCAAATGGTTATGGAAATTTCGGATAATGGGAAGGGAATTCAAAAAAATCAAATTGAAGGCTCTGGTTCACTGGGCCTCATTGGAATTCGAGAACGGGTTCGCCATTGGAATGGGGAGGTTCTTTTTTCAGGCGCTCCTGAAAAAGGAACTATTGTAAAAATCCAGATTCCTGTATCGAAATGATGACTTCAGCAAAAAATAATTCCATCAAAGTATTTATAGCCGATGACCATGATGTTGTCCGTCAGGGCATCAAAACCATTATTTCGGACAATTCGGATTTAAGCGTGGTCGGAGAAGCTGGGAACGGTAATGAAGCGCTAAAAAAGATTCCAGGTCTTGATGTCGATGTGGTGATCATGGATTACGATATGCCTGAGAAAAACGGGCTGGACACGCTCATTGAATTAAAAACCATTCGTCCTAAATTACCCGTTATCATTCTCAGTGTGTTTCCCGAAGATCATTATGGCATCCGGTTTCTGAAGGCGGGCGCGTCAGGATATCTGGGAAAATCAAACGTCAGCCATCAATTGGTTGAGGCCATAAGAAGAGTGGTCAATGGAGGAAAGTATATTTCTCCGAACCTTGCTGATAAATTGGTTTCGGGGCTTAATAAAGATTCCGAAAAACCCCTGCACGAAAGCTTGACGGACCGGGAGTTTCAGGTATTTCATCTCATTGCCACCGGCAAACGGTTGAAGGCGATCGCCGAAGAACTCCATCTCAGCATCAACACTGTCAGCACCTATAGATCGCGTATTCTTGATAAAATGGATATGGAAAGCAATGCGGACTTAATCCACTATTCGATAAAAAATGGGTTGATCAAGTAACTCTAATTAAATCAACACCTCTCTTCCAGCGCTCTCCCCTGTAGTAAAAATACCACAAAGACTCATGCGTTTTGGCTTCTGATCTTTAGAGATTTAGGCGCTTATTTTCGCATCTGATTTTTTCTATTATTGATCTCAAGGACAATAAAAAAGGGAAACCCATATTTCCCTATTCTCTAGATATACTTTCAGGAGTTTAAAATGAATATTAGAAAAATATTGCAGGGGAGTCTGGTCGTTATCCTCTTGGTCGGATGCACGTCAGTAGGTGTCAACGCAGAAAATACGGCTCCTCCAAATCCATTAGCGGGTTACACCATCCACGTGAGTGCGCCGCACGTGATGGATGGCGAAGTGGTTGGACCTTTTCACCACTATTGCAAGCCCATCAACGACGACATCATTCAATGCATATTGTTTGAATCCACAGAACCCAATGCAAGGATGACGGAAGTCGAGTACATGGTTTCCAAGAAGCTGGCAAGAAGCGTGATTCCCAAACATTCTCACGATAAATACTGGCACGATCACGCAGAAGAGATAGCAACGGGCCGAGTCGCAATCCATAACCCAACAGATCCCAAAGCTCAAAAGGAACTTGCGGACTTTGTAGGGAAAACCGATGGAATCATCTTTCATTTGTGGCCACATGGGGCACCCATTCCCGATGGTTCCATTTCCATCCCCCAATCCGTTGGAAATTGGGAAGCCCGGCACGGGAAAATACAGGAATGAATCATTTTTTGAGGCTCCGTCGGCTCCGGTTCACCATTTAATCTGGATGTTTTACGGAGATAAGGAACCGGCGGGGCCGTTCAATTAACTTTCGTTGCGGGAGGCAAGAAATCCATGAAATGCAATATAGGAAAAA
>JAJFIL010000020.1 GCA_021774965.1 Alphaproteobacteria bacterium
ATCCTGGCCCGAGCGGTCAAGCCGATGGATCATGCCCGTGCTGAGATCTGACACAAAGAGCTGATGGTGCGCTGGATCAAATGCGATGTTGCCCAGCGATGCTGGCCCCGTGCCGACGTCGTCCAGTGTAATATTGGCAAGAAGAGTGACGCGACCGGTGCGCCCATCAATCCGCCAAACACTGCCCGGTCCACCGCCTGGGCCGAACTGACCGGGCATCCAAGTGGCGCCCCGCTCCCCTTGCGTGATACGTTCGGGAAATTCGTCTTGCGCGCCGGGCGGGGTCACAATATTCAATCCGTATGCGGATGTTGCCGTCAAATAGAAATTTGGATAGGCGTGATCATCAATGGCGATACCAAAAACTTGACCGACTTGCCTCGCCTCGATCGTCCGGCGAATGGGAGCAGTCCAAAGCCGCCCATCCCAAACATAGTTCGGGCGGCTGTTATCGAAAATACGCGCCGCCGGTCCATATAAGTCGATAAACATTCGGTCCGTCGCCGTCTCGCCAGTTCGCAGCTCGGCGTCAGCGCCATGCTCAGTCGCCTCTTGATCAATCCTTGCAGTGCCTGAAAACCCGGTAGCGATCGCATCACCTAGATGCAATGTAACAAGACGTCCACCAGTAACATGAGGAGCCGAAACCTCAACCGGCCCTGACTGACAGAAGCGCAGCAATAACAAGATCACCACGATCAAAAGAATGATCACAGCGAAACGAAACCCCGTTTTCCTGCGCGAGTTTTGCATAAGCCCTCCAGCATTCGTCCTATCTTGGGGTAGGACCGTCGAAGACCCTGGCCTCAATCGGGCTGGCAACCCACATACCCCTAGGATCAGCACTTTCGCCAAGGCTAGGTGCGAAAATAGGCTCTGTCCCCATACACTTGTAGGGGGCAAAGTCTGTTCAATGGCGCGATACCGCCCACATATGGGGGATTCACGCCATTGTGGCAGATGAGAAACACTGGAGCAAAAGCGTGATATTGTGCTAGAGTGCAACCATGGAAAAGCTTGAAAAACTTTTCGACGCCATTGATGCGCGGATGCCGGCTAATGACTGGGATGGGTTTGCAACGGACCTTCAGTCCCTCATGGATTGCGAATTTGTCGCCTATTATTCCGTGAAGATGCCTGTTGATATTGAACTGCATGCACCCAAGATCGTGATGGCCTCGCACCCCAAACTTTTGGCGGATTTCTGGACCAAGGGCATTTACAAGATGCAGTTCGTAAACGAGGACGCGCTGCCTGCCTTTGCGCCGTTCAAGAGCATGGACGTCGTGGATCCAGAAGTTTTAGCTCAACATCCTGTGTACACAGAGTGGGGACGGCACTGTGGATTTTTCCACATTCTGTTTGCGCCTTTGTTGGTTTCTTCGTTTGAGCTTTTGATGCTTGCCGTTGGACGACCGAAGGATGCAACGGATTTTGATGGTCAGGACAGCTATCGTCTGGGCCTTGCCGCACGCTATCTCCGGCAGTTTGTACAGGCCCAGCAGATCGCCCAGCCCATCGAGAGTATTGAACTGTCCAACTACTTCACTTCACCGGTCGCCATCGTACAGGGAAGCGAGGTTCTCTCGGCAAACGACAGCTTTCGAGACTGGTGCAGAACCAACGGCATGATTCAGATTGGCCCAGATGGAAAGCAACTTGCGTTTCAGAAGGTAAGCCTTGAGGCCAAGATTTCCAAGGCTCGCACCGAATTGGGGCGCAGCCCCATTGACCCGGCTCAGCCGCCAAAATCTCAGGTCAGTCTGAACATCGGACAAGACGGGTCGGACAATTACACGCTTCAGATTATGCCTCTGGTGGGGGTCAATGCTCATAAGGACCGAACCATCTGGTTTGTGCACAACGCCAATCCTAATCTGGCCGTGGCCAAATACGGCACCCAGGTCGGCTTAACTCCAACCGAGATCCAAATCCTTTCGCACCTTGCGCGGGGTATTTCGGCCCGTTCCATTTCCGAGATTACAGACCGCAGCTACACCACAACACGGTGGCATGTGCAGAACATCCTCTCCAAATGCGGCGCTCAGAACCAGAAGGAACTGCTCTACAAGCTTTTCAGTGAGGCGGAGCAATCCTGAGACAGCCCCTGCATCGGTAGGGGGACAAGATATTTCGCACCTGCTAAACTCGTATACGTGATCGAGGTATGGATCACATAGGTGGGCGAAACATCATTTCCTGTTCAGATTGAATAGCGAAGTGGGAGGGATGTAATCGCGTACCGCTTTTAGAGAATTTCCCTCAATGAACGCTGGACTTAGCTCGTAGCAAATGCGAGCGCGACCGACGCCTATGATTTTGCCCCATTTGAAGGAGCTCAATTGTGTTAAGTGGATTCACTAGTGGACAAAAAGCGATCGCGGCTCTGATTGTTGTCGCGGCTATCGTATTCTATCCTGCCATTTTAGTGGGGCAGAATTCACCTCTTCAAATTGATCAACAATCGGTTGGCAGCTCCTATGCACCAGGTGACACAGTTCATTTCGAATGGTCAGGCGGCGATCCCAATTGGTCGTTCTTTGTACGCTTTTTTGATTTTGATGCTCAACAGGCCATAAGCACGGGAACGCTCTACAACGTGCCCAATACGGGGTCCGTGGATCTTATCATTCCGTGTGGTTTTGGGCCCGGCAATTACGGAGTCTACATCCAGGAAAATGGGCAAAGTAGCTGGGGCTACAGTCACCCCTTTGCTTTATCCGGCAATTGTGGGCCGCTTCAATTCGACGATAGCTCCTTTAATCCAACCTATGACCCAGGTGATACGATTGCGACTCAGTGGACCGGCGGAGATCCTGTCTGGAACATTGAGCTCAACCTAGTTGATGTTTCAATAAATACGGCGCTCAACGTTGGTTTCATGGGAAGCCTGAGTAATGATGGTCAGGAAGGCTTTGTCTTACCCCCAACGCTTTCGCCCGGCATGTATCAGCTCTACATCAAGGATTCAAATCACACAGAGTATGATTACAGTCTCCAGTTCGAGATCCTCGCACCGCCACCGGATGCCTGTGCAATCACAGCTGTGGGGCATGATGATATGATCGTTTGGCGGCCCAGCAATGGCACCTGGTTCGTGCGAACTTCCACGAGCAATTGGAACAGTGTTTTTAACAAACCATGGGGTGTACAAGGTGATATTCCCATTCACCACGGCTCAGATTTTGACGGTGATGGGTTAAGCGATATGGCAGTCTGGCGGCCCAGCGACGGCAGCTGGCGCATAAGACAATCATCCACCAATTGGACGGGGCCGGGGATTATCCGCACCTTGGGCCAGCAAGGGGACATACCTCTTCAGAACGCTGATTTTGACGGCGATTGCAGGGCCGATATGGCGGTTTGGCGTCCCAGCAATGGTACCTGGTATATCCTTACCTCATCATCCAACTGGAACACATCGATGAGCCGACAATGGGGAACCCAGGGTGATGTACCTATTCACCAAGCAGATTTTGATGGTGATGGCCGGGATGACATGGCCGTCTGGCGACCAAGCAGTCATACATGGTTTGTCCGAACCTCGTCGACCAATTGGAATGGTGTCATCAATAAACCATTGGGGGCAACTGGTGATGAACCTGTTCAGCATACTGATTTTGACGGGGATGGTCAGGACGACATGATTCTTTGGCGCCCAAGTGATGGCAGCTGGCATGTGCGCACGTCCTCCTCTAGTTGGTCCACTATCGAAACGCGGAATTACGGCATGCAGGGAGATACGCCTTTAGCTGCAAGCGATTTTAATGGTGATGGAAGCGATGATGTTGCCGTTTGGCGGCCCAGCGACGGTCGTTGGTCGCGTCAAGAATTCAGCCCCGCTTCAAGTAACGGATACGGGCCCCCCTTGGGTGCCGCCGGTGATGTTCCCTTAAGCGGGCTTGATATGGATGGAGACGGCAGGACTGACATGGTGATATGGCGTCCAAGCGACGGAACTTGGCATGTGCAAACCTCGCAATCAACAACTTTTACGCGTCAGTGGGGAGCCAATGGTGATATTCCAATCATTGGAAACATGAGTGCGCCGTGATTCTTCATCTAAAACACAAATGGTTTGCAGTTGAAGAACTCAAAACAGCGATATGCCGCGCGAACATTCTTTTGATGCAACACTTACTGCAACGGACAGAGAGTAGTAGATGACAATGTGCCGAAACACTTTTCTTAGTTTAGGTGCGGTGCTCACCACCCTATGCCTAGGTACTCAAGTGTTTGCGCAATCAATAACGCTTGACATGACTGTCGACAATTCTTGGCAGGTTTGGCGGCAAGAAAGCAGCACGCTTTTGACACTGGTCGACCAGGCTGATTTCAACACAAGCACTCTTATTGCCAACGGGCAGCAGGTTACTATTCCCTATACGAATGAATGCACCATCTATGTGACTGCATGGGGGGATAGTGCAGGGGGACAGGGGTTCATCGGCACATTTCGAGGGCGCAACGCGGCGGGTAACGTGGTGTCCTCCATCAACACGGGGGACGCACGAATTCAGGTTATCCCCAGCGGCCTCGACAAGGATGGCGCTGATTATCCGACTTACAAGGAAGTTGCCCAAACCATTGCCGACGCCAATGCGCAAGGCACCTGGGTTACGCCAACCGGGGGGCCTGTAGGGTTTAACGACCCCAATGCAGGAACTTTGGGGATGTTCAGCTATAACATCCCGGCAGTTTCCTCTACGGCGCGGTGGATATGGTATGAAAGTGGCACCAGCCCGCTTCCCTCCTGGCCCCAGGCGTACCAATCCACACCTTTTGCTGCCTACGATCATGGAGAGTTCATGGTGTTCCGCCTTCCATGTGCAGAGCTACTGAGTGGGGTAGATGTGATCGGGGAAAGCGACCATACGCCCATTAGGATCAATCCGGTCCTGACTGTTGCCTGTGTCGCCCCTCCAAGTGGTCTCAACTTTTGGTTCGCCCATGATGGTCAATGGACAGACCGCATTGCCGGGGTCCAGGCGGTACAACAAGGATCCGTTAGCTCGATTGCAACGCCAATGACCGACATGGGCATAGGCGTCTCAACCAACAGCTCCGTGTTTTTCGCCGTTGACCCGGCGCTGGACGTGGGAACATCAGACTTCACGATTGATTTCTGGGTCAATATTCCTGCGGGGCAGTCTGGATCATCAGTGCGCCCTCTTCTCGACTATCGGATCGGTCTGAACCCAAGCGGGTATCGTGGCTATCACATGTTTACCTATCAGGGCCGCATTGGCATTCAACTTGCCGATGGGGCGCATACGAACTTTATCGCGCCCACCAATATTGAAGATGGGGCCTGGCACTTCATTGCCGTAACGGTGGACCGGGATAATCCGCAAGGCGGCATCATCTATGTGGACGGGACGGCCGTTCATACGTTCAATCCCACGGCCAGGTCAGGTCCGCTAAGCGGTGCGCGTCTTGCCTTGGGGACGGCGACCCATGGGGTCAGCCAAAGCGGCACTCTTTCCATGGATGAAGTAGAGCTGTTTTCCCGTGCCTTGACGGCTTCGGAAATCTCAAGCCTGGCCAGACAACCAAAGTGCAAGTGATGACGCAATAAAGTGAGGTGAGGTATTGTCATGATACGGATTAAATGGGGCCTCTCTGCGCTTATCGCGGCCTTGGCATTGGTATCCATTCCCAATGCGGCGAACGCCTTTGTTGAGTGTTCCGGTTTCCCAAAAACCATTGCTGCGAACACCAGCACCTCTCCGGGTTTTTACTATATTGATTTCAATCCCCTGCCAGCGCAGGCTTGTTACATTGGAACCCTTGGAACCGCTGTATCCCCCGCGACCCCGAACCTGAGACTACAGATCGCCAATGATGCCAATCTGCATATTGGATTGAACAGCAATGCAGGCCTAAGCCCGGGTTCTGGGGCCTTCACATTGAACGGCATTCCCTCAACGGCGGTTAATCTGAACTATGCCCAGGCGTTGGTGCTCAATCCCACATCGTTCAGCGGCGCAAGCGTTACATATGTTCTGGGAACAGACCCCAATGTGGGCAATCTTCATATTCAGATGAGCGGTCTGAGTTGGGAGGGCCCCGGCCAGCCCTTTACCGTTGGTTCCGTGCGCATCTGGGGCGGCCCTTTTGGCGGGGCCCCGCCTCCACGCCGATTCACACTGGAAGGCGTTACCGATCATGTCTTGACCGCCGCCCCAACTTGGACCGCGTGGCTCAACCGCGACGGGCCCGGTGGTTCGGGTGACTATGACGATCTGGCCAATTTTATTGTCAGCCACGGGGTCTGTGCCGAGCCTGTGGATGTGGAATGTCGGCGACGGTCAGACCAGGCGGACTGGTCCACCACGGGGCAGGATTATACTTGCAATACATCCGTAGGCGGAGTGTGCCGCAATGACGGGCAAAATTGCGACGATTATGAGGTTCGTTTTTTGTGCCACTAGGTTGGGGCAGTTATCGGTAAGTAAATCTAGAAGGAGGAATGAAATGCACCGTAAAATCTTGATCGCGTTGGCAGGTGCGCTGACGATTACTTTTGCCACGACGGCCCTTGCGCTACCTGAAACCAAAGCGGAGTGCGATGGGGTTGGGGGAACGTGGGTCACCAACGGGGATGCCGGCTTTTGTTACACCAATTTGGGTCGCGCGCCGATCGAAGGTGAGGGGGTAGAGTTGGAGGCGGCGGGCCACCAACCAGGCTCCCTTCGCCACCGTGGAAGCTCTCACACCCATGGCGCTGCTTCCTGGAGATCGGAGGCAATCGGAAATGGAGAGATTGGCGACGAGGAATCGACCAGCCACCAACCGGGTTCTCTTCGCCATCGTAGAGCCTCTCACACTCACGGTGCCAATTCCTGGAGATCGGCAACAATCGGCGATGGAGAGATTGGCGACGAGGATGCAAGAAGCCACCAACGAGGTTCTCGTTTCCATGACGACACTTCCAGCGCCCACCGTGGTAACTCTCGGAGTAGCGCTGTGGAGGGTGATGAATGGGAAGATGCCCACGGGCCAAACTCGGCACTGGAGGATATCACCCCGGATGTTGCGGCAATTGGACGCAATTGGACTGATTGGCTCAATCGCGACACTCCGGGTGGAACCGGTGATTTTGAATCACTCAGCAACTTTGTCACCAGTCATGGTGTTTGCGCACAACCTGTTCAGGTGCAGTGCAGGCGGCGATCTGATCAGGCGGATTGGTCCACAACTGGGCAGGACTATACCTGCAATACGACCGTGGGCGGCATCTGCCGAAACGATGGACAGACCTGTCAGGACTATGAGGTGCGCTTTAGCTGTCCCTAAGGTGTGATGTTAACATAGCTACGCACTGATCTGCGCCGGGTGCAAATGAGTTCCCGGCGTAGACCTGTTGCGGTCTCAGTTACCTTACCAAACTGGAACACCGGATGACGAACCGATTGAACACCGGAACGAAGTTGCTTTTCATAGGACTTCTTTCAATGCTCTTCTCTGCATGTGAGCACACGGCCCAACCTTCTTCACGCCAGTTCGCCTTGAACGAAACCCTCGTGCGGGGGGTGAGGTTGCCCGAAGAAATGCCGGCCTGTACGCCGGAATCTGTGTTGCCTGATCTCTTGCGCCAAATTGGGGGTGAAGCCACGATTTTCCCCACGGAGAATTACTATTACTTTCAGTTCTACCAGGGCGGCCGTTCCTATTCCGGGGATGTGAGGTTACCTGCTGACATTCGCGATGAGGGGTATCTTCAGTATGTGTGCTATGAAACCTATGCCCGCTGGAGGGCTGCCCCTACACGAAATGACATTGCGATTGATCTGGGGCCAGAAGACGGTGCCACCGTCACCCGAATTGATCCGCTTACCTATGATGTGGCCTATGGCGGTGAGCTCGTCCGGTTTTATCTCAACAATCTAGACCAGACACCAAACCTTTCTATGATTGCAGAGGGGGAGGTGTTTGCAGGTCGGGGGTTTGACGAATCCGGATTGATCTTTGATTTGCTCTATGACCCGGCATCAAAACGATTTCTTTTTGTGCTGAACCGGGACGATCCTGTTCCGGAGCACTTTGATGTTACGCCTAATGAGGTCTATGTGGGCAGGCGCACAGGATTTGTCTTTTATGAAGATATCCCCCTTGATCGCCTTATCCTGATTGCCGTTCAATCTGTCCAAAGTCACACCAACACGCCCTATGACGGACCTTTTGATCAGCTTGCGGAGAACTTCTATGAAGAATTAGGCTTCCTGGACCTGGTCTTTGATGCTTATCCAAACCTTGAAGGCCAGTTGACGGCACATGGCACTTATATTGGGGAGGAATATATTTTCTCTGTCTCCCCCTATCACCTATATACGTCAGTCACGCGCCTTGGCTTTGTTGATGATTGTAAAGCTCAATTTGACAATTCGCAGGAGCTGATATCTTGCCTGACCAACGCTGACTAGATCCATTCTTACTCTTCAATTCCGCCTCATAACCATTAGGCGCCATTCAGCCACAGCCGACCTCGTTTGGGTTGTTTTCTTGGTACTTTCAGGCCCTCGCGCCGCGCATACTCCTTGCGCTAGCGATAATGGGTGGTCTTGTTTGCACCCAAACAGCGAATGAATTCACCAACCTCAATCCTTCAGCAAGAAAGGCCTCCACTTCACGTAACTTCGATATGATTTCTTCAGGCTTTTATCGCTTTCCTGGCCCCCAAATTCTCATCCAAATCAGCCAATTGTCGCATTCAACATGGTTCAGTTATAGGGGGGCAGGATAGTTTCGTTTCAAGACTTCAAAAATCTTTCTATCTGTATCCTGACTAAACGTGAGGACCGCTCGTCTCAAGCCACAGAATCGCGGGCACCTTATGATAATCACATTTTGCCGGTCTCTCTAGACGGGCTGCATATTACCCAGGCACAGCTGATTATGGTGGCGTAGGTCACTTGCTCCAACATGAGCAGGCATAATTCAATATTGAGGTGGAATTGGTATCAGTGTTGGTGCAGGTCACTTTTCAATCCTACACGCGACAGAAAAGTGGTATCTTAAGCCGATTTCAGATTTTGCGGAATTGACCTAAGCCATTGAAATAAATGGCGCAGGACGCAGGTCCGTACGACACCAGCTTGGGGTCAAGATTCCCTGTTTGCAGGGTATTTACAGGGAAAATGTATTGATTCCGGAGATTTGAGGTGTTTCTTACCTCGGAAACGGCAGCTAATTCAGAGAGATAGAGAAGATTTCCCCTAAGAGCGAAGCAGGGAGTTAAGAAGCGGTATCAGGGAAACAATACTGACGGAACAGGCAATTTGTTTCCATGTGCGTCGTCATATTTGTTCACCAGCGAATCGTCGCTTGGTAAAACTGACTGATAGCTCAATTTGGTGCAATGCGAGCCATGTAGGTTTCCGCTACGAAAGTTCCATAACATTCAAGGGCATCGATAATGGCGCGCTCACTTTTCCGGAGATCTTTGCGGTTCTCCATCAAGATTGAGAGTTCAGTCAGGGCAAGCAATGCTGGCGCATTCTCTGAGTATGAATTGATCAAGTCCCTCAGTCGCTGGACAGAACTCTCGCTGGTTCCCTCGCGCTTAATCTGGAATGCCAACTCTTCAATCCGTCGAAGAGCCATCTCAGGAGGTCGTACAAACTCATATCGATACGACAGTTTCTTGTAAGCGCTATAAATCTCAAAATCATTCACGTATCCAATTCCAAATAGTGCAACTCGCGACAAGTTTAGATGACTTAATCTCTTGTCGACAGCATCTACAATGGAAATGAACTCTGCACCGTTGGCATGACAGAGTTTGTCGATTTTATCAGCATAGTAAGGCGTGGTATTGCAGGCAATCGCTATCAGTTTGCATCCAGTTCCGCACAGTTTGAGAACCGCCGATTCGATATTCTCCCATGCTTGGTCTTCTCGTTCACTGAGCCCCATTGTTAAGCCCATATGGGGAAGCGAGTGAATGTAAACCTCTGGATATGAAAGGTCTCCCAAGAATTTGGAGCCCAGCTTCGATTGTACTTCCCGATTAATGTGCCGCCAAAGAAGAGCGCCACTGTCGGGAGCATTTCCTGTTAGTATGCCTATGGGGCATTTGGTCGGCAGAGGCAACGACGGGGTCGCGACATTTTCGATCAGGACAGTCATTTGAGCTTTTAGTGATTTTGCAAGTTCGGCACAATTGAACTCTATTCCCCATGTCAGATGCCCCGCATTGGTCATCATGGATACAGGTATCGTTTCCCGAACCATCAAGCTCGTGTCAAACACCTGCACAAACCCCTCATTCCCATACTGCAAGAGGGCTTGAACGGGATTCGCCAAACCATATTCGACTTGACCCGGTCCCTTTGATTTCGAATTCACTCGCTCTATAGGACTGGTGGCACCAAGTGTCTTCGCTAGCTTTTTTAGGTCCAAACTTTGGTTGCCATGGCAGTGTGCCATAACGAGTTTTTTGGAGCCGTTTGAATCGACATAATCGCCAAGGTAACTTTTCAGCTCATCGAATAAGGGTATCCCAATATGCCCAAGTCTAGATCTTCTATTGGCAGCTTCCTTGCAGCTTCGGGCCTCATGATTTCTGGACAATATGTACCAAAGACCGCTCTTCTGAAAGAACCGTTCTGTATCGCTAACAACTTGCGGCACTCCTGTCTCAGTGCCGGCTATCAGTTGCAATGATTGCATTTTGTTTTGGGCAAACATGCTCGACACACATGAGCTCCTTATCTACGAACTAAGAATTGGAAGGAACGAAAACAGCAATCTCAGATTTGCTCCATGATAGAGACCCATTGCCATTCGCCAGGTGTACCGTCGCAGAAATCCTCTCTCCCGGCTTGATCAGCATTCGGGCTGCACTCGTAATGTCGAAGGAGACAATAAAGGGCTCATCACTGTTTCTTCTCTTAAAGCTACCGGCGAAATTTGGACTATCCTTTTTCAATACGTCATCACTGGCCACGTTGAGATAGATTTCAATCTCCAAAGGAGTATCGTCGTCAGTTTTCACTTCTGCTTCGTAGAGTCGCAATACGGCATTGAACATATCTGCAGGGCGGAATGCACCTCCCATAGGACTGGCAGGTGATAACCTCCAACGCGGTGCTTCGTTCGATATCAGGCAATCAGCATCAAGGCGCATGGCTTGAACATGCAGTGATTTTGACATCTCTCCCGCAATAGACTGTTGCGCCCTTTCTCGGATATCGCGTGTCGACAAATCTTCATCGCCAAGTAAGACCATCAGCTTGCACAATGCGCTTTCTGGTGTCAGATCGAAACCCGTCAACATGCCAATCTCCAGCAGCTGAGCACTCGTTTCGTACATCCCCAAGGCAACGCCACCCTTGAGACACTGAGATACATTGATAATGTGAATATTGCGATTCAGTGTTGCTTCTTCAAAGATCGATAGAAATTCTGGTTTGGTTGGAATATTCCCAGTGCCAAATCCCCTGACAACCATCGCTTTGATATCTTTGATACCAAGGATACTTTCTACTAGCCCACTGTCTTGTATTCCCGGGAAGAGATCCAACCCGATCACCGATCGATCAAGCCGACGGCGCAATTGAAGTGCCTGGGTGGGCACGGGAAGAATGTGTTCACGATCTACCCTGAGAACGCCACCCGCCTCTCCAAGGGCGGGATAATTGGGTGAAAAATAGGCCGTAAATCCCTCCGCATCCATTTTCCGACAGCGGTTCCCCCGCAGCAGTTTGCCACCGAAATAGATGCATACCTCTGGCACCACTTCGATGTTTGCAGATTTGGCATTTGCAAACATCAGCGCGGTCATCATGTTTTGAAGTCCATCATTTCGCGACATAAATGTATGGGAACGTTGGGCTCCTGTAAGGATCACCGGCTTTTTCAGATTCTCCAGCATGAATGAGAGTGCGGAGGCCGTATACACCATCGTGTCGGTACCATGCAGGATGACAAATCCTTCGTAGTCGTCGTGATTTTTATAGATGACCTCGGCCATTGCTGCCCAGTCCTCTGGGGCAACATTGCAGGAATCGAGTGGTGGTTCCAGAGACCAACAATCAACCCTGAATCCAATGTGATCCGCTCTCTTACCGACTTGGTCGGGATCAATCTGCGGTGTGTGCTTTAAGAATGTTGCCCAGTCGACAACACGTTGGGGGCTTTCGGGATCATTTGGGTCAGCCGGCATGGAACCAATTGTTCCGCCAGTATAGAGGACCAATACGCCTTTGTTTTCCTGCTTCATTGGATCTTCCTGCCAGTAATGTTTGTATCGTCTGAAACCATCTCATTGACGAAATTTTGTTCCATCATTTTTTTGACTTCAATGCACCTTAGCTTGGGTGACAAATCAGGCCATTGCCCTAGGCACCACATCAATTTTGTTAGGACGGCCGCTGGCGTCATATTGCCGGACGCAATGGCGCCAATTCTTTCGGGTGTCTTTGCGGGCTCGTAGAGACTTGTAAACTGAGTGTCGATTGGATACCGGCTCGACATCACCACCGGGATGTTTCGTTGCACCAGCTTCTCAATTGCGGGAACCCATGAGTAGGGTTCCTCTGTAGGAATGTTGCCTAGACCTAATGTCTCTATTACAACGCCGGCCAATCCATCATAATTGCAAATGTAATCAATCATCTTGGGGGGCGTTCCAGGATTAAAGCTAAGACGAGCTACCTCCAGGTCAATGTTTTTTCTAAGCTCCCAATTCATGAAATAGTTGCGGCCCTTCCGGCGGCCTTCTCCACTTGAGATGTGGACACGTTCTCCAATAACTGCAACTGGGCGGTTGCTCGGTGAGTGGAAACCCCGAAAATTGAAATCGTCAAGTTTCTCTGCATGAACAGCCCTGTGCACTTCAGCATCAAAGCACACAAGAACCTCGCGATTCATTTCAGGACTGGCTGCCGCAACCACGGCCCTTGTAATATTGGACGCCGCATCACCGTGAAGAACGGCTGCTGTGGCTTGGGAACCGGTGAAAACCACGGGGAACGGTAGATCTCCGCCCAACATGAATGCAAGGGCAGAGGCTGTGTAGCACAGCGTATCGGTTCCATGCACCACAACAAACCCAGCGATCTTGTCACCCTTGTCCTGCCACAATTCATAAATGTAGTCAGCGAGCTTGTCCCATTCACCTGGGCCGATGTTGGCCCCGTCCCGAGGCCGAAACTCTAGAGGCTCTACGTTTGCAATCTTTGTCAGGTGATGGAACCTCTCGAGCAAATAAAAATTACTCTTTGGCTCTGCTACAACATTGTGCTTGGGCTGTAATTCCATCCCCAATGTGCCACCACAATTGATGAGATAGACAAGTGGCTTTGTTTCGTCTGGAGTTTCAGATGCAATTGACAGATGTTCCGATTGCCTCACGATGCATTGGTATCGGACCCTGCCACACCAGGTGCTATCAAACACCTGATTGAAAATGGGGCTGCGAATCTCCCAGCCTTGGGCCCTTCTCCGAACGAGCCCGGACATCAACAGGATTACATCTGTATCAGGGTCGCGAGACGCTGGTGTATCACCGCCATCGCGTATGGATTGGTAGACGGTAACTGCCGTATAACCCTTGCCACCATGATGGGCCAGTATCTCTTCGGGGTATACAAAAAACCCGTTTGTGGAAGATTCGACAACCAATTGTTTCGCAATGAGACTGACCTCATCAATGTTTGGACAATCAGAGATCTCTTTCGCATTGGCAAGAATTTTGCCGACGTAGAATGGGTGGCCACCAGTTAGCCGAAGAACCTCTGCAATCGTCTCGGCCCGGCCCTCGTACGGATGAAAGCCCTCGGCCCACTCTTCAAGCACGCGGTCCGTTGGTTCAAAATCATCAAGCGTGAAACTCTCTATAAAGGCGTATTTCCCAGCTTCCGATGAGTGTATCAAGCGGTCTAGGGGCGTAAGGGAAACGAAAAGAGAAGAAAATGGCGAGTCAGACTTGGCGCACAATTCCTCCATTGCATGTAGAATGAAATCACCACCAAACGACAGTCTGATTGTCACGTCGAACTCGTCAAAAACAAAAACGACTCTCTTGCCTGACCGGGAGGGCAAGATCTTGTCTGTGGCAAAATCGGAAAGCATTTGTGCCCCAGGAACAATTGAACGAATCTGCTCTTTTGACTCCAGAGGGCAATACTTTTCCTCAAACCAGCGTTGAATGTCACCAATATCGAGGCCTAGGGGTTTTGCCCATGCAAACAAGATGGCAAGAGCTACGTCCGACTCTGTTGCAAGTTCACCTTTTTCTTGTTGGTCAATGACATTTCCAAAAACGCGACAATCAAGAATGAAGAACTCTGTATCCTTGTCACTTATGACCTTGTCCATGTAATTGACGAGACTTGATTTTCCTGTTTGGCGAGCCGCATTTATGGCGCACATGTTTCGGCACTTTGTAGTACCGGTCAGGGCCCCCAAAACGCGGGCTGCAACTGATCGAGAAACAAATACATGCTTATTGAAATTTGTAATTGCTAATCCTGCGATATATTCTTTAGTCAATCTCATCGCCTCCACCTGAGGTATCAAGTATTTGTTTGGCAAAAATCTTGTACAATTCGGGCACGTTGGCTTCGCGTTTCCACAGACCAAGAAGGTCCAGTGAGCGGCTTTCAAATGCAGGAATTTCTTGCATTAGAGTATGAGAATTTATTGAGCAGATTGCTTCTAACAATTGATTTGTCTTTCTTTCGCCCCTGCCAACACGAAGTCTGTCAAAGAAACTACGGAATGCTTTGAAGTGATGTTGAACGCGCCTCGTCGTTGGTTTGTCCGGTCCATCGCCAAACACACTTGGAAGATGATCGAAAAGTTGAGAGACGGCCCCCGAAGCAGAATCGCACCTTTTCTCAGCAATGTCCTGTAACAGCGCCTGTATGATGTCAGGGTTTCCCCCAACCTTGTTGAGCCACATGTCGGCTTCATTATCGCTTAGCGGGATTGCGCCGCAATCTTTGAAGTCTTCACTCCAGACGTCAGAGAGGGCAATAATTTCTGAACGTCGTAGCGGTCGAAGGATCGCATCTGCGGATTGTGCCCACACTTGCGATTCTTCCAGATCGAAGGTTGTTGGTGGAAAGACTGTGAATACAATCTGCGCGCCGCCCATGGCAAAGGCACGGGTAACCGTTAGAAACACGGATACGAATGCTCTCCTAGTATCAGCATATTCGTCCAGCAAGCTGAAATTCTCAAACGCAAGGATAGGCATGTGGGCACCCTTTCGCTTCGACATCGCGAACTCTTGCAAGAACTCCTCAAACAATGGCGTTAGTACTGGGCCTGGCACGTTCTCAAATTTTTCGTACTGCTTGGGGTTGATGGCAGCTACCAGCGCCAGGACCATGTCTCCGTAGCTCAACTTCTCTGTAGAAGTGATGGATGCGGCAAGATTGATCATTATATGCGGAATGTTCTCGCGGTCCGCAAAATCCTTTAGACGACTTAGGAAGGATGTTCGTCCGGATTTTTGGCCACCAATAATCAGCGCAACTGCCGCTGATCCATTTGCAATTTTTTTGTACATGTCATCCGGCTCGCGGAAAACATAATTGCTTGACGATGAGTTCAATGGTCGGCCTGATATCTCCAATCGAGTTCCGGGCATGGCTGATCTATTCAGCAACGCCTCAATGTCGCGTTTGACTGAGGCCCAGCTGCCAGACTTTTCAAGATCCCGCTGTTGGCGTTCAGCTTCATATCCCAGATCAGCAATTATTTTGTCCCAGGCCTCTTCCCTTAAAGCGCCTTTTCCGTCGCTGCGGATTGCTTCGGAAAGAGTTGATTGGGGGACGCCAAATTTATCAGACAGGCCCTTTTGACGAACGTGAAGGATCTTCAAAAGTCGGTGGACTGAGTCTCTTTCATTTGATTTGGGTTGGTACGTCGCCACATCGGACTCCCTGATTGTTTCGCTTGCGCCGAGGCCTGTGCCCAAATAGACAACCCGCCTGCACGACCTGAATATTCATACCAAACACGAAACTTCATTACAATCACTATATTAATTCAAATTCATGAGCATCTGTATTCATGTATGAATTCAGCAATATCTCGAATTTTTATGTTCGATATCGAATTTACTGAATTAGAAAGTATTGATTCGTATTCGCCATAAACCACTGAATTGTATCATAAAAAATGATGTCGACGATGCTAATATACAATTCAATGATGGGATACGCAAGAAAAAACTTGGTTACTCAACAGCCTGAAATGGCGTGTGTTTTGTGTATATCACTATAATTCGGAAATACGCGCCTATCTATTCGATACATGAGTGGTACTCTGTGCTCATCCGGCCAGTTTTTTGGTCATCGATAAGCAGATTGGAACCAGACCCCAACGTTGAGTTTAATTCCAATCAAAGCCATAGGAGCGAAGTGAAATGCAGACCAACACAAAGCTCGAAGTTGCTGGTGGCAATAATCGATTGGCAACGAGCTCGATTAACCTTAGCAGAGCAGTGCTTGTTTTTTGGGTGTCGCTCATAGCTGCGGAACCCTCCATTGCATCCGCCAATGAACGTAACTTGTCGGTGGGGATCGCTGAGCACGATAAATTCGTGACCGACCAGGCCGAACGTTTGGCAGCTGAACGGCGTGCAATGTATCAAGAGCTTGCCTCCCTTCGGTTTCAAATCGAGATCCTCGAGCGACAAACGCCTGGATACGCCGATGCGTCTCTCACGAAGACGACGTTTGACGCCAACGGTCCGTTGATCGCTCAAATCCCCGCACGCATGATTCACTATGTAGAGCCAACTTATCCGCAACACGCTTTGCGAGCTGGAGTTGAGGGCAGCATTTCAGTGTTGCTGACGATCGATACCGAAGGTCGCGTATCGTCTGCCGAAATCACAGGTGCGAGTCCTTCAAACACGTTTGATCTGGTTGCTTTGGCCGCGGCTCAACAGTTTCGGTATGAGCCAAGAACGGTCAATGGCCAGACAGTTGAGGAACAAAAAGAAATCACTTTTGTCTTCGCTGCTGACTAAGTCGCGAATCGCAAGGGTGGAAACAAAAGGAGGTTGGGCAAACTCAAGAAGGCGCAAGGGGCTAAATTTGCCATTTTGTTGAGGAGAAGAGAAATGTTTAGAAAATTTGTTTTTGGAGGAAGCGTTACCGGGCTCTTGTTCGGTGCTGTATATCTGGCGGCAAACCTTTCCATGGAGATGAAGGGACCGCTTTGCGGTCTCGATATTTCTCAGCCGGCGTTGTCTGATTGGTGCGGAAGTATAGGTATTCCGGACTTTCCAACCCAAGAGGAACGCGAGGCAAGTGAGGCTCTGGATGCTGAGTCTTGCGACGACCTTCGGGATTTTATCAATCATTTCCCCGCGAGCCCGATTGCGGATCGGTTTACGCAAGTCCTGCTCGCCCGACACGTTGAGGTCGTTGAAAGCTGGAGTGAAACCGAAAAGTCTCTGGCTCTGTTCCTGTATAGCGGGACCACGCTTCATGCATCGGAAGAAGATGCAAGAGCCGCGACAACTCAACGTTCCCAGGCCGAAGCTGATGATTTGTGTGGTTCCTTTGAAGCTAGCGGTGATTATCGATTTCTCACAAGCGAAACTGACAAAGGCACGTGGGTTTGTCGGGCTGGACCCGGTGGGCATGCCTGTAGCCTGGAAACCCATGCCGTTTGTCACTTGGAAGAACGCCAGCTTACGGAGATCGAGGTCTGTTCGGACCGAAGTTGAAGATTTCCGCATTGGGGCGGGTTCAAACGAAAGCTCGCCCTGACACCTTGGTTCTGAGACATCGAGGGTTTCGCGCCCAACAGACTCAAAAATATGGAGCGGCAA
>JAJFIL010000191.1 GCA_021774965.1 Alphaproteobacteria bacterium
CGTTCTCATAGACCCGCTCACCTTCAAACACGCAGGAGCCATAATGAAGGGCGTGGCTTAGGACGTGAACTTTCGCGTCGCGCCAGGGCACGAATTTTCCGTCAAACCAGATCTCGCCGTCTCGGTCATCGAAGGGGATGATGGCCATGCTAAAAAACCTCCACAGGAACCGCCGGAGCCCACGTGGGGCCAAAGGGGATAATTGAAAACTTGAAGAAGAGACTCATTGCGCCGATTAAAGCGCGACGCAAGCGAAACCCGCACCTTGACGCTGGGGCTTGAGCAAGATTGCCCAATTGTCGCATCAAAAATGGCAATCACCATTGCAAACACCTTGTTTCCGCAATCATTTTGAAGTAGAAATGTCAGCATGTCTGACGCTTATTCCGGCCTTGATTCTGCCCCACCGGGGCCCCTCTATCTTCGAGATCAGGATCTTGAGGAAGCGCTGGACCTTCTTGCCAGCGCCACGCGTAAATTGACGGGCACAGCGCGGGCGGGTCTGGAAGAACAAGGCTATGGCATGGCCCATTATCGGGTGCTCCACACATTGATGCATCACCCGGCCATTCCGGTGGCGGAGCTTCTGGCCTTGCTGGATATCCGCAAACAAAGCCTGCACCGGGTGCTTAAACCTCTTTTGGAGGCGAAACTGGTGCAGCAGAGCCCCGGAGAGAATGACCGGCGTCAACGGCTCCTGAAACTCAGCGAGGCAGGCGAAAACTTGGTGCGCACCTTGACCGACAAGGCCCGCAATGATCTGGCCGAAGCCTTCCGCCTTGCGGGGCCTGCCGCAGTGGCCGGTTTTCGGTCTGTCCTTCATCAGCTTACGGAGAAAACCCGTTGAATTCAGATGTGGCACAAAGCACGGACAATGAATTCGAGGTGGAGCCGCCTCATGTGCTGATCGTTGACGATGACACCGGAATCCGCTCTGCCTTGCAGCGCTATCTTGGGCGCAACGGTTATCGTGTGACGGTTGCCTCTGATGCTGAAGAGGCCCGCGCGCGGCTCAAGGGGCTTGCCTTTGATATCATCGTTCTGGATATCATGATGCCGGGGGAAGATGGCCTGGAGCTAACAGAATCCTTACGCAAGACGCTGGATGTCCCCATCCTGCTTCTCACCGCCAAGGGAGATCCGGAGGACCGCATTGCCGGGCTAGAAGTGGGCGCGGATGATTATCTCGCCAAACCCTTTGAGCCCAAGGAGCTTTTGCTGCGCATTCAGACCATCATCCGCCGCACCCGGCCGGAGGAAAAGGCCGGCAAAGAAGTCCACATGGGCGATTGTGTCTATAATCTCCACCGCCAGGAGCTTTCCCGTGAGAGCCGTCCCTTGCGGCTTACGACGGCAGAGCTCACCTTGCTGGATCTGTTTGCGCGGCATCCGGGGCGGGTCTTTTCCCGTCTTGATCTTTGCGAGAACACCGGTGCCGGGCTGGAACGCACAGTTGACGTGCAGATCACCCGATTGAGGCGTAAGATAGAAGTTGACCCCCGCGCGCCCCTTTATCTTCAAACGGTGCGGGGAAAAGGATATGTATTGGTCCCCGAATGAGTCAGGAAACGCCTCCCGTGAATGATAAACCTCGCCCAAGCCTTCTGGGAGCGCCCTTGCGCTTTGCCCGCCGTATTGAGGGTGCTTTGCGCAATATTGCGCCCCGCGGCCTGCTGGGCCGATCCATCCTGATCATCGTCCTGCCGGTCCTGTTCGTACAAGCCGTGATGACCTGGTATTTCTTTGACCGCCATTGGGATTTCATCTCTCGCCGCCTGGCAAGTGTCACCGCTGGCGAGATTGCCATGGTGCTGCGCACCTATGAGGCCTTTCCCGAGACCGCGAACATGGAAGAGCTTATCGCCCTGGCCAATCAGAACATGCGGCTGGATATTACCGTTCTTCCTGGCGCACAGCTGCCGGACCGTCAGCCTTCGTCGGCCTATGTGGCCCTGGATGATACGTTGCGGCGGGAGCTGGGCAATCGCATCTCGCGGCCCTTCTGGTTTGACCTCACCAGTCATTCAGATCACGTGGAAATCCGCATTCAGATGGAAGAAGGGGTCATGCGCGTGTTGGCCCGTCGGGACCGGGTGTTTGTGACCAATGGACACATATTCCTGCTGAACATGATGGCGGCAGGGGCATTGCTGTTGATTGTGGCTTTTCTCTTTCTGCGCAATCAGGTGCGGCCGATCCAGCGCCTGGCCATTGCGGCGGAAAGCTTTGGCAAGGGCATTGATGTGCCGGAGTTCAAGCCCGCAGGCGCCAGCGAAGTGCGCAGTGCGGCTCAAGCGTTCATTGATATGCGAGATCGCATCTATCGGCATATTCATCAGCGTACGGAGATGCTGGCGGGCGTCAGTCATGATCTGCGCACCCCCCTGACCCGCATGAGGTTGGAGCTGGCCATGATGGAAGAGGACCCTTCTGTGGAAGCCATCAAGGCAGACGTGGAAGAAATGGGTCACATGCTGGAGGAATATCTCGAGTTCGCCCGGGGCCAGAGAATGGAAACCGCCGAACCCACAGACGTCTCCGCCCTGCTGCATCATATCGTAGCGGACATGGCGCGCCAGAACCTGAACGTGGAGCTCGATACGGACGAGAACATCTCCGCCACTGTCCGCACCCAGGCCATTCGCCGGGCGCTCAACAACTTGCTGGACAATGCCGCGACCTATGGCAAGACGGTGCGCATGACGGCGCGCAATCTGGGCTCCCAGATCGAGATCAACATTGACGATGATGGCCCCGGCATTCCCGCCCATCAGCGCGAAGAAGTATTCCTGCCGTTTAAGCGCCTGGACGAAAGCCGCAACAAAG
Source organism: Alphaproteobacteria bacterium (assembly GCA_021774965.1). Lineage (GTDB taxonomy): Bacteria > Pseudomonadota > Alphaproteobacteria > JAJFIK01 > JAJFIK01 > JAJFIK01. The sequence continues at coordinate 2,827 of JAJFIL010000191.1, forward strand.
ATGGCGGCGGCGGCAGCGTGGGCCTCGGCCTCTCCATCGCCCGAGACATCGCTCGCGCCCACGGCGGCGACATTACGTTAAGCGAAAGTCCCTTAGGGGGATTGCGTGCGCGGTTTGTACTGCCGCTTTAAGGCGCATGGTCATTCCGGGGCCATGTGCCAACATGGAACCCGGAATCTCGAGGTTCCGGGTTCGAACGCCAGCGTTCGCCCCGGAACGACACGATTACAACGGCGTTCCCTAAAACAACCGCCCGCCAATAGGCACATCGCGCTCAGGCTCAATCAGGACTACATGGCCGTCCGCGTCGGGCAGACCAAGGGTCAAACACTCCGACATAAAAGGTCCGATCTGGCGCGGGGCGACATTCACTAGCCCCAGCACTTTGCGCCCAACCAGATCCTCTTTGGAATAATGCTCTATAATCTGCGCGGAGCTGCGTCGGGTGCCGATATCGTTCCCAAAGTCCACGGTCAGTTTCCAGGCGGGCTTGCGGGCTTTGGGAAAATCTTCGACAGCGGTGATGATCCCCACACGGATGTCCGCCCCCATAAAGGCATCAAAGCCTCCGGTATCGTCACTCATCATCCGTGACATTCTCTTCATCACGCCCCCCCGCGGCTACGCGGGTCGATCCATCGCTCGATGCGGCGTAATCGGCGATCCAGCTCGGCCATGGCTTTGTTGAGATCGCCGTCGGATTTGGCCCAACCTCGCGCGGTGGCAAGATAGGCATGGGCCAACATTCGTACTTTGACAGCGCCTTTCAGCCCGCGCGTTGAGACGCCAACCGCATCCAGCACCCAGGACATGAACCGCGCCTCCGCCAGCCCGACGCGGCGCAGCGCGGGCAGATCTCGCGGCAGGTCCCGCACTAATGTTCGATAGCCGTCGCGATAAGGCTCGGAGAGTTCAATCCGCAACATGAGTAGATCAAAGATGCGATCACGCAGCGGCTGACCGTCATCATCCGCATCATCCTCTTCCCAGGCTTTCAGCACATCTGCATCAAGCTGGGTGAGATAAAGTTCCAGAAGACCAATGCGGTCCGGCACAATCTCGTGCAGCTCTGACAGGGTAAGCCCCGCCTTGGCCGCCACATCGCGCAAAGAAAGGTGCAACCAGCCATCACTCGCAATGATGCCGAAACTTGTCTTGATGATCTTCTTGAGGGGTTTTCGAGCCATGGGGTTTTATATCTCAAACAACAGCTCAATCCATATTATTTTGTACTGACAACGGAACTTGTCCCACAGTTTCCGCCAGATCTTTGCGGAATACCAATCAATATGTTAAAGTTGTTCCCGCACCGCTACATCCCCTTATGCTTGTGCGTCACAACAAGCAGGAGACTGAAATGGAATTCGAAGCACCGACCCTCAAAGGCGCCCTTTCAAAAGCGGTTGCCAAGTATAAGAAACCACCCCGGAAAACAACAACGAAGCACCCTAGCAAGACATCATCGGCATACGGATCATCAAGTTCCCCGCGACAAATACCTCGAGCATCAGCACAAGCCCAACGAATAGGCGCAATCGCCGATTTTGCTCGAAACCTTCGATTAATGCGAGAAGCAGACTGGAACACCGCTGACAAGTACTTTCACTGTGTCGCGAATTGCCAAGCCTCACAACGCGGCCCTGTTGGGGAGCAAACTGCGATCTGGCTGAGCAACACCCGTGAGTGGGCACAAGACCGAAGTGACCGTTCACACAATGATCGTGCAGCGGACCAAGCAGCTAATGTTCAAGGCCGACGCGGTGGCAGTCGCAATCCAAATGGTTCGTGCGATGCGATTTGTTCAAATCTAAGGCCTCGTGGCCTTCCTTCTCGATTCTGGGCTGATTGATGCGCAGAAAAAACCTACTGTTGATATTTGTGTTTCTGGCGGCGGTTGCCATCAGTCTTGTTCTATATCCCAAGTGGGATCGGTTCTGGGAAATCGACAGCTGCCTCGACCAAGGCGGTAGCTGGGATCACTTTGATGAAGTTTGTCGTATCTCGACTAATCCTGGCGACATGAGCCCATATGCTGAATGCCAGCACTACGGTGGAGAGTGGGATTCTGAAGAGGATGTTTGTGTCGGCGCGGAGGGCGATCCTTGGCCGTAAGAATCTTCTGCAGTATCGCCCTATGCCGTCCCTTGCGCATCAAAGGCACATGCCGCCATGGCTTCACCGGCGCTTTTGCCGGCCCATAGGACGAACTGAAACGCCGGGTAATAGCGCTCACAAGCCTCCATGGAGAGATGCAGCAGAGCTTCAATCTGCTCAGACGTGGGGCTGGCCCCCCCGTTCATCATCAGGCCATGGCGGAACAAGACTGCTCCTTCGTCCGACCACAAATCAAAATGACCAACCCAAAGCTGCTCATTGATCATGGCGAGAAGCGCATAGACCTCCCGGCGCTTTTCAGGGGAGGCTTTCAGATCAAAGGCACAGCCCATGTGCAGGGCTTCCAGCTCCGGGCGCCAATTAAACGTAATGTGATAGTCGCACCAGGCGCCGCTGACAGAGATATTCAGCTCATCCTCGGAGCTGCGATCAAAGGGCCAGTTCTCCCCGGTGATCACCGTCTCGATGACATCGAGCGGATTGGGGGCGTGGCTCAGATCGGCAAATTCGATGTTGCTCATGGCCGGGCACTCTTTAGATCTGGCGGCGACCCACCCATGAGAGGGGGGCCACAGCCAGGACATCGGGGGGAGCTCAAGCTGATACGCAGTTGGGCGGGCACTCTTTTCGAAACACTGCACTGGTGATGCTGCACTGCAACAGCAGACCCTACATCTTGTGGTCCACGGCCTCATCACGCCTAATAACCCGACATTGCAAAATGGTTCGCCAGCATTCAAGCGATCCGCCCCCAAAAAGCTGGGGATCAAATTTTTACGTGCTAAGCAATTGATATTGGACGTGTTTTATTGGT
>JAJFIL010000192.1 GCA_021774965.1 Alphaproteobacteria bacterium
TGCCTCCTCGCCACGGGAACTTGTCTCGCTGAGGAGGATGCGAAGCAAACCGACAGAGATAAAACCCTCCACCATCTTTTCTTAATAACTAAAAAAGGCCAGGTCCTTCAACGAGAACTCAACGACCTGTTAAAAAAGCCTCCTTCCAAAAAAGGCGCCGAAAATATCGCGCAACTCCAGGCTCAATTGGACCGCCTGGATCTGGATTTTGAGTCCATGGCCACCCAGCTCTCCATCGAGGGTTCCAATGCCAACAAAAAAAACAAACTGGATTGGATTGAGGAATTAGAAGAGATCACCAAACCCTTACTGAGCGCCATCCGCACCCTCACAGAGAAACCACGGCAGATTGATGACCTGAAAGGCAGAATCGAAGACCTTCAAGCCAAGTTCCTGTTGCATCAGGAAGCTTCAAAGAACATATCATCCATCCTCGAAGATTTAAAAACAGCCCGCTCTCCCGACACGGAGGATGCAAAAATATATCAAACCCATCTCACTCTGTTGCTAGACAAATACGACCCCGAACTGGTTCAGCTCAACCTGGAGAAAGCGCAAGGCAATCTGGAGCAATTGCTCGGCAACGATGAATCGGTGATCGAAATTGTGACCCAGACCGTCAAGCAATTTTTCAGAACACGAGGCCGCAATTTATTGGTCACCATCGCAGCCTTTACGGGGTTTTGGCTGGTGCTTTCCCGGCTCCGCAAATGGATTCTGACTCGAAATTTTTTAACGAAACGAACCTCTTCCATCGGCAAGCTTTTCAGCGCCGCTTATAATTTTGTCGTCCTTTTATTTTGTTTGCTCGTTGGGCTGGCTTGTCTTTATTTTTTCAACGATTGGCTCTTGATCACCCTGATCATCATGAGCCTCCTTGTGGTGGTGTGGACCTCCCGCCAATGGATACCGAAATTCCTTCAGGAGATCAAACTCATTGTGGACCTGGGCACGGTCCGTGAGGGACAGAGAATGATCTGGAATGGGGTTCCCTGGCTGGTAAAAGAAATTCGCCTGCAAGCGACATTGGTCAACGAACGGCTCGAGGGCGGAGAAATTTATCTACCTCTTCATATGCTGGTAGATCAGCATTCGCGCCCCGTGGTGGAAAATGAACCCTGGTTTCCAACCAAACCGCATGACTGGGTTCTTCTTGGCGATGATATTTACGGCATAGTGGAGCACCAGACCATGGAACAGGTGGTGATCAACTTGAAAGAAGGCGGCGCGTTGAAATATTATTCAACGGAAGATTTTCTCTCACAAAACCCCGTTAATATTTCCAATGGATTTGAATACTCCATTGAATTCGGACTGGATTATGAAATTCAACCCAGAATTTGCGACGAAATTCCCAGGCTCTTTGACAAAGAGATTAAACGACATCTCGCACATCATTTTGAAGGTGATTCGCCCAACTTCCATGAACTCGAAGTTATTTTCGACAATGCCGGGGCGAGTTCCCTCAACCTGGTGATTGAAGTGTATGTTCACGGTCGTTGCGATTATCTGTACGATGAATGTCGACGGGAAATCCAAACGACCCTGGTCAGGATCTGCAATGAACACGGGCTCGGCATTCCATTCAATCAATTGACCGTCCACCTTCCCAGGCAAAAAACTGGCGAAGAAAAAAACTCCCCTTAAACCTACAAATCAGCCGCACTGCAATCATGTTTAAATATGAAGTCTTGAAACAACACAGTCATTCCTCCGCCCGGCTGGGGGTCATCACCACGCCACACGGAAATATCGAAACACCGGCTTTTATGCCCGTAGGGACGCAGGCAACCGTCAAGTCGTTATCACCGGAGGAACTTAAAACCTGCGGAGCCCAAATCATACTGGGCAACACCTATCATCTGTACCTGCGTCCCGGACACGAAATCGTTCAGGCTTTAGGAGGTCTGCATCGGTTCATGAATTGGGACAAACCCATCCTCACCGACAGCGGCGGGTTTCAGGTATTCAGCTTGAATAAGCTGGCCAAGGTGACGGAAGAAGGGGTCACGTTCAAATCGCATATCGACGGTTCCACGCATATTTTTTCTCCCGAGCATGCCATAAAAGTTCAACAGGCGCTGGGCGCGGACATCATCATGACCTTTGACGAACCCATGCCCTACCCTGCTGAAAAATCTGCTGTAGAGAAATCTCTAAACCTTTCCACGCGCTGGGCTGAGCGGTGTAAAGTGGCACATGCGAAAGAGGCACAAGCGCTTTTCGGAATCGTGCAAGGAGGAATGTTCGAAGATTTACGGACCGCAAGCGCTCAACAAATTGTTGAAATCGATTTCCCAGGCTACGCGATCGGCGGGTTGAGCGTCGGTGAGGATATTGAAACGATGCACGAGATGGCGGCTTTTACCGCCCCCTTGCTTCCCCGGAACAAACCCCGATACCTGATGGGGGTCGGCACTCCCAAAGATTTACTGGTATGTAGTGGCATGGGCATCGACATGTTCGATTGCGTCATGCCCACTCGCAACGCCCGAAATGGCTCCATGTTCACCAGCCAGGGAAAGTTGAATATTAAAAATAACAAATACCGGACCGACGCATCTCCTCTGGACCCCGAATGCGACTGTTACACCTGCCGCAATTATTCCCGCGCCTATCTCCGGCATCTTTTCATCGCCGATGAAATATTCGCCCTCAGGCTCAATACCCTGCACAACATTGCGTTCTATCAAAACTGGATGCAGAAAATACGTCGCGCGATTCGCGAGGATCTGCCTTTTGACTTTTCCTGGACCAATGATCCTAAAGCGGACTCTGAAATGTCTTCATCATAACAATAGCATTCGACATCAGGTTTCCTTATCTTCCCCGATGATGCCGCGGATATGAAACTCGTTGATATCGTATCCAGAGCGTTTGGACAAGGCGGACTGCACCACGGCTTTCAAAATTTCCAGCTTTTCCCGGTCCAGCCACTCCAGCAAATGCTCAAAAATTTTTTCCGGGAAATAAATAGTTAGGTCCAATTTGGCGCGTTGATACACATAACGGTATCCCGAGCGCATGGGGTTGATCTGCCTGGGCCGGTATTCCACATGCCCTTCCCGTACAAATGCCGCGACTTCACTCCACTCCTCGCCCAGAGCTAGTAATCCCGAACGGATATTGGACAGGAGAATATTCGGGTCCTGAAGTTCGTAGGTGTAACTGACCATAGGATGGTAACCTGTAAGTTATTCGGGTAATTCGTATTAGACTGGAATTGTGGACAAAAGTTTTTTTATTTCTGATTGGGGGTTGTCTTTGGAATGGGACGGGCGCTCAAGGCTAGAAATAAAGGAATTTCCTTCCGGGCCCGGTTTTCGGCTTTTGCCCGCTTTCCCGGTTCACTGGTTTTTTCGGAGGTCCATTCCTCCAGTCGCTCCACACAAAGGCCCGCCGCCGCCAAAGCTGAAAAATAATTTTGCAAGGATCGGTGATAGGTATAAGTATATCCCTCGGAACTTGCCACCCGTGGCGTGATGATCGGGATGGTGAGATCCGTGGCGTAACGATCGACTCGCCGATATTCGATCTTTTTCTCTTCATCCCACCCCCAATGCGTTTGCCGGGGAATGCGAAAGCAAGGATGCGTGGTCACAAAAATAAATCGCCCGTCCGGTTTCAACCAATGCGCCACATTGCGAAACACCGGCTCGATTTCCTCCATATTTTGCACAGCCAGGAGGCAAGCAATCGCATCGAAGCCGGTTTCCTTGAGAGCCTTTTTATCCCTGGCATCGCCAATATGAAAATGGATCGAAGGTTTCGACCGGGACCGGGCAAACCCGATCAACTCTTCAGACACATCCAGACCATCCACTTGCATTCCCTTAGACAGAAGATAGCGGGAGAACACGCCCTGCCCGCAGGCCAAATCCAGAACCCGGCTGCCTCGTTTCAAGTCCAGGAGCTTGAAGACACCGGGCATGATGATGTCCTTTTGAAAGTCCGAGCCATACATTCCCACCAGCGCATCGTACCAGCGAGCGGCCTGGTCCCAGGCGGTTACTTTTGCGCCCGATGGTTTTTTTTCTTTTGTTGATGGTTTCCTGCGGGCTTTAACTGGCGTGCGACTTGTTTTTTTCAAAGGAATTGTTTGGGTAATAGAATTGAGGAAAAATCGGTTGCAATCTTTTCAGGGACTGGCGATTCAAAAGAAAATCCTTTATAATTTTAAATGACGGACAGCGTTTCCAGCTTTCGACCTTCCCGTGAATGATCACCCATCTTACCACAACAGGGTAAACCATGAAAAACCGACGACCGCTTATATTCTCTCAGGCACTGAAGCTTTTTGGCCTGCTTTCCATATTCTTGTGCATGGCCTGTGCCCAGTATTCTAAATATTCCATTGGCGAAAAACAGAACGACTTGCAAACGAAAATCCATCAGTTCAACAAACGGTTTGAGGCCAAGATGATGGATCTTAGCGCCGCGTATCTCCCCCTTGACAAGCGCCGTCAGTTCCTGATCGACTCCCTCAAAATTAAAGAGAATGTCGCCTTCTACGAGAGTTCTATTTTAGGTGTGCAACTCTTCAATGATGACCTTCCCGTCAAAATCAAATCGGAAGGTCCTGACAGCGAGTTCAACAAAGCCATCGTCTCCATACGCTATCAATTATCCACCTTGCCCAGCAACCAGTTAAAAACCATTTTTGTCGATCAGCAATGGATGTTTGAAGAAGATGGATGGTTTGTCGATCCCAAGCTTGAAAGTTTTCTCAAGTAGGCAAAACGATTTCGACGGGGCTTTCCAGGGAAACGGTTGACGGCGTGACCTTGCAGTTGATTCCGTACAACTCGACCCCTTGACTGTGAGCTTTTCTCAACCATTCTCCAAACTTGGG
>JAJFIL010000193.1 GCA_021774965.1 Alphaproteobacteria bacterium
GGTCTGACCGAACCTGATCATGGCTCGGATGCCACCTGGATGGAAACCCGCGCGGTGCCGGAGAAACGCGACGGGGTCGATGGCTATCTGATCAATGGCGAGAAGATGTGGAACACAGGCCTGCATGTGGCCACCCACGACATGGTCTTTGCCCGCACCTCAGGGGACGATGGGTCCGCCAAAGGCATTACCTGTTTCCTGGTTCCCACCGATGCACCGGGGTTCAAGGTAGAGGAATACCTCTGGACATTTAATATGCCTACGGATCATCCGCGCATCTCCCTGAAAGACGTATGGGTGCCGGCTGATACGGTGTTTGGTGATCTCGACTATGGGCTCGCACTGGCGCAGCATTTTGTGCACGAAAACCGCGTGCGGCAGGCAGCATCCTCCGTCGGCGCTGCGCAGTTTTGCATCAATGAAGCGGCAAAATACGCACGGGAACGCAAACCCTTTGGCAAGCCGCTGGCGGCCAATCAAGCGATCCAGTTCCCGCTGGCCGAATTGCACACCGAAGCGGCCATGATCCGCGCGCTCATCCATCAGACCGCGTGGCAAATGGATCAGATGACCCACAAGGAAGTGAGCCAGAAAATCTCGGATCGGGTGGCCATGGTCAATTATCGCGGCAACCGCCTGTGCTGTAACGCGGCGGATCAGGCCATGCAGACCTGCGGGGGCATGGGCTATTCCCGGCACATGCCGTTCGAGCACATCTATCGCCACCATCGGCGCTATCGCATCACCGAAGGCGCCGAAGAAATTCAACTGCGCAAAGTGGCAGGGCACTTGTTCGGGTTTCTGGGGGCGAAGGGGTAGGCGGCGAGGGCGCCTTACGCTTCCATGTCGTCTGATAGCCGCATCGGGCGGTTGAGGACCGCGTCCAGGCCGCCGTCATCGATATGAATCCATGACGTAGGCACTTCGTTCTGCATAAGGATGGTTTCGACCACGATTTCCCGGCCCAGGGCAAGATCTTCGCTGAGGGAAGGTTTGGCCGAGACCCAGATCTCAACCCCTTCCATGCCGCGCACGGCTTCGGCGGCCATGGCGATCATGTCTTCGGCGGCCAGCGTCAGGTGCACGCTGCCTTGAGGGAAATAGACCGTGAAATTGTCCACATAGCCCGGGGCATCCACGGTGATCACGACGGCGGTCGTTGCCTCATCGCTGATACCCAGAAATGGAACGGCTGCTTCTTCGGGCGTGAAGAGGGCGATCTCAGGTGCGGGTGGGGACAGAGGCTCAAGCACCAAGGCAGGGCTTGGTGTTTCCGTTGCGCCGCTGATGGTCAACAGTTCTGCCTGAGCTTCCAGCGCAGCAAGGGCGCGGGAAAATTGCGTGTGATGGAATTCAGCTTTTGGCAGATCTTTTGTCGCCATCCAGTCCGACAAGGATGCCGCGGCCTGGGCAATCAGATTTGTGTCACCTGCCAGCCCTTCAAGGCAGAGGTCCGTCAGGGCCTCGGCAGCATCGGCAATTTCAATAGAGTGAGCATCTGAGATGGTCTCAAAACCAACCGCGCAGGATGCGTCAGGCTGAGCTTCGATTTGTTTGCTGAATGTGTCAGTAGGCATGATGGAAAAGGGTGCCGCAACGGCAGGGCCGCCAAGGCTTACAACGCACAGCGCAAAACCAGCGCTTAGAACCAATCCCCGAAACATTACGCACCTCCCAATCCCGACCTCAAGAGTTTCCCTGAGAGTGATTGATAAGGAGTGAAAAAGCCCAAGACTTGACCGCTAAAGGGACGTCGCGCGGCCATTTAAGGGCAATTGTGTGACGATAAACACGTGAGGCGGGAGAGCATGGTGAACAATTCCCTAATAGGAACCTGCTGCCCGGTGAAAATAAATGCCTGAAAAGCCACCGACTATTTGTCAGCGTTAACTTTTTGGGCTATTCCACATCCAAGGTTTTTTCCCTGACTTAAGGAGTTCGACATGCGCGAAGCTGTCATCGTTTCAACGGCACGGACCGGGCTGGCCAAATCTGGCCGCGGCGGGTTCAACATGACCCATGGTTCCATCATGGCGGGTCACACTCTTAAACATGCAGCGGAACGCGCTGGTGTCGAAGGTGGCGAGATTGAAGACGTCATCATGGGCTGCGGTAATCCTGAAGGGGCGACCGGCATGAACACGGCCCGGATCTCTGCCATGCAGGCAGGCTTCCCGGTTTCTGTTGCGGGCACCACGGTGAACCGTTTCTGTTCTTCAGGTCTTCAGTCTATCGCCATGGCGGCGGGGCGTATCGTTGCCGAAGGCGTGCCTGTGATGGCTGCGGGCGGTGTGGAAAGCATCTCCCTGGTGACCATGGCCGGTGCTAACTACAACAACATCGTCGAAGAGGGTCTGATGGGCCGCATGCCGGCTTTGTGGATGTCGATGATCGAGACCGCTGAGATCGTGGCCGAGCGCTACAATGTCTCCCGCGAAGCTCAAGACGAATATGCCTTGCGCAGCCAAATGCTGATCGCCGAGGCTCAAAAATCCGGTAAGTTCGACGACGAGATCGTTCCTCTGCGGACGAAAATGAAAGTCGTTGACCGGGAAACCAAGGAAGAAAGCATTGTCGACTTCGTGGTGGACAAGGACGAATGTAATCGCCCCACCACGACCCTTGAAGGCCTTTCGGGTCTGAAACCTGTTCTTGCCAATGGTCAACAGATCAAGGAAGGCAAGTACGTCACCGCCGGTAACGCCTCACAACTTTCCGATGGCGCTTCAAGCTGTATCATGATGGAAGCCAAGGAAGCCGAACGCCGGGGCCTTACGCCGCTGGGCGCATTCCGCGGCTTTGCTGTTGCAGGTTGCGAGCCCGATGAAATGGGCATTGGTCCTGTTTACGCCGTGCCGCGCTTGCTCGAGCGGGCTGGTCTCAAAGTCGATGATATTGATATCTGGGAATTGAACGAAGCATTTGCTTCGCAGTGTCTCTATTCCCGCGACAAGCTGGGCATTGATCCAGACAAATACAACGTCAACGGCGGCTCCATTGCCATTGGTCACCCGTTCGGTATGACCGGCGCACGCTGCACCGGCCACTTGCTGCTGGAAGGCAAGCGCCGCGGTGCGAAATACGGTGTTGTCACCATGTGTATCGGTGGCGGCCAGGGCGCTGCAGGCCTGTTCGAGATCTTCTAGAAAATCCGAACAGCACTCAACTCAAACGCCGGGGCAGAAATGCTCCGGCGTTTTTGTTTGGGGTTATATGCCTACGATCTCGAGTGACGTCGCCCGGCTTGACCGGGCGATCCACCTATCAGCCTATTGCCATTTGGAGAGATGGACTCCCCGGTCAAGCCGGGGAGCGTCAGTTTGGAGAATGGGTGATACCCGCACCATTAAATTTTGCTGGGGGTGATTCCTTGGCTTGACCAAGAACAGGGCTCCCCTAAGCCTCTGGCTCTTCGGAAACCTGCACCAGAAGCTTGCCGGTGTTCTCCCCGGTAAAGAGCCGCTTTAATGCGGTTGGTGCGTTCTCCAGACCCTGTTGGATATCGACCTTGTATTTGATGCGGCCTTCGAGAACCCAAGTGCCAAGAGCCATCAGGGCTTCGGGCATGCGGTCGAGATAATCGAGAATGATAAAGCCTTCCACATGGGCGCGGTGCATGAGGATGTTCTGGAACATATAGGGCCCCGGCACGGGCTCTGTGGCGTTGTAGGAAGAGATGAGACCGCACAAGGCGATCCGGGCGTTGTTGTTGATCAGGGTCAGGATCGCATCCAGTGTTGCGCCGCCGACGTTTTCGAAATCGACATCGATGCCGTCCGGGCAAAGCTCCCCAAGGCGGGGCAGCAGATCTTCGGTCTTGTAGTTGATGGCCCCGTCAAAGCCCAGCTCTTCGGTCAGCCATTTGCATTTCTCATCGGTGCCGGCGATACCAATGACCCGCGCACCCTTGATCTTGGCAATCTGGCCCGCGATGGAGCCCACGGCACCGGCCGCAGCGGTGATCACAACCGTCTCGCCGGGTTTGATCTTGCCAATATCCATCAGCCCGAAATAGGCGGTGGCCCCGGTCATGCCAACGGCGGACATAAAGGCGGGCAGGGGGATGCCGAATTCTGTTGGCACCTTATTGGCTTGCTCGCCCGGCACAATCACATAGTCCTGCCAATTGCCCAGACCGGGAATGACCACGTCACCGGGCGAAAGACCTTTGAAGCGGCTTTCCTCAACCACCCCAAGAGTGCCGCCGCGCATCACGTCGCCTATTTCCACCGGCGGCATGTATTGGTCCATATCGGACATCCAGATGCGGTTGGTGGGGTCCAGCGACAGATAGATATTGCGGATCAGGACCTCACCCTTAGCCAGCTCAGGAACAGGGGCTTCGCTGAACTCAAGGTCAGTCGGGCTGATCTCCCCCACGGGCCGTTGCGCCAGTTTCCATTGTCTGTTGGTGAGGGGTCTGTTGGCCAGGGGTCTGTTTGTGAGAGGTCTGTTGATCGGCATTATCTGTTTCCTCGCTCGATTTGGTTTGGCCGGAGCATATCGATGCAACACCCCCCTGAAAAGCGTGAAAAGGCCCAAAACACGAGGGTTTACAGGCGACTTGGTGCATATTGTGTGTTGCTAATTACAGGTTGAATTGAGTAGTGTGCGGCTCGAAGTTGAGTGCTACACTTTAAAATAGAAAACCTTGGGAGGGGTGTTCATGTTTCGGTTTGTTTTAATTGCCCTAATGGGGCTCTCGCTGTCGGCATGCGCCACAGTGGTTCGCGGTACATCAGAAGACTGGGTCGCTGAAAGTGAGCCTTCAGGAGCACGAGTGGAAACCACTAACGGCTATTCCTGTCCATCAACGCCATGTGCCATTGATATGCCGCGGCGCTCGACATTTGTCGCCACCTTCTCCAAGGACGGCTACGAGTCTGTAGAAGTTCACGTTTCCAATGAGATTGCCGGAAGAGGGGCTGCTGGTCTTGCCGGTAATGTTCTTATCGGTGGTGTCATCGGTATCGGGGTTGATGCAGTCAGCGGCGCCGCCCTAGATTTGACGCCAAATCCAGCCCGCGTGACCATGCGCGAACTTGGCGAAGGCGAAGAGAATACGCCGGCTGTCATGCATTATGAGCGCTCAGCACCTGAAGAGGAAGCTGAAGAAGAGCCAGAAGATGATGTATTGATGAACTAACGCATCATGCAATTATCTGATTAGAGCGCCGGGGCAGAAATGCTCCGGCGTTTTTCGTTAGACCTCTCCGGCGAATCTATTTTTGCGATAAGTGGATTGCCAACTTTGCGGAATAACATCGAAGGCGACACTGATCCGGTGCTCATCACTCTCAAACGGTATGGTGTGATGGAACAGATAGGATGGAAACAGGACCACCATCCCCTCCTTTGGTTTAACGATGCGGGTGGTTGGCTCTTTTGTGTGCGGCAAATGATAAGCCGGGCGGCCAAATTCAATCCAACCTTCGTGACCTTCTCCGGACGTTTCTACACGGGAGGGCAGGCGCGCGTAATAGCACCCTGAAAGCCAGCCCTCTGGATGGAAATGAGGCAGTTGGTGACCTTGTCGCTCCATGATATTGGCCCACAACTCGATGCCATAGGCACCCGGCGGAGACGTGGGGAACGGGCCGTCTGATGCGTCCTGTTGCAAATGAGATTGCATCTCTGCAATTGCTTCTTTCAAGCGATCACCAAAGGCCTTCATGAGGGGCGAGGGATTGGATAGGAGATTGGAGACCTTTGTTCCGTTGCGCGTAGCCCGGTGCGTCGGCGCTTCTTCCCGGCGGGCATCTTCAAGAATTTCAGCACACAGAGCTTCGTTGAAGTCCTCAATCGACGCAAAACCAGAGGGTGGCGTGAGCTCCAAGGGCCAAACATAGTCCTGCAATCGACCAATCGCATCGGCCTCTCCGTCGCGGCCAAGCTCGCGCAATGCAACCTCGCGATAGGCAAGAGATTTAAGCTCGAATGACCCACCACCGGCAAGCTTGTCAAAAGCTGCGAGAGCTTCGCGGGGTCTGCCGCTTGCCAATTGCGCTTTGCCCAGCGTGTAGGAGATATTGAGATCATCACCAGAAAGTTCTGCAGCTTTGGCGGCGGCCTTGGCCGCGTTCTCATAATCTGTGGTTTCATAAAGAACATTTGCCAAGTTTATATGTCCATGGGGCTGATCCGGCGTCAGCTTCGCCATCTCTTCGAACACAGGCACCGCTTCGCTGTGACGACCCATTTGGGCCAGCAGCATGCCCAACGTAAGAAACGCCTGGGGTGTTTGGGGGTTATGTTGAACGAGCTGGCGAAAGGTCTCTATGGCTTCGTCCTCACGCCCGGCTCCCGCCAGAATAGTACCCAGCGTTCCCAGAATGTTGGCATTTTGCGGCGCTACGCCAGCTGCCTTTCGAGCATGGGAAATAGCTTCCTCAACCCGGTTTTGCTGCTGGCAGGAAATGGCCATCAGCAACAAGGCGTCCGGGTGATTGGGAGCCACCTTTAAAATTGGCGCTATGACATTTTCAACATCGCGGGGCCGCTGTGCCTGAAAATATTGCATGGCCAGAGCTAGCTGTTGTTGGAGAGCGCCTGCGTCCATTGGATGATCTTGCTTTCTTGTGTTGTTCTCAGTCAGAGAGCGGATTTTCTCGGTATATTTTCTTCTGAAGGTGCTTGCTTGTCCACAGCCTTCATAAAGGACGATGAATCGCGCAGGACAGGGGCAAGAAACCGCAGCGGCAAGGAAATAGCGGCAATGATCCCGATGTGCCCGGGCAGGGGATAGGTGATGCGGCTGACCCTGCCGCCCGCCTCGGCTAAGGCATTGTGCAGGTGTTCCGAATTGTGCTTGGGCACTGTTTTGTCATTTATTGAATCAAGCAACAGCATGGGCGGGGCACTGCCATGAGCGTGTTTGATGGGGCGAGCGGAATTAATATCGTCCAGATGTTCAAACACGCACGCGACGTTAGCGCTTTCCAAGGGATTAAAACTGTAGGGACCGGCCACGCCGGTAAAACTGGTCAAATGGCTGGGCGTCAGATCTACCTGGTCAAGGTGCCCTTCATCCAGACACAGCAAAGCGCCGATGTGGGCTCCCGCAGAATGACCCATTAGATGCAGTTGATCGGCATCACCGCCAAATTGATGAATGCTCTCCTTGACCCAGGCCAGGGCCAGGGCGGCGTCTTCCACAAATCCGGGAAAGCGGGTTTCGGGATAGAGCCGATAGTCCGGCACTACCACGCAGAAGCCCTTCGCAGCAAAGGCCTTGCCCAAAAATCCATAGAGGGATTTTCGCCCCTCCTTCCAGCTGCCGCCATAGAGGAAGACCAGAACCGGTGCCATTTTGTCTCCGGATTTGCGGCGAGCAGGGTAAATATCCAGCTCATGGCGGCCAAGCGGGCCATATTTCATGGTTTGCGGCATCAATTCACGTCCAAGTGACAGGAAGCGAGCATGTTACATGGGGACGCCCCGTGGCATCAATATTTCAGGCAGTATAGAATAAGCCCCCCGCAAAATACGCGCTTTCAGAGAAACCCTCTGGTCGAGCGCGGGAGTTTGGTGTGGGCCAGGCACACAGGTTGGCTTGCAGACAGGCATTCTGGAATATAGGCGAAAACAGAGCATTGATTAGTTTTAGGTCCCACTTGAATACCGGAGGAAGCGCCGGAGCCCTCCGCGCTATCGGTTATATCGTGCTGGCTCTGTTTGCTTTTAGCGTCAGTTCTGCCCGGGCAGAAGCCACGTTTGCGACAGAGCGCGTGGCCATTGAGCTGATGGCTGAGACCAATGGCGTTCCTGCAGACGGCGGCACCATCTGGCTGGCCTTGCGCGAAGAGATTATTCCCCACTGGCATACCTATTGGAAGAATCCGGGCGATTCAGGGGAGGCAACAGAGATTACCTGGAGCCTGCCGACGGGATTTGAGGCGGGCGAAATCCACTGGCCAAACCCGACCCGCGTTCCTTATGGCCCGCTGGTCAATTTTGGCTTTGAGGATGAAGCCATTCTTCTTATTCCTTTGACCGTGCCCTCAGGTTTGACGCCCGGGGATGATGTTACTTTACGCGCGAACGCCTATTGGCTTGTCTGCGCGGATGTGTGCGTGCCGGAGGAAGGCGCCGTCGAGATCAGTTTGCCCGTGGTCGCCGGATCACCGCCGCTCAATCTGGGGGCTGCTGATATCTTTGCTCGGGCGCGCCAAGATTTCCCGCAGGCCTCTCCTTGGGAAGCGCGATTTGAGGAAGCCCAAGGCACGTTGGACGTTGCCTTGCTGGGGCCAGATTTTACCAGCCCCTTTGCCGAAGGGCGCATAATTGGTGTCTCGCTGTTTCCTGATGTCCCTGGCCTGATCGATAATGCTGCGCCTCAGAACATCCGCTATGGACCCGAAGGCATGGTGCTCTCTGTTCCCTCGGGCCCGCGCTTTCGCCGGGATGCAGCACCTGAGATACTTTCTGGGCTGATCATCTTTGATGAAATGGTGTCGGGAGAACATGTCTCCCGTGCGATCAGCTTTGAGACGGCCCAAGGCAGCATCCCTGCTGCGGCTGCAACGCGCGGGTTTTCGACGGGTACTGGCAGCGCCTTGAGTATCGGTCTGGGGCAAGCGCTTTTGTTTGCCTTGATCGGCGGCTTGATCCTTAATTTGATGCCTTGTGTGTTCCCAGTGGTTTTCCTGAAAGCCCTGACATTTGTTTCCGTCGCTCATGAGCGGCCCTGGAAGGTTCGCTTTCACGGGCTGGCCTATACCGCAGGCATTCTGGTGAGCTTTGCCCTTATTGCCGCAGCGTTGCTTGGGCTTCGAGCCGCAGGTGCACAGATCGGGTGGGGCTTTCAACTCCAATCTCCACCGGTGGTCATTGGTCTTGCCTTCTTGTTGTTTGCGGTGGGGTTGAACCTTTCCGGCGTCTATTCCATTGGCGGATCCTTCATGGGACTGGGCGGCAGTTTTGCGGAACGCCGCGGTTATGCCGGATCTTTCTTCACCGGCGCGCTCGCGGTCGTGGTGGCCAGCCCGTGCACGGCACCCTTCATGGCAACGGGGCTGGGCTTTGCACTCACTCAACCGGCATGGATCGGCTTTGCCACCTTCCTCTCGCTAGGCTTTGGATTGGCGCTGCCCTATCTGTTGCTCAGCTTCGCACCGGCCTTGCTAAAGCTTTTGCCCCGCCCCGGCGCATGGATGGAAACGTTCAAACATGTTTTGGCAATCCCCATGTACGGCGCCGCCGTCTGGCTTCTCTGGGTCCTGGCCCAACAGGTGAGCGCGACGTATCTGATCCTGGCTCTTGTCGGTCTTGGTGTTTTAACTTTCGCTCTCTGGGCGGGGCAGTCCATCCGGACAAAGACGAAATTCAATCTCATACAAGCTGGCGGTCTGGCAGCTCTCGTTCTGGCGGTGGCAACGACGGTCTTTATCCTGCCCGGTGGTGGAGCTTTGGCAGGCCGTGGGGGTGAGACCAGCACAACAGAAGCAATTGCCTACATTCCTTATTCCGAAGCCCGCCTTGATGAGCTGCGGGATGAGGGCGAGACGGTCTTTCTAAACTTCACGGCCGCCTGGTGCATTACCTGCCTCATGAATGAACGCGTAATTTTCTCTGACGCTGAATTTGTCCAGCAGTTTGAGGACAGCGGCGCGGTCTATATGAAAGGCGACTGGACAAACCGGGATGCTGAGATTGCCCAGGCACTGGCGCGGTTCAACCGTCCGGGCGTTCCGCTTTATGTTGTGTACAGATCAGGGCGCGAGCCACTTGTGCTACCGCAAGTGTTGAGCGCAGACGTATTGTTAAATGCCATTGAAGAGCATTGAAGCCGATTCAAGAATATTGAATCGGCTTCAGATTCCCTTGCTCACGCTAGCGCGTAAAACGCGTAGCTCCGCAGGGGCGGTGCAGGAGCACCGGGCCGCAGTCGCGGCCATGAGCGCGCGCATGAATTATGAACGCGCTCAAAACTTGGTTGGAGGAGAGAGAAGATGATTATTCGAAATTTTTCTATAGGTCTTATCGCGGTTTTAATGAGTGCTTCGGTATGGGCCAGCACTAACACGAGTACAAGTGCCACTGTGGGCGAGCTTGCGCCAGATTTCACCATTGTGGATTCAAATGGCGAGACGCAGACCTTGTCAGACTATCGCGGGCAACGCGTGGTTCTGGAATGGACAAATCATGCCTGCCCTTATGTGCGCAAACATTATGGCGGTGGGAATATGCAAGCTCTGCAGCAAGACGCAACAGAAGACGGCACGGTTTGGCTGTCCATCATCTCCTCCGCACCCGGACGACAGGGGCACGTCTCTGCTCAGCAAGCCAATAACCTGACCGCCTCTCGCGGTGCCCATCCCACAGCGGTTCTCTTTGATCCTGAAGGAACAGTAGGCCGGGCCTATGACGCGCGCACAACGCCGCATATGTACGTCATCGATGAGACAGGCACCTTGCGCTATCAGGGGGCCATTGATGATCGTCCCACCACACGGCGGTCTTCCCTGGAAGGGGCCACAAACTATGTGCGTCTGGCCATGGCTGATCTGGATGCAGGGCATGACGTCGAACTTGCCGAGACAACCGCCTATGGCTGCAGCATCAAGTATCGGTAATTAGTTCGCGTAGGTTTGATTGCGAACAAGTCCCCGGATGAGAAATCGTCCGGGGTGCAGCACGTGGGCAACTTCCCGGTCTACCGGCAAGGGCGCGCCGGTGATATAGGCGGCGATCAGCTCTGCTAAAAGAGGTGCTGTAACAAACCCTCTGGAGCCCAGGCCCGTTACCACGAACAGACCGCTCCGGTATTCAGCCTCTTTCAGTCCAAACCGCATGCCGTCTTTAAGCGGTTCATAGGCGCTGAGGTATGTCTCGCGATCCGGAATGGGCCCCGCGATGGGCATAAAGTCCGGCGAGGTCGCGCGTATGCCCGCCCAGCCGTCCAAAATCTCGGCGTCTTTTCCGACATTCGGCAGCAGGCCCTTTAGGCCATCCAGATTGTGCTGGTCCGCGCCAGCAGTGAGGGCGGGGGTCGTATCTGGCTCCGTGCGGTCATGCGTTGCGCCAATCCAGGTGGTACTATCCTCGTTGGGTACGACATATCCACTAAAGGCAATGGGGATTGTGCTGGCGTCACCCGAGATCTTTGTGACCTGACCGTTCCGGGCCACCAGAGGAAAGCGCATGTCATTGAGAATTCGCAAAGACGCCATCCCAGCTGCCACCACAACAATGTCCGCTTCTGCGATGATCTGATCATCTGACCCCAGCAGCTGCCAGCCATCGTCTTGTTTTTTGATGCGCTCGACCGTGGTGGCATAGGAAACATCTTGGCCCTCAAGGGCCTGAGCGATAAAGGCCGGAGCATTGAGCGCGCCAGCCTGCTTGAAATACAACGCCGGAGATAAAACTTCTGTCCCGGCAAGCTTTGAAGCCTCTTGAGGCGACAAAAGGGCAAGCTGGCTTTCGTCAAAAAGCCCCGTTTCCATTGTCCGCTGAAGCCGGGGGATATCCTCCGGACTGGGCGGCAGGCGCAAGGCCCCGCCTTTGGAAAGAAGCCCCGCCTCTTCATAGGCGGCTATCGCATGATGAAAGGCGCCAGCATAAAACCGCGCCAGAGGATCTGCCTCCGCCCCCAGGCGCGGCACCACAATACCTGCCGGTGTTGAGGAGGCCCCAATTCCGGGTCCGCTCGCAGCGTCAAAAATTTCCAACGCGTGCCCGGAAGGCTCAAGCGCTTGGGCAAGAGCGGTCCCTGCAATGCCAGCACCAATGATGGCGATGCGCTTGTTCTCAATCGGGGCGGGCCGCGCAAACCAGGGGGAGGGTTGCTGGCGCGTCTCTGCCTTGAGTGGGGGCTTGAACAAGTCTTTGAATTGGGCCTTGAGCATATGCCGCTTGCGGCCAAAGCCGGGAGCTTTTTCAACCTCAAAACCCACGCCCTGAAGCGACCTGCGCACATCCCCTGCAACAGTAAAGCTGGCAAGGCGGGTGCCGGCCCGGGAGCAGCGCGCGATCTCCGCCATGACCTCTGGTGACCACATTTCCGCATTGGCGGACGGCGCAAAGCCATCAAGAAACCACGCATCTACATCTGCGGACAGACCGCGCAGCATCTCTGTCGCCTCGCCGTAAAGAAGCTGCAGACTTACGTCCGGATCAAGCTCTAGGAGGTGAAAGCCGCGCGCCCGGGGCGACAGAACCTGCCTGAGGCGCGCTGAGAACTCGCTAAGTTCGGGGAAGGCCTCATGGGCCTTTTCCAACTGATCCTGGGTGAGGGGGAAGCCCTCAACGGAGACAATATGCAAGCGAGCGTTAGTGGGCTTGGTCTTGCGCCACAGCTGCCAGGCCGCCAGCACATTCAGGCCGGTGCCAAAGCCTAACTCACCAATGGTAAAAGGGCGTGCGGTCTCGGGAAAATGGGACCAGCTTTCAGAAAGGTCCGTGCCCTGAAGAAAAACATGGCGGGTCTCCGCCAGGCCATCTTCAGGATTGAAATAAATATCGTCAAAGCCCACCGCGCGGGGCGTCTTGTCATCCCAATCAAGTTGAGGTGCGGGAAGCGGTCCCTGTTTCATGACACCTCGTGGGACACGCTTGGTCTTGGACTAGCGATCCCTGCCAAGCGGAATAACAATGCCAGCAAGAAAATCTGAGGATTCAACACCCATATTAACTGCGCCGAAATCCCCGTCTTGGGTTGCGAAGTAGCGGTATTGGCCCGTCAGCATGACGCCGTTGTCGAACTCATAGCCCAGGCCCACGCCGAACTGATAGGCGAAAACAGCCTGATCGTTTCTCAACTGCGTTCCCAATGTTCGTGTCACATAAAGGGGATCATCCACCGTGCTCGTGAACGAAGGTGGGTTCAAGGAAACGATATCTGCGTCAGCCAATCTATGTCGGGTCAAGCTGATGGGGGTGCGCTGTGTTATCACATAGTCGAGAGTTAAGTTAGAAATACCAACGCCTACGCCCACAAAGGGAACGATGCCTGTATCTCCCAGTGGAAAATCATACCAAAGATTTGCCATGATGGAGAATGCTGAAAGGTCTCCCTCCATATCCGCATCAGCATTGTTGATCGAAAAGCCAGCTTGATAACGAATTCCAATGTAATCCCCAATCGTCCCAGCGGGGTAGAACGAAGCAGTGGTGTTGGTGGTCGTTTTCTTTACATGTTCGTCAATGCCGTTGTCATAAATGACATAGGCCTTTGTCGTCGTTCCCGTGGCAACATGGATAGCTGCGGAATAGGTGTAAACGCGATCAATTCGAGTTCGAGTGTGGCTGTATACCACATGGTTTATGTAAGCATTGCCGTCGAGATCAAACTGACGAAAAGATGCCTCAACCTCACCCCGCAACCCTTGAAACAGCTCAACGCCTAGAGCGGCACCAATTACCCATCCTTGAGTTCCCACTTCCCCTTCGAACTCACGCTCGTAGTGAAGCTGGTTTATGGTCGTAAGGGTGCCAATTCTTGAAAAGGACTTGGCATAGTAGCCCTTGGGGTATGTATACCCGCCTGACGTCGTAATAATTGGTGTGCTGTTGTTGCCAAGGGACGTTGGTGTCGACAAAGGGTTCTGTGAGGTGAATGTTATCGTCTTAGAAGCGTGGCTTACGGCAAACCGAGGATTTGTGCCGCGCGGGGCAAATTGATTGGATCTGTTAACGTCAAGCGTATCCAGATTGTAGTGCAGCAGGCTGGTGTCATCCAGCGTCGAGAGCCCGCCAAACAGGCTGACATAGGTATCGCCCTGGGCAGCCCAGGCATTGGCTGAAAGTGCCAGCGCGGCTGCGCCTGTCATCAACACTGTTTTGAATTTCATGGACGACCCCATTTGAGCCTGAAAAGGCGTTGGATAACTCTAAACTCGGACCCGCAAGCACGAACCCAAAACACAGGTATAGAGTCGCCCGGGCGGGGGACCCTCAACTTGGCCAGACCCTACCGGAGCAGGCCTCAGGGCACAAGAAGATGTGCGGGCGGGTTCTCGCACGCCTCAGCTCCTTTGCACAAGAGGGAAAGGGTGTTTGGGGCAGATTCTGCTTGTTAGATCAGGTGGTTGGCAATTCCAGGAACAACCGTTAGCGACGATCGAAGGGGATATTTATCCCCAACAGGATTTCGTGACTTTGAATGGAATTCTGCCCGTTGCCGATCTCGGGCTCCGCAGTGCCGAAAAATCGATACTGAGCAGAGAGAATAGCCGAATCGCCCAAGTCCCACCCAAGGCCTGCAGCAGCCTGATAGGCAAAGGCCCAGGTGCCACCTGTCTCATGGATTCGGTGGACAGGGGCAGGAGCCAGGCAGGCATCTGGATAAGGGTCGGGGCGGTCGCACAGAGTGGCAGAAGAGGTGGCGGGAAGTTCCAGTGCTTCGAATTCCTGATCCACATAAGCAATGCCGACCCCGGCACCGACAAAAGGCGTCACAGACCCTAAGTCAAAGTCATGCCAGAGATTGGCCATAAGCGACCAGGCGGATCGGGAGCCGTCGGCTTCCGCATCAAAGGCCGCCTGTTCGGTGACGTCAAAAGTCCCCGTGAACGAGCCGCCATCGAAAAGGCGCAAGTGGGCGCGGGAGGTGTCTTGCCCTCGTGCGCTGCCCTCTATGGAGAAGCGGCGATAGGCCTCTTCAAATTCAATGCGCAAATTCTCATTGAGGTAATAACCAAGCGCTGCACCGACGACCCATCCGCCTTCAAGCTCTCCCTGCCAGGCGGTGGTAACGCTTTGCTGAAAAATTGCGGTGCGTGTTGTGCTGGAGGAAAAATAATTCCCCATGCGGTTGCCGGTCCAAAACGTGGAATTGCGCAGCTCAAGATCATTGGTCGGAAAGGCAAAGCCGCCGAAGACGCCGATATAGAATTCATTTGCGGCGGCGCTGCCACCAGAAAGGGTCAAGGCTAGAGCTGCCGCGCCTGCTTTGAAAAGGTTCTTCATCAACGAATGTCCTTAAGCTCCCCCATGTCGGGAGAAGAACAATCGCATCACTCACAGCGGCTACATAGTTAACCTGCAAGGCATGGTAAATGTACAAAGAAGAAGGGCTTTGCGCGCGTTTAAGGCTTGAAGGAGAGCGAGGCAGAAACACTCAAGTTCCTTGCCCGGAAAGGGTTTCTTGATGGTTAGTTTCTTGCGTCCAGCTGCGGAACCAGGCGATCTACGATCATCTGTATGGAAGGGCTGTCGTAGTGAAACTCATCAATGAAATTGATGTCATCGACGGATCCAAAATCCAGTACTTTTATGCCGGCATTTCGTAGTTCCGGGAACAAACGTTCTCTATACGGACCAATGTGTTCTCTGTGGCGCTCAAAGCGGCGATTGCCTTGTTCTTGCGCTGCCGTGCCGAGACCGTTTTTCACTTCGATTTCAGAAGGCTTGGCCTTCTCAAAGAAGGTGCCTTCGTTCACAACATAAAAAGACGATCCCAGTTGTCCGTAGAGCTCGGCAAGTTTGAGTGCGCAGCGTTTTTGATAACGCAAGAGGTGCTCAAACATTTCCGGCGTGTCCGTAAGGCTGTTGAGCGATTGCATGGGGGAGGTGCCGTGGACCGGCGGTGGGCCATCCATCGGGCTGCAAAGTCCCGTATAGCAGAACCGGGTAAAACTACCGCCCGGGAACATGATCACATGTTGGGGCTTCTTGCCCTCAAGATAGTACTTGATAAAGGTCAGAAAATCGCCGCTGTTGGCTTCCGGCAAGGACATATTCAAGACCGGGTGGCCCAGTTTCTCTGCAAACCGCGAAGGGATTGTGTGCTCATTGCCGGGAAGGCCAAAACCGAAGATATGAGATGAGCCCAGCACCAGGCTGAATTTGTCCGTCCCGACTGAGCGGCCAACCTGATAGGCATCTCCTTCAAAGGCAGAATGGCGAAAGCCTAATCCGTCAGTAGCGAAGGCGCGGGTGGAGTTGTTCGGGCGGTAGATCAAGGTCTCGGCTCGGCGGCCCCAGATGCGCGCGCGGAGGTATATGGGGACCGCGGGATAATCTTCAGCAATCTTCTGGTAATTCGCCATACGAGATATCCCCTCAACGCACCCCTGGAAGCGGGCCTGACCAGGTAAATGGTGCCGTCGGTGAGAATTGAACTCACGACCTCACCATTACCAATGGTGTGCTCTACCCCTGAGCTACGACGGCCTACATTTCCCCAAGCGCAATCTGCGCTAACAATCTGCGCTTAAGGGCCGTCCGTATACATGAAGGTTTCATGGAATGAAAGGCGGGCTTTGGGAAAAGATGAGAGAGGTCAAAATATAGGAATATAGACCTAAGATCTGATTGGGTAGATGAGGCGTTTTGGCCCGCCCTTGACCCGACAGCAAGAAAGGCTAGCGTGCGGCCCGCAATCAATGGGTGCGAGATCATGGCCGACAATGGAGCAAAAAATGCGCAGCGGGATGCGCGGCTGGCCAAGGCCCTGCGCGCCAATCTGAAACGTCGGAAGGCTCAATCCAGATCCTTGGCCAGATCCCTGGCCCGAACCCGTGATGATGAGGGCACCACTGATGAGCCCGCAGAAATCGACGACGTTAAGGAAGAAGGCAAGTCTGAATAGCCCGCGCCTCAGCAATGCCTGAATTTACCCGCACAAGGCTAATTGTGCGAAAGCAAGAGGCACAAGGCTAATTGTGCAAAAGCAAAGAAGCATAAGCTGGGCTAACATTTTCTCTAGACGGATTTAAGAACTCACATGGACCGTATCCGCGTTATTGGTGGTAATCGCCTCTCCGGCAAAATTGAAATCAGCGGTGCCAAGAATGCGGCCTTGCCGTTGATGGTGGCCAGTCTTCTGACGGACGAGCCCCTTGTGCTATCTAATGTCCCGCATCTGGCGGACATTGCCTCGCTGACACAGATTTTGCGCGAGCATGGCACAAAGGTTTCCATGAGCGGTCGGGGCGCGGGCTCCAGCGGCGATGTGCTCGAGCTGCACACAAAAGAGATTACCAGCACACTGGCGCCATATGATCTGGTGCGAAAGATGCGCGCAAGCTTCTGGGTGCTGGGTCCGCTTCTGGCCCGGTGCGGAGAGGCGACGGTGTCTCTGCCTGGCGGTTGCGCCATTGGATCGCGTCCGGTGGATCTGCACCTCAAAGGCTTTGAGGCCATGGGCGCGGAGATCAAACTGGAAGAAGGCTACGTCAAAGCCATTGCGCCAAAGGGCTTGCAGGGCGGGCACATTGTTTTTCCTTTTGTCTCTGTGGGCGCAACAGTGAATTTGATTATGGCGGCCTCCCTGGCAAATGGCGTGACGGTTCTGGAAAATGCTGCACGCGAGCCGGAGATTTCAGATCTGGGCGAATGCCTGATCAAGATGGGCGCAAAAATTCAGGGCCTGGGCTCCTCCACCATAACTATCGAAGGCGTGTCCAAGCTTAGTGGCGCGGAACACACCGTCTTGCCGGACCGCATTGAGACCGGCACCTTCATCATGGCGGTGGCGATCACCGGCGGGAATGTCGAACTGGTTGGCGCGCGCGGCGATCTTATCAGCGCTGTGATCCCTGTTCTGGCAGATGCAGGTATCGAAGTGCGTGAGACAGATCAAGGATTGCATATCACACGCAATGGGTCCCGTCATGGGGCGGTGGATGTAGAGACCGAACCTTATCCCGGCTTTCCCACGGACCTTCAGGCACAGCTTATGGCGCTGATGACCACGGCGGATGGGGTCTCCCACATCAAGGAGACCATTTTTGAGAACCGGTTCATGCATGTG
>JAJFIL010000194.1 GCA_021774965.1 Alphaproteobacteria bacterium
ATCTAAGATCGTATACAGACTGGCTCTATAGTCGATCTGGACAAAGACGAGCTTTGGGTTTAGCCCTAACTCCAGGTAATGGAGGGTAAGCTCGTGTCTGATGATGGATCTGGCAACGATGGCTCTCAGGACGCAGCGCCTGATAACGAAGGTGCTGCGCCCAAGACGCCGGACAGCAAACGACCTCTTGCGATCGCAACACTTGTTGCCTTCGCACTTCTTCTCGCTGCTTTGGCGGCCTATCTCTACCTTGGACGTGATATCCGCGCCGATGTCTGGCAAGAGGCCACGGTGCCTTATGACGAAAGCGCCTGTGATGAAGAGGGCGAGTGCGAGGTTTTCGCCACCTCGGCGGCGGGCCATGGATCTCACGATCCCGAAGACGCTATCGAGTTTTTCTACAATCCCGACATTGACGATGCGATTGCCCAATGGGGGGATTGCATCGGTGCCGTGTTCGTTTGTATCGAGACCAACATGCAGCAAGCCGGGGAGGGCGGTGGAGAGCCCGATCGCGCCTCCATCATCAATACTTGCGTCGCCGAAGCTGAAGACTGTCCCAATGAGTGCAAGGCTCATTTCGCGAGCCAGGCCCGCGGGCTTGATTTTGATGCGATGGAAGCATTGTTCTTTGCCACCTTTGTGGAGGAACGCGGCTATTGCGTGCCCCGGGAGGCGGACCAATGAAACTGTCCCGCCAACACTATCTGAGCTTGCTCACTATCATCACTGTTCTTGTGGCTCTTTTCATGGTGATGAATTCTACGGCGCTGGCCTGGGATACCAAGGAGTATAAGGAAGAGTCTGAGCACGAAGGCGGCGAGAACTGGCGCTCTCTATGGCTTTGCGACCCAAGCGTGAATATCGGTCGCTCCCGCTCCTGCAGTCGCAATGAACACGAATGGCTTGCAGATCGCGCCCTTGGGAGGGCGATTTCAGGGAGCAATCCCTGGGCTATTCGTTCGCCTACTGAGCTTTATGTTATTGATCTCAACTCCAGCTTTTTCAGACCTGATTTGGTCACTGGAACGGGCGGCGATCAATACCAACGTCAGCCCTCTGAGTGGGCAGGTCCGCTGGAAGAACGAGACCTCGCAAACCCACCGCATTTTGCGGGCATCGCAGATTTCACATACACGATTTATGACTGGATCAATAAAAACCGGTTCTGCCCACCCATAAGCTCTGGTGAGCTGGACCATTGCCATAATTACTCAGTGTGGCTGGGGGCGGGGTTTAACTCCTCTCACTTTGGCACTCAGGCTGCAGAATCCTATCGTCGGCTGCACATGACGGCCTTGTGGGCAGGGGCTCATGCCGCTCAATTGCGCACCTCCTTACAAGCGCAGAACCAGGCCACCCAGACCGCATTTGCAGACAATGTGCGCGAGGCCGAACTTATGGCCCTGGCCTATGAGGGTGCCGCGCAACATTTTCTTCAGGACCGTTGGTCCACGGGGCATATGTGGGAGCGCTGGAACGCACCGGATCATCGCTCCAATCCCTACAACAATGACATTGGTCAGGCCGCTGTCATCGGGGCCTTCACCGGTATTATCCACGGCTCCGAAGCGGTGTTGGGCCAGCCTTTGCCGCTCTCCTCACCGCTTCCAAGTGTTGGGCTTTTCGGAAGAGATGGGGTCTCCCCTGCCCAATGGCGTCCCACCACCGGCGGTAGTGCTGCCAACGGGGTAGGAGACTATCGCGCCGAGGATATGTTCGACGGGTTCACTGGCGCAGGCTATGCGCTCTATGCCAGCACCGACTGGCCGCTGGAGGTTTCCACCCAGCGCAGCACCATGATGCGATGTCTTTCGGCCAGCTATCGCGAGGTTATCCAATCCTTCGGCACAGGCCCAGAGGGCGGCTATGGGATTGATAGTGTCACCACCCATGGCTCAGGCGCCGTGACACCGGATTGTCTGGATGCCTGGGCCACCAACTGGTCCATATGGAAAGCCTGGGGCGTTCTCAATGCATCGGACACCTTGACCGGAACGATTGTTCCTTTCGTAGTGCGCATGATGTTGCCCAGCAATGCGGGCATCGACAGCTCAGAAGTAGAATCAAATACCGTCGAAGTTGCTGTGGAACTTATATCCGCGCGCTATGGCACGCCAATTACGCTAACGGTAGATCGTGCAGCGCTGACACGGATTTCCTCGCGGATTTTCTGGAACGGTATGTTCCGGGGAGACGGGATTGATCTCGCCACTGGAGGAATGGGCCCCTTTGGGCAGGCGCAGGTCGGCACTTACTATGGTGCGCCGGACTATCTTGAGCCTCGTGATCTTGCCAGCCTGCCAGATGAAGATGCGCGGGGACGCGACCGGAATTCTATTTTCGGCTTCTTCAACCGCGCTCAGGCCGGGCACTATTGCAGCGGTGCCCAAGACAGGCTCGAACGCCTGCGGGTTCAAATCAGAAGTGCAAGTACATCGGCTGAAGACCGTGACCGCTATCGCGCCGTGTGCCGCTACTTGGCGCAGCGCATCTTTGCGGAAACGCATGAGAGCTATCGCGGGGCCATGCGGTCATACCAGGTGGATGCCAACACCTCTGGCAGTGCGTCATCCGTGAGCCAGGTCATCCCCGTCTGCGCCTGGCAACCAACGGGAGCGATTACGACAGGGCCCACTGATGATACGCTGCCGTATTATCTGCACCCGGGCTATGTGCCGTTCACCTTCTCTACCGAACAACCCAATAATGCTCAGTGGTCCGATACTTTTGGTGAATGGGGATATGCTCAGCACTCCGTGGCCAACTGGTGTGACATGACGCCGGTGATCAACACGGTGGAAGATGAAGGCGATGCTGCGCGAGATATTGTGGCCTCGCTTACCGATGCAGATCAGCGGATTGAACTCTACGGGCTTAACTTTGGGGCAGGCCAGGGCAAGGTCTATGTGGGACGCTCCTGGACCACGGCGGTTGAGGTGCAAGAGGTCGTGCGCTGGTACGACGATCGCATCACCTTTGTGCTGGGAGAGCAGTTTAACGACATCTCGTTTAATGCCGACGATGAAGCCTATCTTTTCATTGAGAAAGAAACGGCAGACGGCGGTGCGCAACGCATGCATAGCGAAGCTACTGGCGGCCCCCCCCCTGGCTATCGCAGTGTCGGACGGTTTGTTCTTCTCAATGATATTCCACGCCCCAGGGTTGTTTCCATGCGGGTCTTCAGGGGCGGTGAGGATTTTTATACCTATGAAGCGCCAGAGCCGGAAGAAGACCCCGGCCCGCGCGGCACGCCAGCGCCTGCACCGGATCCCGGAGCTTTCCGGCCTATCACGCCGGGCGAGGTGCGGATCGAGATTACCTTCGACATGGATATTGCCGAGGACGAAGAAGAAACGCGTATCGCGTTTGGTCCGGACGAGGTTGAAGATGGCAGCTTTAGAGGGCAGCGCTGGCGCGGCACCCTTGATATTCCTGAAGGCGATGAGTTTGCCTCCACCTATCGCGGCGTTCAGGCGGTTCATGTGAATGTGCGCGCGGAAGATGGCGGCTGGATCGACGGCAATCCCAACGCACCGGGGCCCCAGCCTGATGAGACAAATCTTGTTCTGGTAGACACCATCCCCGCCCATGTTCAGCGCATTCAAGTGCGCGCAGGCAGGCGCACCGTCTATAGCGCCGAATGGACCGGCGGCCCGGACATGGACGAGGCACCCAATCTTTCCACCAGCGCACTGGGGGACCCCGAACGTATGTTGCGGGTCTCCACCGCGCGAGCAGCGCCCGCAACGGGCCAGGGAAGCTTGCGCTTTGAGCTTTCTTCGCCGGTTACGGAAACACCAGTGGTTCAGGTGGGGGCAGCCACTGTTGAGATGGAGGGGACAGGAACCCGCTGGACCGGCCGCTTTGACTATGAGGCCGCAGCCCCTGGCGCTGTGGACGGCGATCTTCCTATATCCATCACAGCAACAGATCTCGCCAGCAAAGGCCTGGATGCGGATCCGCGCTCTGTTGTGCAAATCTTGCCTCTTGAAGGGGGCTCAAATTTTTGGGCGCGCTATGAAGCGTCTCGGGGGGATGCGAACACCTCATCCCGCGGCGGGACAGATACCTGGCATCGTATCGGCGAGCCGCCGGCGCTTTCCATGGTGATCATCCTCGATGCGTCTGGCAGCATGGGGGACAACAGCCGCATGGAGAACGCGCGCAACGGCATTCGTCAGACTTTGGACGAGTTGCCCGAGGACCAACGTATCGAATTGGCGGGCGTGGTGTTTTATGATTGCGGCTCCATCCAGCACATGGGCTTTACCCGCAACGTCCAGCAAGTGCGCGATTATCTTCTGGCCGCTTCCCCAAGTGGCGGCACACCATTGGCAGGCGCACAGAGTTTTGCCCGGGGGCTTATCGCAGGCAGCGCAAATCCCGGCGCAGAGGACTGGCGCTATGTCACCTTTACCGATGGGGCGGAAACCTGTGACGGCAATGTGGCTTCCGCCACGCAAGATCTTGAACAGCTGTTGCGGGACCATCGCCGCTTACAAGAGGGCCGCGAGCCCGAAGATGATGAGCCGGACGAAGAGGAAGTTGCTCGCGAAGCTCTGCCGGACGTCAATTGCACGCCCGCATCCTGGCGCGCCTATCAAGTGGAAGTGGATGGTCGCGGCACGGGGCTGGATGAGATTGCCCTGCTGGAACACTGGTACATCGAACGGGCCTTGCCTGATGGCCGTTGTTTTGCGCGTTTGGAAACAAAAACCTATTACGCCTATTACGGCTCTATCCGAAACAGAAGCGGTGGGCCCACACGGTCAGATTGGGGGATCAATTCCCGCTCCAGTGCTGAGGTCGTGGACTTTGGCACTTCGCGGCTGGGCGCGTCAGACCTTGACCGGGTGCGCAATGCGGCAGGGGGCCTAAGGCCATCTACCGTACCGTTGGAAGAAGCCCGAAGGCAGATCGGCGCGGCAGTGCAGGCAGCGCTGCAAGAACAGGAGGGCTCATAAGATGCGATATGCTCTTATCCTTCTTGCGCTGCTCATTCCATCGCTGGCCACCGCCCAAGGCAGACCTCAAAGTGTCGATATTGATCAGATCGAAGACGTACGCCTGGGCGATGAAGGCATGCGCGTTCTGAGGTTCGAGACCGACTATGTGGGCCGCCTGCGCGCGGACATCTTCTCGGCCCCTGAAAGCGCAGGGATTATCACGGTCGAGTTCCGGGAACGGGGCGCAAGCTCTGATGCCCCCACGGGCAAGACCGCAGCCCCACAAGACGTCTTTGGGGCAGGCGATTATGAAGCCGTGGTGCAGGCCGCAACCCCCGGGGCCGCGATCATCCAGTTGCGTCTTGTCTCCGAAATTCCTCTGGATGAGTTCGAAGACAACAACAGCCTTGAGACCGCCTATCGGGTGGAGCTTCCGTTTAACGGATTGGTGCACATCTCAGGTCGGGACCGGGATTGGTTCCGCATTGATCCGGCTTCAGGCGGTATTGTCGGTGTTCATCTTCATACGGATTACCAGTTCGAAGGCCCGCAACTTGGGTTTTATGATCACAACGGAACTTTGCTCTATGAGACGGATGCCACCCCATGGGGCCACCGGGGGATGCGTTATGTGCGGGCGGCAGGTCGGCCTATTTACGTTGTGGTCTGGGACAGCAATGACTATGGCGAGGGTGACGTGACCGCCTTCAAGAACCTTGAGATTGTTCAGTATTCTCCAGAAGGGGCACCTGCTTCCAGTCGCTCGCTGGTGACCCTTGGCCTTGAAAGCGAGGACCCGGCCTCGTTCCAATTGGATCTTATTGGGCGGGCCATCGGGGTTGATACGGTGGCGGCTAACGAGGCGGAAGGCATTGCGCGGGAGCTGAAAGTTGCCATTGAAGGGCGCGGAGGCTCGTTGAGATCCACCATCCTGTGGGCGTTGCTGGCGCTGGTTCTCGGGCTGGCAGGGCTCTCTATTTGGTGGCAACGCCATCGCATGGCTCAGATCAAGGCGCGCAATCCAGAACCTGAGAAATCAGACTAGGCAAACATCCCGGCAACGAGCGGATAGGCTCTCTGGACGGTCCAGAACAGGCCTACTGCTGCGATGGCTGCGGACGCCGGTATGGCAACGCGCGCGCGGAACCAGGGGCGGCTATAGAACCAATGCAGCAGGGCCCACGCCGCCAGGATGACCGATAGCTGTCCGAGCTCAACGCCGACATTAAACGAGATCAGCCCGGTGATGAACTGGCCCTGAGGCATGCCGATCTCCGTCAGCACCCCGGCAAACCCGAGCCCGTGCAACAGGCCAAAGCCGAAAACAATGGCCGGTCGCCATGGGGTCAGCCTGTCAAAGAAGATGTTCTCAATGGCCACCGCTGCAATGGAAAGCGCAATGAGCGGCTCCACAATGGCTCCGGGCACGGCGATATATCCAAGGATAGCAAGGGCCAGTGTTACCGTATGCGCCACGGTAAAGGTGGTTATCTGGATCAGGAGCGGGCGAAACCGTGTGCTGGCCAGGAACAATCCGAGCACGAACAGAATATGATCCATCCCCTTGGGCAGGATGTGCTGATAACCGATGATCAGATAATCCGTGATGGTTTGAACCATGCCCGGCGGGGGCGGAGCAGGTTCTTCTTCCGCGGCGCGGGTAGGTTCTTTGTCTTCGGAAGGGCGCGGGCGGCCGTATTGCTCCTCCAACTGGCGGATCAGCTCATCCTCGGAAGGGTGGGCATAGGAAACAGCAGGCATCACCGCCCCCAGCAGCAGCGTTGCCAGAACCATTAAAGACAAAAACCTGACGCAAACTCTGGCCAAATCAAGACCCTTCACAACCTAAATCCCAAACCGCCTGCCCCTTGAGGAGCAGATTTATTGACATATCTCTTGTGACGGCGGGCCGGTCAACCGATATGCTAGGTCTAAACGTGAAGGTGATGGTCAGGTGAGGTTCTGCAATGGGCGATAAGCCACCCGCAGCTTTTCGAACGCATGATCTTTCAAAGGTTTACGCCACCGGCGAGACCGAGGTGCATGCCCTGCGCGGCGTTAATCTTGAAATCCATGATTCAGAGATGATCGTCCTTTTGGGCCCCTCCGGCAGCGGAAAATCCACCTTGCTCAATATTCTGGGCGGGCTGGATCAGCCTTCCTCGGGCCAGGTGTTTTTCCATGGCCAGGAACTCACCGCCTTTGATGACAAGGCCCTGACCCATTTCCGGCGGGAGAATGTGGGCTTTATCTTCCAGTTCTACAATCTGATCCCCAGTCTGACGGCGCGGGAGAACGTGGCTCTGGTCACGGAGATCGCGGACGATCCCATGTCAGCAGAAGAGGCCCTTGATCTGGTGAGCATGGGGGATCGGTTGGATCATTTCCCCGCTCAGCTTTCCGGCGGCCAGCAACAGCGCGTTGCCGTGGCGCGTGCGGTGGCCAAACGCCCCGGCGTTCTTTTGTGCGACGAGCCCACAGGTGCTCTTGATTCAAGTACCGGGGTGGAAGTTCTCGAGGCGCTGGAACGGGTCAACAAGGAACTGGGTACCACCACCATCATCATCACCCACAATGCGGGCATTGCCGATATGTCCGATCGGGTCATTTCTCTCGCCGATGGTCAGATATCGCATATCGAGACCCATAAAACGCGTCGTCCGGCGCGGGAACTGAGCTGGTAGTCGCCATGAGCGTGCTTGACGCCAAGCTACGACGAGATCTCTGGCACATTCGCGGCCAGGTTCTTGCCATTGCTTGTGTGATCGCAGCAGGCGTTGCGGTGGTGGTTTTGTCCCTGGGCACGCTCACATCGTTGACGGACACGCGGGACGCTTATTATGAGCGCTATCGTTTCGCTCATGTCTTTGCCTACGCCATTCGCGCGCCGGAACGCCTTGTCCAAACCATCGCCGATATCCCGGGAATAGCGCGGGTCGATGCGCGCATTGTCGAAGATATCGTTCTGGATATGCCAGGTCTGATCGAGCCCGCGCGCGGGCGCATTCATTCCATCCCTGAAGGTCGTCAGCCCGAACTGAACCGCTTGTTCCTGCGAAGTGGCCGTTTGGTGGAGCCCGGTCGTCCTGATGAGGTTCTTCTCAATGTTGCCTTTGCGGAGGCCCATGATCTGCGCCCCGGCGACAGCATTGTCGGAAACGTCAACGGCAGGCGGCGAACCCTGGAAGTGGTGGGCACGGCGCTTTCGCCGGAGTTTATCTATGCCATCTCCCCTGGGGAGTTCATTCCAGACAATCGCCGTTTTGGCGTTATGTGGATGGGACGGGAGGCCCTCGAGGCTGCCTTTGATCTGGATGGGGCCTTTAACGAGGTCTCGGTCAGCTTCACCCGGTCCGCCGTTTTGCTGGATATCCTTGATGAGCTGGATGACATCCTCGAGCCCTATGGCGGCATTGGTTCCTTTGGCCGGGATGATCAGATCTCTCATGCCTTTATGCGTAGTGAGTTTCAACAGCTGGAAACGCTGATTAACATTGTGCCGCCGATCTTTCTTGTGGTGGCGGCTTTCCTGCTGAACCTTGTCATTGGGCGACTTGTGGAAACCGAACGCGAACAGGTGGGGCTTTTAAAAGCCTTTGGATACACAGACCTGGATGTGGGTTGGCACTATATGAAGTTTGTGCTGGCCATCGCCTGTTTTGGTGTGTTGCTGGGATGGGGGTTCGGGGCCTGGCTTGGGCGCGGCATGACAAATATGTATGCGGAGTATTTTCAGTTTCCGTTCGTTTTTTACCGACCCTCATTGGGGACTTTTATCAGCTCTGGCGCCCTCTCTTTGGGGGTGGCGGTTCTGGGGGCAACTTTGGCTGTGCGCCGTGCGGTCAGGCTTACCCCTGCTGTTGCCATGACCCCGCCAGCGCCGCCCATATACCGCAAAAGCCTGACGGAACGATTCGGGATTGCCCAATACCTCGGTGCCCCGACAAGAATGATTATTCGGCACCTCGCCCGTTGGCCTGCGCGCGCTGGGCTTACGGCAGTAGGCATCTCGTTTTCCCTGGCGCTTTTGATTTCCACATTGTTCTTTCTGGATGCCATTGATGAGATGCTGGATATCTTCTTTTTCAGCACCCAGCGACAAGACGTAACGGTGGTCTTCCCCAATCCGCGCCAGGATATCGCGGCTGAGGATTTGATGAACTTGCCGGGAGTGATGCAGGCAGAAGTTTTCCGAGCGGTGCCGGTAAGATTTCGCAATGGCCACCTTAGCGAGAGAGCGGGCATCACAGGGATTGATGTGGGGGCGGATCTCTCCCGGCTGTTAGATGTGAACAACAACGAGGTGTTCCTGCCCCCCGATGGGTTGGTGCTGACCGATCAGCTTGCGCAAATGCTCGACATAAGGGCCGGCGAGTGGCTTGAAATAGAAGTGATGGAAGGACGACGACCGCACATCCGCGCGCCCGTTACCGGCATCAGCTACGAATATGTAGGCTTGGCGGCCTATATGGATCGTCTGGCCTTGAGCCGAATGATGGAGGAAGCACCGGCGGCGTCCGGCGCGTATCTTCTGCTTGATGAACAGGAAATTGAGGCCTTCTTTGAGGAAGTTAAATCTGTCCCGGCCATTCAAGGGGTCTCCCTGCAGGGGGCCTCGCTGGAAGTGTTTGAAGAGATCATGGATGAAACCATGCTCACCATGGTGGGGTTCTACGTCTTCTTTGCCTCCTTGATCAGCATTGGAGTGATTTACAACAGCGCGCGCATCTCTTTGTCCGAAAGAGGAAGAGAGTTGGCCAGCATGCGCGTTCTGGGCTTTACCAAGGCCGAAGTGGCCGGTGTGCTGTTGGGGGAGCTTGCGGTGATCACGCTTGTCTCCCTGCCTCTTGGCTGTGTGCTGGGATATGGTCTGGCTGCTGCCATGGTTCAGAGCTTCAGTTCCGAACTTTATCGTCTGCCGCTGATCCTCTATCCATCGACCTATGGATGGGCGGTCATTGTTGTGCTTTTGTCTGCTATCGTCACCGGGGTGCTTGTCGCCCGCCGGGTTAACCGGCTGGACCTTGTGGCGGTCCTGAAAACGAGGGAGTAGCCCGATGGCTATCAATATGAACAAGGCGCGGCGTCGTGTCTGGATCGTGCGCGGCGGTGTTGTCGCCGTGCTGGCCCTTGCCTTGACCTATTCCTTTTTGCCTCGCGCCGTGTCGGTTGACATAACCCAGGTCGCGCGCGCCCCGTTCGAGGTATCCATCCGCGACGATGGCTATACCCGCGTGCGGGAGGTTTATGTGGTCTCCGCCCCCTTGCCCGGACGAGTTTTGAGGTTTGACGGCAACGTTGGTGATGAAGTGATCGCAGGCGAGACCGTGCTGGCAACCATCCTGCCTTCAGACCCCGCCATGTTGGATGTCCGCACACGCACAGAACTGGAAGCGGTTGAACGCGCAGCAGACGCAGCCCTTTCTCTTGCTCTGGCCGATGTGGCCCGCATGGAGGCCGCGGTAGACTACGCACGCACGGAATATCAACGCACCGAAGAGCTTACGCGCCGGGGGGCCGTTTCAGAAGCAGCCCTTGACCGGGCAGAACTTGAGCTCCGTACCCAGCGGGCAGCGCTTCAGCAAGTGGTCGCAGCTTTGGATATTCGCCAGCACGAACTGGAAACGGCACGGGCAGCGCTGCTTGGACCGGGAGAGGGGCAAGATGCAGACGACACGCTGGAATGCTGCGTTGCGGTTCGCGCGCCTGTGTCGGGCCGCATCCTGCGCATCTATCACGAAAGCGAATCGGTTGTCGCCGCGGGCCAGCCCCTTGTTGAGCTTGGTGATCCTGCGGACCTTGAAATCGTGGTGGATCTTCTTTCCACCGATGCGGTCCGGGTCAGCGATGGCGATGCGGTGGTGGTGGAACGCTGGGGCGGGGAGGGCAACCTCAACGGCATTGTTGATCTGGTGGAGCCCTATGGCTTTACGAAAATCTCCTCCCTTGGCATCGAGGAACAGCGCGTAAATGTGATCATCTCTCTTAGTGACCCAGCGACTGAGTGGCAGCGCCTGGGGCATGGCTATCGCATTGAGGCGCGCGTGGTCTTGTGGCGCGGGGTCAATGTTCTGCAGGTGCCGCTAAGTGCCTTGTTCCGGGAGGGGGAAGGCTGGGCGCTTTTCATCGTGCGCAATGGCCGGGCACGCCTTACGCCAGTGGAGGTGGGGCAGTTTAATCCCGATGCAGCGGAAATTCTTGGCGGCCTGGAAGAAGGCGCACAGGTGATCATGCACCCCAGTGACCGCATTGCTGATGGGGTCTTGGTGGAACAGCGCGCCGAAGACTAGAGCCGATCCATAGGGATCGGACCGGCTCTAGATTTTCCTGCTCACGCTAGCGCGTAAGGACGCGCAGCTCCGCAACGTGCGCCATGGCGCAAGTGGAGGGCGGTGCAGAGGCACCGGGCCGCAGTCGCGGCCTGAAGCACCGATGCGATTTGTAAGCGCGCTCTAGACTCATCGGATCATTTCACTAAAGTCTCCTCCGGCGCGGACGAGTCGTGCGCAGGACCGGTTGGGGAGAAATACAATATGGCTGCCAAAGCCAAACACTACGAAAAAATGCATGATATGTTGCAGGCATCAATCTCCACCAAGGTTGACTGCGGCAAGATGTGCGCACCCTTGAACAACGGCATACCGGTTTGCTGCACGGCAGATCATGCGGTTCCCGTGGTGACCACTGGCGAGTGGAAGCACCTGAAAAGAACCACCGATGCGTGGAAAAAGTTCAAGCCCAAGGATAAAGCCGGTCGCGAGATTGTCGAGGAGCTGCACGAAGATTGCCGGGCCATTGAATGCAAGATCGCCCCGTTCTGTGATCGCAACAGCCGGACACTGGCTTGCCGGTCCTTTCCGTTTTTCCCTTACTTTACCAAACAAGGTGAGCTGATCGGGCTTTCCTATTATTGGATATTCGATGACCGATGCTGGATCATTTCCAACCTTCAGGTGGTGGAGAAGGAATACATCAAGGAAATGATCGAGACCTATGAATACCTCTTCAAGAAGGACAAGGAGGAGCTGGAGGCCTTTCACGATCAATCCGCCTCCATGCGCCGGGTCTTTTCCAAGAAAGGTCGCGTGATCCCCATCATTGGTCGCGACGGGGGCTATTTCAAAATCCTGCCCAAGACCAAAGGCGCAATCGTGCCTGCGAAACTTTCTGATTTCGATGCTCACGGTCCCTTCAAATCTGAGAAGGCCTACGCCAAGGCCATCAGTGAAGAGGGCGGCGATCCAACGGGTCATTCCCTGAAAGATGCCGGGGTTTAGGGCGCGAATTCCTTGTTGGACTGGCGAGTGCTCTAAATGCCTAAACGCAAATACTTAGTCATAGCGGGACTTGATCCCGCTATCTGGCAATGCATGCAAAGCAAACGGGGACGGTAATAGTTGGACTGTTAGTGCCCATTACGTTCCGTCCCCTCTACAACAGAGAGATCGCCAGATTCCGGGATCAAGTCCACTACTGTCCGGTTTAACTCATCAAGTTGCGCTTCAACTCAGTATCTTGTTGGGATCGATACCGATTTCGATATTTGAGACTCTGTTTTCATCAATGCCTAACGATGATTTGCCACCCCCACCCCTCGCTTTGCTCGGACCTCCCCCATCCACAAGGGGGAGGTAATTATTGGTGTAATCATGCAGATTTCGTCCCTTCCCCCCAGCGTGGGGGAAGGTCAGGATGGGGGGGATGCCGGAGGCACATGGCACTCTGAGTGGTATGTGGGAATCTAAACCGGACAGTAGTGCAATAAATGCTGGGATGACGCCGAGGTGAAATTTGACACTTAAACTAGGGCCGTGCATCAACGGCCCTAGGCAGAGCTCCCTCAATGGGTGAAACTAGCCCCCATGTTTCCAATATCTGACGACAATCCGCGTGCTATTGTTCCCGTAGTTACCTGGGCGATCATTGCTGCCTGTGTTGGTGTTTTCATCTATCAATGGATGCTGCCGGAGCAGGAAACCCTGCAGTTCCTCTACGGCTTTGGCATGGTGCCGGCCGAGTTGTTTGGCAGCGACAAGCATTTTGCTCAGCCCTTTCATGTGCCCGGGCCCCCGGAGAGTGCCACGATCCTGACCTCCATGTTTCTGCACGGCGGCATCATGCATCTGGCGGGCAATATGCTTTATCTGTGGATATTTGGGGACAATATCGAAGCAGCCATGGGCTGGCTTCGCTTCATTGTGTTCTATGTTGTCTGTGGCGTAGCGGCTGCGATGGCCCAGGCATTGTCTGATCCTGGCTCCGTCATTCCCATGGTGGGGGCCAGTGGTGCCATCTCCGGTGTCTTGGGGGCCTATCTTCTGCTTTACCCCCGCGCATCTGTCCGGGTGCTGATCTTTATCATCCCCTTTGTGCAGGTCATCCGCGTTCCGGCCATGGTGGTGCTGGGTTTTTATTTCATCATGCAAGTCATGTTCGCGCTCTTCTCGACCAATGGTGATGGGGGTGGGGTTGCCTTCTGGGCCCATGTGGGTGGGTTCGCTGCTGGCATGGCGCTGATCCCGTTCATGAAGCATGGCCACGTGCCATTGTTTCAGAGCAGGTTCCGACGCGGGCCTTGGGGCTAGAGGGTAGTGGCGATTTTGCGATAAGGCCCCTGGGATGCGATCATGAGCGCCAATCTGAGTCGTCTTTGCTAGCTGAGGAATTGAACATGCCTGAAGGCAGCCCTGATCCACAAGACAATCCCGGCGTGCTGGTTCATCCGCCAATTCTATATGCCGGAGGTTTGTTGGTAGGAGCCATTTTCAATCAATTTATGCCCGCCAGTTTTGCCGGGCTCATATCCTCCCGAAATCTGATCCTGTGGCCCGGCATTGTGCTTCTGGCAGGCGGGATCATACTTATAAGCATGGCCGTACGGCAGTTCAGGCGCGCGGGCACCAATGTTCCGACCAACAAGCCTGCGGTACAATTAGTCACCGACGGGGTCTATCGCTTTACCCGAAATCCGATCTACGTTTCCTTGAGCTGCATCTATGCCGGGCTGGCGTTGATCTGGGATAGTCCCTGGACGCTTGGCCTGTTGGTACCTGTTTTGATCACCATGCGGTTCGGCGTTATTGCCCGCGAAGAGAAGTACCTGACGGCCAAGTTCGGGGCGGCCTATACCGAGTTTCTGAGCAAAACCCGCCGTTGGCTTTAGGCCTTCACACCTGCTAGGTTCCCCGCCAATCGTCAAATTATGTGGGGAAGATCATGGCCAGCTGGCTCAATTCAAAGCGCATCATATTTCTATCTTTCATGGCATTTTCCATGAGCTTGCTGCTCGCAGCGTGCAGCCCGGCGACAGATGAACAAACAACGCCAGAAACAGCGACAGAGATAACAGCCGAAGAGACAATGACAGAAACAACAGAGCCAACACCTGCCCCCGAAGCAAGCAGCGCACCGGATGCTGAAATGCGCTCCCACCCCATGGTGGCCCATGGGGACACGCGTGATGATGTCTATTACTGGATGCGGGATCGGGAAGATCCGGCGGTTATCGAATATCTGGAAGCGGAAAACGCCCATGCGGCGGAATTCTTTGACCCCCTTCAGGATCTAAAGACCGAGCTATTCGAAGAGCTGGTGGGGCACCTGTCCGAGACGCGGGAAAGCGTTCCCTACACACGCAATGGCTATGTCTACACCACACGATTTGCTGAAGGCGCGGATTATTCCGTTATCTCTCGCGCCTCTGTTGGCGGTGGTGAAGAAGAAGTGCTGATCGATGGTCCAGCTCTGGCTGAAGGCCATGAGTATTTCCTCATCAATGATTGGGACGTGGCCCCGTCAAATACGATGCTGGCCTATTCCATCGATACCAATGGGCGGGAGCTTTACGACATCTCCATTCAAGACCTTACCACCGGTGAGGTCTTGCCCGACAGAATCGAGGCGACCGATGGCTCGATTGTTTGGTCCTCAGACGGCACCGCGATCTATTATTTGCGCAATGAAGAAGAGACCTTGCGCCCCTATCAGCTTTGGCGGCACGTGATCGGACGCCCCCAGAGCGAAGATGAAATGCTCTATCAGGAAGATGATACAGAGTTTCTTTTATTCATGGGGCGGAGCAAGTCAGAAAGCTATTTGATGCTTGTCTCCTGGCTGCGGACCTCGACGGAATATCGCCTGATCGATCTGGACGATGCCAGCGCGCAGCCTGTCATCTTCGAGCCTCGCCGTGATCCCCACCAATATTTCGTGGATCATATTGGCGAGACGTTCATCATTCGCTCCGACGAAGGGGCGATTAATTTCCAGATCTTCACAGCTGAGGACCAAGACGGCCAGCCCGGAGGCTGGGAGCTATTGATCCCTCATCGCGAAGACACGCTTGTTGAAGGCATA
Source organism: Alphaproteobacteria bacterium (assembly GCA_021774965.1). Lineage (GTDB taxonomy): Bacteria > Pseudomonadota > Alphaproteobacteria > JAJFIK01 > JAJFIK01 > JAJFIK01. The sequence goes on from JAJFIL010000194.1 coordinate 15,306, forward strand.
GAAGCCTTTGACGGTTATCTGGCATTGGAAGAACGTTCCGGCGGCTCTGTGAACATGCACGTCTATGATCTTGAGGCCGGAACGGATCACATCATTGATGTGGGCGGGGAAGTGGGTCACGCCACCTTCACCGAAGGGGCCAGCGATGTGGTGAATGTGGATGCCACCTCCACTGCCTTGCGCTTTCAATATTCTTCCTACAATTCGCCTACCGCGATTTATGACTATGACATGCAGGCGAGCACACTGACCCAGTTGCGTCAGGACGAAGTGCGCGGTGAGTTTGATGCAGCGAACTATGAGACGGCTCGTGTGTGGGCTCCGGCGCGGGATGGTACCCTTGTGCCGGTCACCCTTGCCTGGCGCGGCGACATGGGCGGCGATGGCCCTCGTCCGCTGATGTTGCGGGGCTATGGGGCCTATGGCTCTTCCTATGACCCCGGATTTACCTATGCCTGGCTGCCGCTTATGGATCGCGGCATTATTCTGGCAACGGCGCATATACGCGGCGGACAGGAAATGGGGCGTCAATGGTATTTCGATGGTCGCCTGTTTGATAAGATCAATACGTTCACGGACTTTATCGATGTGGGCGATTATCTGGTGGCCGAAGGCTGGACCACGTCAGAGACGATGATTGCCCGCGGCGGATCGGCCGGGGGCCTGCTCATGGGAGCTGTGGCCAACATGCGCCCGGATCTTTTTGAAGGTATCCTGAACCATGTGCCGTTCGTTGACGTTGTGACCACCATGTCTGATGCCACGATCCCGCTGACGACCTATGAATGGGTGGAATGGGGCAATCCTGAAGACGAGGCCTATTACCACTACATGCTGTCCTATTCGCCTTATGATCAGGTGGCGGCATTGGACTATCCGCACATGTTCATCACTGCAGGTCTCAATGATCCGCGGGTGCAATATTGGGAACCGGCGAAATATGTGGCGCGCCTGAGGGATGTTTCCACCAGCGACAATCTGCTGGTGTTCAAGACCAACATGGGCTCCGGCCATTTTGGCACCACCGGGCGGTTCTCTGCCTATGAGGATATCGCCGAAGAGATCGTCTTCATGCTGTCGGTGCTGGGCATGACGGGTGCGGAGTAATTTACCTGACGCCTGCGGCATACCCCCTCTCCCTAACCCTCCCCCACGCCGGGGGGAGGGGACGATGGTGGCACGTTCTCACCTCCACCTTGATGGGGGAGGTCGGCGAGCGTAGCAAGCCGGGAGGGGGTGGCAAGCTATCGCCACCTGATGAAGTAGCGTTGTGTTGGATCAAGCCACGGAATGACCCTTCAGGAGAAACTAAAATCTAACTCCAGGCGCCCAATTTCTTTTCGGCGTGGGCTTTGACTTTCTCATAGAACGCCAAACTATCCCGGGTGAACACCTCTTTGGTGAACAGCTCTTCGAAGGATTTTGTGCCGCCTTCCACGCATTGCTGACGCAAGACGGGGCTGGACATCATGCGCCGCATGGCATCGATTAGGGCTTCGGTGTCGTTGATGGGGATCAGCAAGCCGTTTTGCCCATCCTTCACAAATGCGCCCGGTCCCTGGCTGGCAGCAGCGATCAGCGGCTTCTTCGCGGACCATGCATCCACGGTGACGGTACCGAACGGCTCGTAGCGCGAAGGGAAGGCCACAATATCGCAAGCGGCCAACAACTCGTCGCGGTCATCGCGCCAGCCCAAAAACCGCACGCGATCTTCAATGCCCAACAGACGCGCCTGGGTCTCAAGCTGCGATTTTAGAGGGCCGTCTCCCGCAATCCAGATATATGCGCCAGGTACTTCCGCCGTTGCATCCAGAAGAACATCCAGACCCTTTTTCACATGCAATCGCGCGAGCGCCAGGAACACCGTGGCATCTTCGGGGGTGTCCAGGGATGCGCGATCCGTAGGCTTGGCGCTCTTCATATCCGCATAGGTATGGATGATGGAGGCTCTGTCCTTGGGCACCCCTTGATCGGTGATGTGATCCAACAGGTTCGGCGTGAGGGTTACGTGCCATTCGCAATTCTTGAAACGCGCGAGTTGGTAATAGCCCCCGTACCAGCCCACATTGCGCGCCCGGTGCTTGACCGGGGCATAGGTGCCCGCGCGGCGCATCCAGTATTCGATAACGTCAGGCTTGAACCGCTCAATGGCTGCATTGACCACACGCTGAGTAGGGATGCGGAAATAATTATGAAAGCTGGCAAGGCTGACGGGAATGTTCAGGCGCTCAAAGGTCTCAAGGCGGAAGTCATTGTTGTCGCGGGTAACCACGTATTGCTCGACGCCAGCATCGGCCAGGGCCACAACAGATTCGAGAAATATGTTCTCTGCGCCACCCGTGTCGGCGCCCGCCATTACATGCAAAACCTTCATGGCTGACCTCAAATTTGCCCAAACCCCGCATTTCAGGACCTCATGTGCCATTCGGGCAGAAAAAGCGCAAGGGAAAGCCCGCCTGTGGGTTTATTCAGCCCTTTGAACTTGGCCAAAGCGTTAACGTCGCAGGGTGTAAAAAGTGGCCCTCAATGCCACAAAAGTGTGTCATAAGGGATGTCATGAGCTGTTGATTTGAGGGGCCACGCAAGATGGCTAATATTGGTGCCAAAGGCGCGCCGACTGGATTCTTTGCCAATTTGAGCAGGCCAGCCGGTAGCGGACCCTGCGCGGCCTGCGCGGCCCGTACGCTGGCGTTTTGTAACGTGTTGGACGGGAATGACCTGGACCAGCTGACCGCCATCATGACGGAAACCATCTGCGAGCCAGGGCAAACGATCATCTTTGAAGGTGATGAGGCGAAACACGCGTTCAACGTCACCGATGGGGTGGTGCGGGTCTCCAAGATGTTGCCCGACGGGCGCCGCCAGATCACAGGCTTTTTGTTCCCAGGTGATTTTCTGGGCCTTGCCCATCACGATACCTACGCCTACACGGCAGAAGCTATCACGCCCATCCGCATGTGCCGGTTCAAGCGCGACAAGCTGATCGACCTGTTCGATGAACTGCCTCACCTGGAAAAAAGATTGCTGGGCATGGCGGCGGACGAACTTGCCGCGGCACAGGATCAGATTTTGCTGTTGGGGCGAAAGACCGCGCGGGAGCGAGTGGTATCGTTCCTTATGCTGATCAGCAAGCAAGAGCGTAAACGGGGCGGCCGCGGCAATCCTGTTTCGCTTTCCATGAGCCGGGCAGACATTGCAGATTATCTGGGCCTGACCATTGAAACGGTTAGCCGCACCATTACCAAACTATCGAAAGACGGCGTTATCGAATTGCCGTCTCCCAATAAGGTGGTGTTGGCCGATCAGGATCTTCTGGATGCGATCGAGCAGGGCGACGAAAACGCGCGGTAGGTTTATTTGCTCACCACTCGCCAATATTTTCCATAGAGGCCCAGGGCTCTTGCGATGGCAAGGCTTCGCCCTTTTGCAACAATTCAATCGAGATATTGTCCGGTGAACGCACAAAGGCCATGCGCCCATCGCGCGGGGGCCGGTTGATGGTAACGCCAGCATCTTTGAGCTTCTGGCACGTGGCATAGATGTCATCTACTGCATAGGCCAGATGGCCGAAATTGCGCCCACCATCCAACTCTTCTGCGTCCCAATTATGGGTCAGCTCGACCATGCCTGCCTCGCCTTTGCGGGCCGCGGCCTCATCATCGGCGGCAGCAAGAAAAACCAGAGAGAAGCGGCCCGCTTCGATGTCGTAGCGATTGATCTGCACCAGCCCCAGCTTGTTGCAATAAAAATCCAGTGAGGCGTCAAGATCTGCAACGCGAACCATGGTGTGAAGATATTTCATCTGTGCTCTCCCATTATCTGTTCGCATCATGTGACAGTTTCCCCAAGGGTAGGCAAGGGGTTTCAAGGATTGTTGCGCAGGTGTTGAAAGCAACACGCTCCAAGCCTAGGCTGCCCGCATCATTTCAGGGAGCGCCATCATCATGACTGACACCTATCGCATCTTTGGGGCTGAGCCCTCGCCCTATTCCGTGAAGGTGCGTTCCTACATGCGCTACAAGGGCATTCCCCACGATTGGGTGGTGCGCAGCATGGATAAGATGGAAGAGTTTCAGCGCTATGCCAAGCTGCCGCTGATCCCTTGCGTGGTCGCTCCCGATGAAACTGCGATGCAGGATTCAACGCCCATCATCGAGACACTGGAAGAAAAATTTTCCGACCTCAGCATCATGACTGGTGATCCGGCTGCGGATTTCATATCTGCCTTGATCGAAGAATACGGCGATGAGTGGGGCAACAAGCATATGTTCCATTATCGCTGGACCTATGAGCCCGATCAAAAGGCGACCGCGAAATGGATTGCCTCGGAGACCATGCCAAATGCAAGCGAGGAAGAACGCAGCGGCATTGAGACCATGTTGTTGGACCGCATGCCCAAGCGTTTGTTCTTTGTAGGCTCCTCTGAGGAGACCCTTGAGCAGATCGAAGGTTCTTTCAAGCGCCTGTTGCGCTTGTTGGAGGATCATTTGCGAAACCGGGAATATCTCTTCGGCGGACGCCCGGCCATGGCGGATTTCGGTATCTGGCCTCAGCTTTATGAGCTCTCCATCGATCCCACCCCGCGCAAGGTCATGCTGAGCGGCTTTCCTGCGGTGCTGGAATATGTAGAGCGCATGATTTTCCCCGAAGCCATCGGTGAGTTTGAAACATTGGAAAACCTCATGCCAACGCTCGGGCCCATTCTGGAAGATGAAGTGGCCGGGCTCTTCCTGCCTTGGTCTGATGCCAACGCTAAAGCGCTTGCGGCAGGAGAGGAAAGCTTCACCGTGAGTTTGCAGGGGCAGGAGTTTTCCCAAAAACCTCAGAAATATCACGCGCGATCCTTGAACGTGCTGCGAGAACGCTATGGCCGCATGGCAGACAAGTCATCTCTCGATCCTGTCTTGGAACGCACGGGATGTCTTAAATGGCTGAAACTCGAAGGATAGGCCTCATGAATTTCTCATCAGATAATGCAGAAGGCTGGGCTCCTGAAATTCTTGAGGCTTTGACTGCTGCCAACAATGGACCTATGGCATCTTACGGAGATGATCCGCTTACAGAAGAAGTTGGCAAGCGGTTCAATGAGATTTTTGAGAAAGAAGTCGCAGTCTTTCTGGTGCCCACCGGCACGGCTGCCAATTGTCTGGCCTTTGCGACCCTGTGCCCGCCCTATGGGGCGATCTATGCTCATGAGGCCGCTCACGTGCAGTTGGATGAATGCGGTGCGCCGGAGTTCTTTACCGGCGGTGCCAAGATGCTGCCTCTGGGCGGAGAAGACGGCAAGATCGCACCGGACACGTTGGCCCAGGCTCTCGGGTTTTCCATGGAGGGCTTTGTCCATCATTCCCCGCCTCATATCATCAGCCTGACCCAGGCCACGGAGAACGGAACTGTTTATGCGCCCTCTGAAGTGCGCGCCCTTGCCGACATTGCCAAGACCCGAAACCTGGCTGTGCATATGGATGGGGCACGATTTGCCAATGCTCTGGTGCACCTGGGCTGCTCACCTGCGGAGGCCACCTGGAAAGCCGGCGTGGATGTGATGTCCTTTGGCGCCACCAAGAACGGCTGCATGGCGGCTGAGGCCGTTGTATTCTTTGATCCCGACCAGGCCGGCGCTTTTGCCTATTTAAGAAAGCGCAGCGGCCATTTGTTTTCCAAGCACCGCCTTCTGGCAGCGCAGATGCTGGCCTATCTCAAAGATGATCTGTGGCTCAAACTTGCGACCCATGCCAATGGGCAAGCCAAGGCGCTGGGACAAGGACTTGAGGCTCTTGAAGGGACACGCCTTTGGTATCCGGTCCAAGCCAATGAGGTCTTTGTATCGTTTCCTGGAGATGTGGCAGGGCAGCTATTTGCCAAAGGGGCAGCATTTCATCCCTGGATCGTGCCGGGGGATCCGGCGCAGGGGCAGATGTGCAGGCTGGTGACATCCTTTCGGACAGAGCGCCAAGAAGTGGATCAGTTCATTGCCTTGGCAAGGGAATTGTGCGGCTAGCGTAGAGTGGCGCGCTAGCCCGTAGACTGTTTGGGCAGGTCTTGATTTCGGTTCTGAAATTCTGCCCATACCCGCTCAATCTCGTCGCGTAGGTTTTCGATCTGCACGGGCTTGCTGACATAGCCATTCATACCGGAGACGAGGTAGTGGTCCTTTTGACCGGCCATGGCATTGGCCGTCACCGCAATGATGGGGGTTTGCGATTTCTCAGATTCCAGACTGCGGATGATCTTGGTTGCCATCACACCATCCATGCGCGGCATCTGGATATCCATCAGAATAAGATCAAAGTCGTATTTGCGGGCAGCCTGAACAGCCTCCACACCATCAACGGTGACTGTGAGGGTATGCCCCAGTTTCCCAACAAAAGATTTCATCAGCGCCTGATTGACGGGATGGTCCTCTGCAAGAAGGATATTCAGGCTCTCATATTCTTGTGCGATGCCGTCATCGACATCATCGTTTTTGTCCTGGCCCTCAGTTTCAGGCTGCGGGAGTGCGGTAACTGGCTGATGCTCTTCGATCTGCTCCTGAGGAGGACGTATTTCTTGTTCCACAGCAACAAGAGGGATCTCGATGGCAAACGTGCTGCCCACATCTTCTTCACTCTCAAGAGTAATCTCACCATCCATAAGGCGCGTGAGCTCCTGAGAAATTGAGAGCCCAAGCCCCGTTCCTCCGGCAGTGCGAACGCCGGTCACACCGACTTGTTCAAACCGTGCAAATAGCCGTTCCTGATGCTCAGGCGTTATGCCAATCCCGGTATCGGTTACTTCAATGCGCAGAAAGTCTCCGCCAGAGGAGCGCTGAACCACGTCCACCGACAGGTTGATCCACCCTTTTTCGGTGAACTTAACCGCATTGCCAACCAGATTGAGTAGGACCTGCTGCAATCTCAGGCCATCTTCCATGATCTCCGCAGGCACATCGTCAGAGACTTTGTGGCTGATGGTCAGCCCTTTCTCACTCGCCCGAGGGGCCATGAGGTCAGATACCGTCGATATGATGCGCCGAAGGTCTGTCTTTGTTTTCTTCAGCGAGATTTTTCCAGCTTCAAGTTTTGAGAAGTCCAGAATATCGTTCAGGATCGCAAGAAGGGACGCGCCACTGTCTTTGATTGTTTGGATATAATCCCGCTGATCATGAGACAGCCCCGTGGTCAAAAGAACGTCGGCCATGCCCAGAACACCATTGAGAGGCGTCCGGATTTCGTGGCTCATATCTGCCAGGAAATCAGATTTCGACTTGTCGCTGCGCTCAGCTTTCCGCTTTGCGGACTTGAGTTCCTTTGCCAGGGCGGATTGTTTTTCCCGGGCCAGCTCCAACTCAATGACCCGAGAGGCCAGTATCTCGTCGGACTGTTTGCGCTCAGTGATATCTGTGTTGATGCAGATCCAGCTGGTAACAATGCCTTCGTCGTTTCGGACAGGGCGAGATTCTGCGGCAATCCAATATCGTGAACCATCTTTGCGGAAAACTTCAGCTTCCACGAGGAAGCCTTTTCCCTCCGTGAAGCTCTTATCTACTTGTTCCGCGATCGTGCGATCAATTCCGGTTCCCCGCATATACTCTCGCGGTTCCTTGCCCATGACCTCTTCGGGCGCATAGCCCGTCATTGACACGAAGGCATCATTTACCCAGGTCGTGTTGAGGTTCTCATCAAGGACCATGATGGCGCTTTCCGTGGCCTGTGCCACGCGCGCCATTCGTTCCAGTTCCTTCTCTGTCGTGCGCTGCTGCTTGAGCCAGTCCTCGATCTGATGGCCCACCCAACCAATTTCATTGTCGGGCAAGGGATGATCAAGCTTGAATTCTAAGGTATCATGACTTGCAGCAAGCGCCTTGCTAAGGCGCAGGAGCGGGCCATGGAGCATGCGGCGGCTGACAAGGTGTGAAATTGAGGCAGCAGCAAATATCAAAGAGAGGGCGGCAATCCATCTGCTTTCAAAGGGCAGAGCTATCTCTGCGTGGACCTGAGGGCGGGAATACAAGGCCGTAAAAACGTCACCGCCATGCAACCGGCAAGCTGCAAGCGTAAAGCCTTCTTGGGTCACCGTGATGGAGTTGGACCCGCTGCACGCTCTGGCAGCCATCAGCATGTGAGAAAGATCTTCGGGACTCAGTTCAATGCTTGGGTTTTCCCTGTGGAACCGAGCCACAAACTCCCCCTCCGGCCCTATGTGGCTAGGGGGTATGATCCCGGCCCAGTGCATCGCAACTGAACTGCCAAACGCATGTTCGAGAGAGTCGCTGGTTTGACTTTGGCTAAAGCCAGATCGCAATTGATGATCAAGAAGGCGACCGATTGTCAGAAGCCGAACTTCAACTCCATGCGATATCATCTCATAGTGGTGGGCGCGGCTCTTCTGTTCGATAATAGTAAGCACAGCCAGGCTGACGAGCACGACGGCGACGAGGACAATAACCAAGAGGCTATCGCGGCGTCTGTATTGATCCAGTTGCGCAGTCAATCCACCTGACATGAGGCCCCAGCTCTCCTTGACACATGCTTTGTTTCCGCGAACCAAATTTCGCGAGCAATTGGAGCTAACTTACGAAACTCCCAAAAAGAATTGATTAATGAGGGGGTGCACCAATGACGCATGCATGCTGGAAATTGTCCTCTCCGTGGTTAAGAGATCATTGGGCATTTTCGGCAATACTGATGCGGCAATATTTGATTAACTTCTTGCGCATGGATTGGCGCTTCTCATGGTTTATAAAACAATGCTGACAAATCGCGATGGCATTTCCTATCGCCGTGTGTCGCAGGAGGCTGCGGAACAGATCGCACGCCGCCATGAGATGTTGATGTTGGGTCGTTTAGGGGGCGCAAGAGCCAACTTCGCCTACACTGATTTGACGGGAATTGATCTTTCCGGACGACAGCTCAATGACGCTGATTTCACCGGGGCCATTCTTTGCGATGCCATCCTCAATGGGGCTAATCTTGAAAGTGTGACCTTGTTTGGGGCTGACCTTCGCCGTGTCTCCCTGAGGGATACGAACTTGCGGCGCGCGGATTTGCGCGGTGTTTGTATGCGCGGTGCAGACCTCACCGGCGCTGATATGTATGAGGCGGATCTGCGTGAAGGCATGATCGCTGAGAGAGACCGCAGAGGAAATCTGAAATACCTCCGCCGCGATCTGGGCCCCTCCGAAATGCCCGCAGCCATTGTTGCTCTGGCCAATCTGGAACGCGCGGAGATGGGCGGGGTTGTTGCCATGCAGGCGGACTTTACCGATGCCAATATGCGCCATTGCTCCTTGGCGCGGGCCAATTTGCGAAATGCCACCCTTAAAGGGGCGAGCTTACAAAAAGCCGATCTTTCGGGGGCGAATTTTACGGGCGCCGATTTGGAAGGCGCAATCCTTGCCGGTGCGAGTTCTGGAACGGCGGTTTTCGATGGTGCCAATCTGAAAGACGTTTTGGGAGATGATCCTGCAGGGCGCAGCATTGATAAGTTGCATGCGCCGATCGAAAAATTGCTGGATGCCCACGAAGCATGGGCCAAGACGGATGGGCGCGAGGGTGAGCCTTGCCTGCTGGGGGATGTGGACCTGCGGTCCGTTCGCGGCCTTGCCCATCGTGACCTCACGGCCTTTGTGGCGCCAGGCGCTGTTTTCTACGGGATGGATCTTTCAGGTGTAAGCATGCAGGGCGCACAGCTTGCCGGGGCAGATTTGCGAAATGTAAAACTGGTGGGGGCTGACCTCAGGGGGGCCAATCTCTCGAATGCCAAGCTGAAGGGCTGTGATTTGCGGGACGCCAATCTTGGTCCCTTGCTTATTGGTGAGGGGCGGATCGTGCCGATCCAGCTTCGCGGTGCCAACATGAGATATTGCAATCTACAAGGGGCAGATTTGCGCCGGGGTGATCTAAGGGACGCTGATCTTTCTCACGCCAATCTGATGGGCGCAAATTTGAAAAATGTCGCTCTGTCCCACGCGGTGTTGACCGGAGCAACGATCACCCATACGGCCTTCCGCGATGTGATCGCAGACGGCGTAATTGGCGCAAAGCTTCTGCCTGCGTAAAATACAAAAGCTGTCAGGCTTATTGTGCTGCTGTCTTTGCGACTGCTGCAAGAACTGTCCGTGAGCGGATGAATGACCCCAGGCGCGCGATGGAGGCGTCCGCAGGCTTAACGGGCAAGGCTTGGAAGACGTGAACCATTCCGTCCCAGACCTCGACACTAACGTCGACCCCGGCAGCTTCAGCGAGCTTGGAAATGCGGACCGCATCATCCAGAAGCACTTCGTTGGACCCCACATGCATCAAAATTGAAGGCAAGCCATGAAAATCGCCGTATAGCGGTGAGGCCCGAGGGTCTGTGGAGATATGACCATTCAGATAGTTATGGGCAAAGCTGGCAAGGTCCATGATGTCCAGGAAAGGATCTTTGTCGCCGTGGCTTAGAAGGGTTCGCCCGCTCTGGGCCAGATCCGCCCAAGGGGACAGGCACACAATGGCCGCTGGCATGGGCAAGCCTTCGTCCCGCACCGCCATGGCGGTGGCAAGGGCCAGGCCGCCGCCTGCTGAATCCCCCGCAAAGGCAATCCCCGCAGGGTCAATGCCGCTGGCCAAAAGCCAGCGATAACAGGCCAGCGCATCTTCAAACGCTGCAGGAAACGGGTTTTCCGGTGCCAGGCGATAGTCAGGCACCAGTGCCCGGGCGTGGGCTTCCTTGCAAAGCTTGGCCACCAATGGGCGATGGCTGTCCGGCGATCCGCCGCAATAGCCGCCGCCATGGAGATAAAGGATGACGCGATGGGCTCGGCTGGAGCTTCGCTCAATCCACTCGCACGGGACCTGTCCGACATTGACCGGGGTTACTTTGGTGTCAGAGGCTAATTTTCCGCGTTTGGCCATTTTGGCAAGCTGATTGCGGAAGACGGTAACGCTTCCCGACGGGCCCGCTTTGTGCCTTTGGGTGCGCATGCGGCGCAACATAAACGCAAGCACCTGACCTTGCAGTCCTGACATTCGAAATTCCCTTTTGGGCCTGCTCACTTAAGCCGCCGCCATTGTGATGAAGGCGCAAACCTATCCTGACAGCGGCCTTCGAGGCAATCGCTAGCCCGAAAATAGGCCCTAATTGAGGCCTTGCCGTGTCATTGAGCCGGGTCGTGGTGATCTAGATCAAGGTCATGGGGGGCTGGGGTAAGCCTAATGGCACCTTCAACATTTCCACGGCTCAAGGCGAGGCCCCGCGCGTGCACCACGAAATCCACCAGTTGAAACGGCAAGATCAGGAACGCGCCTATGCGCTGGTACGCCTCAACAATCCTGATGTGGACATCGATCGCTGGAAGGCCTTCATGGAGGCAGCTTTAGAAACAGGCGGGCAACGGCGTCCGCGCGGTATTGTGTCGGCCACTGTCGGCACTGAGGTTCTCGTCGGGCTATATACTTGGGAGGTTCAGCCCAGTCTGGAGCATGGATCTGTTTTTTCCGTGGATAATCTCATCGCCACAGGCGCGCTGAACCCCGAGCCGTTGCTTAATCGCATGCTTGAATTTATCGAGGAACAAGCAAAGGAACATGAATGCCAAGCCATTCAGGTTTCACTGCCCAACATGCTGTCGGATCAAAGCAGCGCGGGTAGCATTGGTTCATATCCAAGCGGTTTTTCGAAAAAAGGTTTTGCTGTGATTGACCAGAAGCTGTGCAAGCGGCGCGAAGAGGGGGCACGCTTTGGCGCTTACGACGAAAACGCGCCCGAAGAAAAACCTTCGGACGCGCTTCGCTAGGCCGCGTAACAGTCGGGGGGCTGTGTACCTCTTGGGGAGGAGGAATTACGCGGCTTTGTTCTCGATGGCCTTGGCTCCCTTGCCGCCGGAAATGTCGATACGGCGGGGCTTGAGCGCTTCGGGAATAACGCGCTCCAGCTCAAGGGTTAGAAGGCCATTTTCAAGGCCGGCACCTTTAACCACCACATGATCTGCAAGTTGGAAGCGACGCTCAAACGCGCGAGTGGCAATGCCTCTGTGCAGGAACTCCCGTTCCTTGGTCTCGGTTTCGTCCAGGTGCTTGCCGGAAACCGTTAAGGCGTTTTCCTTGACTTCAATGGAAATGTCTTCTTCGGCAAAGCCTGCAACAGCCATGGTAATGGCGTAAACTGTGTCATCCACACGCTCGATATTGTAGGGCGGATAGCCGTTACTGGTATCCGTAGAACTCGCGCCATCCAACATGTTGAACAGGCGGTCAAAACCAACGCTAGAGCGATAAAGTGGGGAAAGATCAAACGTCCGCATGGGAACATCCTCCTTTGAGCGATGTGATATGGAGCTCGCCTCATGGCCAAGCCCAGTGTTTGTTTTCTCGGCGGGGACCTCTTCTAGAGCATCCCTGCATTACCTAGGTGGGAAGGGTTTTCTGATCTTCAAGAGGTTTTTGGGCTGAGAAATCGCGAGAGACGATTTCGCCACAGCAAGATTAGCGTTAACCCTGCACCCGCCAGAGATATCTGCCACAGCCCCCAGATGGGCAGTGCGGCGAGCCCTGCCATGGCCGCTATACCGCGCCAGGTAAGGGAAAGCTTGCCCTCCAGCCAGCCTTCCAGCGCCCCTGCGAGGGCAAGAAAAGCGAGCGCGCTGAGTGTTGTGATCCAGGTGATTTCAACGGCGCTGCCGCCCACAATATTGGTATAGGCAAACAACAATGGCACCAGGTACAGCCCCTTGGCCAGTTTCCAGGACGTAAAGCCCGTCGCCATAGGGCGGCTTCCCGCCACGGTCGCGGCGGCGAAGGCGGCAAGGGCCACGGGCGGGGTCACGTTGCTGTCTTGGCTCAACCAGAAGATAATCAAATGCGCGGAAAGCAAGGTGGAGACAGCCAAGGCAGGGGATACCATGCTCTCCGATAAGAGAGGCCGCATCTCTGAAGGTACTTGCGCTAGAAGCATGCGCGCCGCATCTGTCGTCATCGGCGCATCAAACGTGGCGCTTGGGTCAATCAGCATAAAGACGGATCGCGCAGTGTCGCTGACGGTGCCAGCGGCAAGTAGACGTACCAATTCTGCATCCTGAATGAGCAATGTGATGGCCGGAGCGGCAAGGGTGGCGAGCACGATATAGGCAGCCGTCACCGGTAGCCCCATGCCCAACACCAGAGACGCCAGCGCCACCAGCGCCAT
>JAJFIL010000195.1 GCA_021774965.1 Alphaproteobacteria bacterium
CGTTCTTCACCAACAAGGTCTTCTGTGATCCCCACCATGTGGGCGGCGTCCCCGGCCAGGAAAAACTCATCTTGCCGGGACGCAACTTGAAAAGCGCGCTCGAAGAGACCTTGAGCCTCTTCCGCCTGACCAGCTGAATTCAAGGTACGCCCGCGCTCTAGAAGAATACGGACCTGGACCCGGGCGTTGTCTGCACCTGGGCCCGTCTCCACTTCATCAAGCACGGCATTGGCCGCATCAAAGTCTCGGCGCAGGCTGAAGGTGCGCGCGACTTGCGTCAGGGCTTCGGCTTGGAAACTTTCATCCCCCGCTTCGCCTGCTTGAGCGGCGAGGTCGCGAAAAGCTATCTCGCTTGCGGCAGGGTCAGAGAAATCCCAAACATCGCGGATTTGCGGCCATCTAGGGTCAGGGCCCCCATCCGAAGAAGGGCCACAACCTGTTGCCATGATCATCACTCCCAATATCAGGAGACTTGCGCGCAAAACCTGCATGACGGCTCCCCCTCTCGATTTAAGGTCCATTCTAGCCTCCCAGCCGAAAGAAATAAACCTTTGGCAATCCTTCTGCGAAACGCGAAAAGCGCTCGCGACGGGCGGATGCTCCAAACAAAAAGGGCCCACCTCTCGGTGAGCCCTCTATCTCGATGCTCTTAAGTCGGGGACTTAGAGGCCCATCGAAGCGACGGTGGTGATGTCGACGGTCGCGGTGAAAACACCGAATGCGATCGCGGCAATGAACCCACCTTCGATAATGTCGAAGAACGTGCGCATAGCTCTTACCTTTGGTTGTCGCGGGGCCTTTTTGGGGGATGCCGCTGGGGTTTCGTGTGAGGGATAGATAGGCGCATAGCTCTGAAATGAGTAATGCAAAGACTGCATAGCGGGCCCGCAAAAACTGCAGAGAAGCTGACATAAACGTGACACGAATGGCGGCGATGAAGCTCTCAGGTAGGCCCATTTGCCTCATCCCCTCCCCCTACGGCACAGGCTTGACCGCAGGCGGCCCACTCGTGCATATCTCCTCTCGAATTGACAATCAGTCAGAAACATTGAGGAGAAGATCTCATGTCCGATGTCCGCTTTGATGGCAAGGTCGCCGTTGTAACAGGTGCCGGAGGCGGCCTTGGCCGTTGCCACGCACTGGAACTTGCCCGCCGGGGTGCCAAAGTGGTCGTCAATGACCTGGGCGGATCCGTCGATGGCTCGGGCGGGAATTCCGAAGCCGCCGAAAAGGTGGTTGCCGAGATCAAAGAACTGGGCGGTGAAGCCATCGCCAATGGCTCCTCGGTTTCCGATGATGCCGGTGTGGCAAAGCTGGTTGAAGAAACCAATGAAGCGTTTGGTACAGCCCACATCATCATCAACAATGCAGGCGTGTTGCGGGACAAGACCTTCCACAAGGTCACGATGGCCGATTTCGAATTCGTGGTGGATGTTCACTTGATGGGCGCTGTGAAAGTGACCCGTGCGTTCTGGAACCAGATGCGCGACCAACAATATGGCCGCATCGTCATGACCACTTCCTCCTCCGGTCTTTATGGCAACTTTGGTCAGACCAACTATGGCGCTGCCAAGATGGGCCAGATTGGCCTTATGAACACGCTGAAGCTTGAGGGTGAAAAATACAACATCCGCACTAACGCTGTGGCTCCGGTCGCCGGCACGCGGATGACCGAAGGCATCATTCCGCCGGACGTGTTTGAATTGCTGAAGCCTGAAGCGGTGACCCCTGGCGTTGTCTATCTTTGTTCAGAAGACGGCCCCAATGGCGTGATCCTCACCGCCGGTGCAGGCGTCTTTGCCGTGGCCAAGATCGTCGAAACTCATGGCGCATTCATTGGCAAAGGCGATGACCTCACCGTCGAAGCCGTGCGCGATGCCTGGGACAAGATCTCAGACGACAAAGATGCCAAGGCCTATTGGCAGGGCGGCGAGCAGACCATGAACTTCTTCGGGGTCATGCAAGAGAAATAAGCTTTCTCTATACGAGATGGAACGCAGCCCGCTGGTCATCCCGGCGGGCTGTTTGCTTATGGGGCCCTTGAAAAAGCAGGGCGCATCCAACAAAGTAGGCCCATGTCCAAGTTCGTCTTTGTTCTCGCGCCCCCCTATTCTGGCTCCACGGTATTGTTCCGCCTGTTGGATACATCGCCTCATGTCTCCGCCCTGCCCGGCGAAGGTCAATTCATTGCCGAGGTCACCGATGAAATGCGGGCCGCGCCCTGGGACAAGGCCGAAGCTTTCAACTGGCGGCGCATTCGCGGAATTTGGGAAACCTATTGGGACAGCTCAAAGCCGCTGCTGCTGGAGAAAAGCCCGCCCAATATGATCCGCGCTGCGGCTATCGAAGAAGCTTTTGATCCGGCCTGGTTCATTGTGATGATGCGCGAGCCCTATGCTCATATTGAAGGGCTAGCTCGCCGGGCGCACGTTCCGCCCATGGGGCTGAGTAAATCTGCATCGCGCGCGGAGCGTATCAAACGCGCGACTGAGCTTTGGCTGGATTTTGCCGCAACCCAACGCGAGACCATCGCGGCACGCAAACATGTGACCTGGTTTACCTACGAGGCCTTGACCCAGGAGCCTGCCCGCATCGCCAGTCAACTTCAGACCTTTTTGCCGGAGTTGGGCAATCTTGATATTGAGGCGCGCTTTGGCGTGCACGCGGTGTCCGGCACCCAAGCGCGGGAGCTATCGGACATGAATGCGCCAAAGCGCGCGCTGTTACGTGCTGCAGACTTTGAGATCATCAGCGATCTATTGATGCCGAAACGAGATCTGGTGGAATTCTTCGGCTATGAGCTGCGCAATGCGGGGGTCAATCAGGATTGGATCGCGCGAAAAGCAGCAATGCGAAATGTGTTTGCGCGGGCGAAGTCGAATTTGATGAAATTGCTGCCGGGGCGTGGGAAGACCTAAAGCCATATTGTTGGTATTTGAACAACCCAAAGATGTGCAGCCAAGAATATCGGCTGGGGATAAGCTGTCGGTTCAGACAACTCCCCAGGTAAAATTAAAACGGCAAATTGCGCAATTGTTGACTTTAAATTGTCGAGAATTTGTCTTCGAAATTGTCTTTCGGACTGGACGGCAGAAGGTAGAGAGCTTTTCCAGCAACAATAGCTCACAAAGCCTATCCCCGGCCTTATCACCCATCTGGCTGTTCCGTGGCTTGATGCTGGAATGTCGAACAATAACCAGCCCTAAAGCCCCAACACCAGTTTGGCCATGATGTTACGCTGGATCTCATTGGACCCGGCATAGATCGAAGCTTTGCGATAGTTGAAATAGGCTGGCGCCGCCGGGGCCGCATAGTCCGGACCCGGACGAGGCTCGTTGGAAATTTCGAATGTGTCCTGCACGAAGGGTTGCGCATAGACGCCAACTGCTTCGACCACCAGCTCTGAGATTTGCTGCTGCATTTCCGAACCGCGCGTCTTGAGAATGGAGCTTTTTGCGCCAGGGTTTTGGCCGCCTGCAAGATCGGAGAAAATGCGCAGTTCCGTGAACTCTAACGCGGTGGCATCGATCTCCAGCTGACTGATCTTGGCCGCAAATTCAGGATTATCGATCAAGCGTCCGCCATTACCATCGGCCTCCGCACTGGCAATCATGCGGACCTTGCGCAAGGATTTTTTGAGCCCTGGCGCATAGGTGTTGCCGCGTTCAAATTCCAGCAAGTATTTGGCATAGGTCCAGCCCATGCCCTCTTCGCCGATGCGATTGACCTTGGGCACTTTGACGTCATCAAAGAAGACCTCGTTGATCTCTTGCTCATTCTCCACAGGGCCATCAAGGGTCACGATGGGTTTTATCGTGATGCCCGGTGTCTTCATATCAATGAGCACGAAGGAAATACCCATCTGCCTTTTGGGAGGGTTTGGGTCCGTTCTCACAAGACAGAACATCCAATCCGCCCACTGAGCATGTGTGGTCCAGATTTTTGTGCCATTGCAAAGGTAGTGATCGCCTTTGTCTTCGGCTTTCATCTGCAGAGATGCGAGATCAGAACCCGACCCCGGTTCGGAATAACCCTGACACCACCACATATCGCAATTGAGAATTTTGGGCAGATGCTGCTGCTTCTGCTCATCCGTGCCAAACGCCATAATCACAGGGGCAACCATACGAATGCCCATGGGGCTTAAGGTCGGCGTTCCAAGTCGTGCACATTCCAGATCGAATATGTACTTCTGCGTTGGGCCCCAACCGGGGCCGCCGTGTTCCGTCGGCCAATGAGGCGCTACCCAACCTTTGGCGGCTAGCGCCTTATGCCATGTGACCATGCCTTGCTTATCAATATAGCCGTTCTTGGTTTGCGACACTTTGCGCCGCAAATCATCCGTAAGGGCTTTTTCGAGATAGCTTCGAACTTCCTGTTGGAAGGCGAGATCATCTTTTGAGAAGGCAAGGTCCATGGATCACCTATCTGGGTTATGAAATGTGTTGCAAAAAGTGCAAGGCCGGTGCTTCGCTCAATACATCGCCAAAGCCTGCAGCTGCGGCCTGGAAATGCGGAGAGGCCATGTGAGCGTCTGCATCGGCTTGCGTCTTGTACTGTTCCATCATCACATAGGTGTTTTCTTCAGTGCTGTGTTTGAAGAAGTCATACTGAGTACAGCCAGGCTCTTCAGCACGCACTGTCTTTTGAAGCTCTTTCAAGGATGCCTCAAACGCATCTGCCATCTCAGGCTTTACTTTCAAAATTGCAACAAGGCCAATCATTTGCTTCTTCCCCTTTTTTAGTTTCCCGTGAAGGTAGGTTTGCGTTTTTCAAGGAAGGCATTGACCGCTTCCTCGTGATCTTTTGTATGGTGGGCCAGCGCCTGCATGGCGGCGGACAATTCCATAATGCTATCGAAACTTTCACTTGCGCCCTGCCGCAGTAATTTCTTTGTCATACGCAAAACAGCAGGAGGCTGAGCACAAATCTCTTCCGCCAGAGATTGCGCCTCTGCCATCAAACTATCATGCGGCACGATGCGGCTGATGAGGCCCCAATCGAGTGCCGTTGCCGCATCAATGGTCCGCCCACTGAATAAAAGCTCGGACGCACGCGCATGACCAATAATCTTTGGCAAGAGCCAGGCACCGCCATCTCCTGGCACCAGGCCAACTTTGAGGAAAGTCGCGCCAAATATGGCTTTATCGGAGGAAATCCGCATGTCCCCCAAACAGGCCACATCATTGCCCAAACCGATGGCAGGACCATTGACGGCCGAGATCATGGGCACTTCCAAGGCCCAGAGGCTTTTGATGATACGGTGGATGTTGTTGCGATAGCCATCGCGGATATCCGTGCCTGCGCCCGCAAATGCCCCTGCCCGATCTCGCATGGCTTTGAGATTGCCGCCCGCGGAAAAAGCCTTGCCCGCACCGGTCAGGATCACACAGCTGATATCGCTGTCAGCATTGATGGTGTTGCACGCTTCCAGAAACGCATCGCCGTCACCTGCCTCGCCCAAAGGATTGCGCGTTTCAGGGCGGTTGATGGTCAGGGTGACCACCGGGCCGGACTTTTCATAGATCAGAAGATCGCTCATAGGTTCCTCATGTGAAATCAAATCACTGAAATCAAAAGGCCGCTTCTCGTGTTCGGAGAGCGGCCTCTTTTTGTTGCATCGCGCACGGGCTTACTCGCTTAGGGCCGCGTAACGCTTCATATGGTGATCTACATTGCCAAACTGCGTGTTGATCATGGAGATACGCTTGAAGTAATGACCCAGGCGCAGCTCTTCGGTGATGCCCATGCCGCCGTGGATTTGCACAGCGTTCTGGCCCACGTACCGTCCGGCCTGACCAATTTGCACTTTCGCAGCAGATGCCGCTTTCGTGCGCTCGGCCTCGTCCTCATCAATCTTGATGTTGACCATATAAGTCATGGACGTGGATTGCTCATAGTTCAGGTACATGTCCACCATGCGGTGTTGTAGAACCTGGAACGAACCGATGGGCACGCCAAACTGTTTCCGATTTCGGCTGTACTCAATCGTATCATCCACCAGCATCTTCATGACGCCGCAAGCTTCGGCACAAACCGCCGCAATGCCTTCGTCGATAACTTTCTCAATTAACGGCAAGCCATTGTCGACTTCACCCACCACAGCGTCGGATCCGACCTTGACGTTGTCCAGCATCACTTCAGAAGCCCGGAAGCCGTCCACCGTAGGATAATCACGTGTGGTCAGGCCGTCTGTGGCTTTATCTACCAGGAACACTGTGATCCCGCCCGCATCGCGCTGACCACCAGAGGTGCGCGCCGTGATGATGAATTTGTCCGCCCACGGACCACCCATGGCAACAGCCTTGTGACCGTTGAGGGTAAATCCATCACCATCTTTGGTCGCGGTCGTCGAAAGGTCTGCCAGATTGTAGCGCCCTTTAGGTTCCGCATAAGCAGCGGAGATCACGCAGGAGCCATCGATGATCGCAGGTATCACTTCGGACTTGTGAGCATCGGTGCCGCCATATTTCAAAAAGCCGCCGCCCAGTACGACCGTTGGCAGATAAGGTTCCACCACCATGCCTTTGCCCAGCTCTTCCATGATGACCATGGTATCGATGGCGTTGCCGCCCAATCCGCCAAGGTCTTCGTCAAAGGGGGCTGCCAGCAGGCCTAGCTCTGCAAACATGTTCCAATGATCCCGGTTCCAGCCCTCGCCGGAATGGACGATCTTTTGGCGGGATTCAAAATCGTATTTGTCTTGAATGAAACGCTGAACGGTATTGCGCAGAAGCGTTTGTGTTTCGGTGAACGAGAAATCCATGAGGAGCCTCTTCCCTTGAAAGAGTTGAAGTAATGACGTGAGCCTTGGTGACCTTGAGGTGTTAGAGCCCCAAGATCATTTTGGCGATGATGTTACGCTGGATCTCATTGGACCCACCATAGATGGTTGTCTTGCGCGTGTTGAAATACGCTGGCGCCGAGCCCAATGCGTAGTCCGGCCCAATGGGGCTTTCGTTCCAGCCTTCAAGCTGTTCTTCGCCCAGGAACGGATTGGAATAATACCCCACCGCTTCCATGGTCAGCTCGGTCAGGCGCTGTTGAATTTCCGAGCCGGAAATCTTGAGCACGGAGCTTTCAGGCCCCGGTCCCTTACCGGCGCTTTCCGCGGCCAGAGTGCGCAGTTCAGTGAATTCCAGCGCGGTCAAATCGATCTGCAATTGCGCGATCTTCTTTTGCCATTCTTTGTCTTGCGTTAGCGGCTCGCCATCGAGAAGTTCCTGTGCCGCAATCTCCTTGAGGCGCTGCACGCCTTTCTTGGAACGCGCCACACCGGCAATGCCGGTGCGCTCATGGCTCAGCAGAACCTTGGCATAGGTCCAGCCTTGGTTTTCCTCACCGATGCGGTTTTCCACCGGCACTTTCACGTCGGCGAAGAACACATCGTTGACCTCGTGGCCGCCATCGATGGTGATGATGGGTTTGACCTCAATGCCCGGGGTCTTCATGTCTACCAGAATAAATGAGATCCCCATTTGGCGCTTGGGCGCATTGGGATCGGTCCGCACGAGGCAGAAAATCCAGTCCGCATATTGGCCCAGCGTAGTCCAGGTCTTCTGACCATTGAGGATGTAATGCTTGCCGTCGTCGGTGAGTTCCGCCTTCATGCGCACGGAGGCCAAATCAGATCCGGAGCCCGGCTCTGAATAGCCCTGACACCACCAGTCCTCGCCGGACAGGATGCGCGGCAGGAATTTGGCTTTCTGCTCATCCGAACCAAAAGAATAAATCACAGGAGCGACCATGTTCACACCGAAGGGCAACACGATAGGCACCTCATAAGCGGCGCTTTCTTCCTGCCAGATATATTTCTGGGTGATGGTCCAGCCGGTGCCGCCATGTTCCACGGGCCAGCCCGGGGCGACCCAACCTTGTTTGAAGAGCAGCCGGTGCCATTCCAATTGGCCTTCCTTGCTCAGCTCGCGACGGCTAACGCCGCGCAAGTGGGGAGGAACAGTATCGAGAAAGGCGCGCACTTCGTCGCGAAACGCCAAATCTTCGGGTGCAAAATCTACGTCCATGGGGACAGCCTCCGGTGAGCGCCAGCAGCCCGCAGGCCAGCCGACAGTTTGTCAGTCCGACCCGGATCATAGCCGGACTGGGGCGGGTTTCAAGCGATGGATGGGGTTTATCCAGAGGGAATTTGCCGAAAATCGTACCCGAGGCCCGAAAGAGAAGAATGCCGCAACGTCAAGGGGTTGGGATGAGTCGCTCAAGCGATTCCCATAATCTCTCTCATCCGTCATTCCGGGGCTTCGCCTAGCGAAGAACCCGGAATCTGGAGCGGCGAGATTCCGGGTTCGACTTCGTCGCCCCGGAATGACCAGATCAATCTATCGCTCAAACCCATAGGCCCGCTCTACCGTCGCCACCCGAAGAGAGAACGTCTGGTACCACTTCTCGCGGCCCATCTTCTGGGCTGCCTGGTGCTCCACATTGGCCTTCCATGCCACCACTGCCGCATGGTCGCGCCAGTAGGAATTTGTGATCGTGAGCCCATCCTCCCCCGACACGGAATCCATTCCCAGAAATCCGTCCTGGGCCTCCGCCAATTCCACCATGCGGGTGGCCATTTTGCCATAGCCTGCATCATCTTCGCCCGTGCGCTGGTTGGTGAAAATCACTGCCACATAGGGGGGCTCGGGGGTTTTGGTGGGCTGAGACATTGGAAGCATTCCATTCGTTGGAGACGCTTGCAGTCTATCATGGTTTTGAGTGTTGATCTCCACCGCCCTGACCGCTAAATCAGGCGCAAATTTCTCTGTTTTCAGGATATCTCCATGCCCTTGCCCAAGCCGCGTCATGACCTTGAGCCCAATAGTGCCGAATACGAGACCACCCCGGTGGTCACGCCGACGGGGTTCCGCGAGTATGACGCGCGCTGGCTCTATCCTGAGCAGATCAATCTGCTGGGCATTCAAGCCCTTGGCATGGGGCTGGGCACGTTGATCCATGAGATGGGCGTGCGCCCCGCGATCGTGGTGGGGCATGACTATCGGTCTTATTCCCAAGCCATCAAACAATCGCTGACCGTGGGATTGATGGCCGCGGGCATCGAGGTTCATGACATTGGCCTCGCCCTCTCGCCCACCGCCTATTTCGCTCAGTTCGAGCTGGATGTGCCGTGCGTTGCCATGGTCACCGCCAGTCATAATGAAAATGGCTGGACCGGAGTGAAGATGGGCGCGAACCGCCCGCTGACCTTCGGCCCCGATGAGATGACGCGCCTCAAGGAAATCGTGCTTGGCGGTCTTTATGAAGAGCGCAAGGGCGGCGGCTACACTGCTGTTTCCGATATGCGGCAGCGTTATATTGCGGATCTTACCAAAGACATGAAGCTGGACCGCCCCATCAAGTGCGTCGCGGCTTGCGGCAATGGTACGGCGGGGCTATTTGCCGAAGAAGTTCTCAAAGCTGTCGGCGCAGATGTGATCGCTGTGGATTGCGAGCTGGATTACACTTTCCCGCGCTATAATCCGAACCCGGAAGATATGAAAATGCTTCACGCCATCGCTGATGCGGTGAAGGAACACGGCGCAGAAGTTGGCCTTGCCTTTGATGGCGACGGTGACCGCTGCGGCGTAGTGGACAATGAAGGCAATGAGATTTTCGCCGACATCGTGGGCGTGATGGTGGCGCGAGACCTTTCCCATCAACACGACAACGCACAATTCGTGGTGGATGTGAAATCAACTGGCTTGTTTCTGACCGACCCGGTTCTCAAGGCCAACAATGTGAAGGTTGATTACTGGAAGACCGGGCATTCCTACATAAAACGACGCGCGAATGAACTCAACGCCATCGCCGGGATCGAGAAAAGCGGACACTATTTCTTCAATCCACCCATCGGGCGAGGCTATGACGATGGCCTGATCGCCGCCATGACGGTCTTGAAGATGCTGGACCGCAATCCGGACAAGACTATGGCGGACCTCAAGCGCGACCTACCGCAGACCTGGAACTCCCCCACCATGGCGCCGTTCTGCCCGGACGAGACCAAATACGACGTGGTGGAAAAGGCTGTGGCGCATTTCCAAGGCATTGCTGACCGGGGTGAAGAAATTCTTGGCCAGAAGATCCGCGACGTGTTGACCGTCAACGGCATCCGGCTGGTGCTGGAAGATGGCACCTGGGGGCTGGTGCGCGCATCCTCGAACAAACCATCCCTGGTGGTGGTGGTGGAAAGCCCAACGTCCGATGCTAACATGCGCGGTATGTTCAAAGTTATCGACGAGCACCTTGCGACCTATCCAGAAGTCGGCGAGTACGATCAAAAGCTCTAAGTACATGTCGTTCCGGGGCGAACGCTTACGTTCGAACCCGGAACCTCGAGATTCCGGGTTCCGCGCTTTCGCGCGGCCCCGGAATGACTACCTTTAACTTAGCTGAAGAACGCCCAAAACATCCGCGCGGACATGAGCGCCAGGAACACAGCGAACAGACGGCGTAGCATTCTGCGATCCAAGGAATGGGCCAGGCGCACACCAATGGGCGCGGTCAGAACGGTGGCTGGCACAATCAGAGCAAATCCGATCAGATTGACATAGCCAATTGAGAACGGTGGGCGGGCGGCCACTTCCCACCCAGAGATCACATAACCAAGAGCCCCCGGTATGGAGATCGCCAAGCCAAAGCCTGCGGCGGTGGCGACGGCTCGGTGGATAGGCACCCCGAACAAGCTGAGCGCGGTTACACCAAAGGCGCCTCCTCCAAGGCCCATCAGCGTTGAAAGCACACCCATAGTGCCGGCCAATGCGGTGCCGCCAAGACGCTTGGGAACAGGCTTGCCTAAGGTCCAGCTTTCCTTGACGAGGCCCATATTGAGGGCAATTGCCATCGCAAAGATGGCAAAAACAAGCGCCAGCACATCACCTGAAACAACCTTGGCGATGAAGGAACCAATGACAACGCCAATGATGATCCCCGGCACCCAGGCGCGCAGAATTTCATAATCCACAGCGCCTTTCTCATGGTGTTTCATCATTGCACGGATGGTTGTGGGTATGATCGTGGCAAGAGACGTGGCAACAGCAAGGTGCATCCGCACGCTTTCATCAACACCAATGATCTCGAAAACCTGATACAGAACAGGCACAAGGATGGCGCCGCCGCCAACCCCAAACAATCCCGCCAGGACACCGGCAATGGCTCCTGCGGCTAACAAACCCAGGATCAAGGGAAGAAGCGCCATACTCAAGAGACGGCCTCCGGCATATGGATTTGTGCTAAAGCTTCATCGAGAACTTCCAACCCGGCACCGGGTTTTGTCGCCTTCTCGCTGAGAACCCTGCGCCAACTGCGCGCACCAGGCAGACCCTGGAAAAGCCCGATCATGTGCCGCGTGATGGAATGGAGCGTGGTTCCTTTGGCAAGCTGAGCCCCAATGTAGGGCTTCATCTGTTCTGCCACCTCATGACGGGTGAGCGGGTCGAGCCGGTGACCAAAGAAATGCTGATCCACATGGGCCAAAACATAAGGATTGTGATACGCCTCGCGGCCCATCATTACCCCATCCACATGGGTCCGATGGATGCTCACCTGACGCAAGGTCTCAACGCCGCCGTTGAGAATGATCTCTAGCTCTGGAAACTGGCGTTTCATCTTATAGACCAGCTCATAATCCAGCGGCGGTATGGTGCGGTTCTCTTTAGGGCTTAGGCCACTCAACCAAGCCTTGCGCGCATGGATGATAAAACTCGAGCATCCTGCTGCTGCCACTGTCTCAAGAAACTTCGGCAGAACTTCATCCGTGGTCTGATCATCAATGCCCAACCGGTTCTTGACCGTCACCGGCACATCAACCACCTCGCCCATGGCATTCACGCAGTCAGCCACCAGGTCGGGTTCCGCCATCAGGCAAGCGCCAAAACGGCCCGACTGCACCCGGTCGGACGGACAGCCCACATTGAGATTGATCTCCACATAGCCCGCTGCAGCCCCTGCCTTGGCAGCTTGGGCCAACAGCGCTGGGTCCGAACCTCCAAGCTGAAGCGCCACGGGCTGTTCGTCAGGCGAAAACCCCAACAAGCGTTCCTGATCCCCATGAAGGATCGCCTGGGCCGTTACCATTTCTGTGTACAGCAGCGCACGCCCCGTCAGCTGCCGATGAAACATGCGGCAGTGGCGGTCGGTCCAGTCCATCATGGGGGCGACGGAGAGTTTGCGTGAAATGGCCAAAGTAGGTTTCGCTCGTTCTAAAGGCTTTGCGCAAGAGCGCGCGTGCCAGCAAAAAGTTTCTTGAAGCTGGGGCGAATGGAGTTTCCGGTTTTTTCAGGGCTTGAGAAATACGTAATCACCACATTCTTTGCCTTGTTGATATAGATAACCTGACCATGAATACCAAGTGCCTTGCGTTCACCAGCTGCGCTGTCAAGTACCCACCAAAAACTGCGATAGCCTTCAAGAAAGCCGTAGAACTCAGGTCGGTCTTCATCGCAATAAACACTCGCGGCCCCGGCTTCCTTGTCGGCGTCGGTCAGAGAGTAGCTGTCTCTTGCCCAGGCTTCCGGCACAATGCGCTCACCTGCGAACTCTCCCTCGTTGAGGGCCATCAAGCCAAAGCGCGCGGCGTCCCGTAAGGTGGAGTTCATTCCACCGGTCGCAATGGGCGCCATGCTCAGGTCCGTTGCCATAAAGGCGTCGTGCTCGGCACCTAATTTGGACCAGATATTCTCTGTGATAAAATCCTGAAGCGTTTGCCCGCTGACCCGTTCAATCAACCAACCGATGACATCCACGTTCGGAGATTGGTACTCATAGGCCGCGCCAATTTTCCCGTCCGCTCGACGCTCAAAGCGCGACAGCAAGGATCGCACCCCCCGCGGCGTATCGTCTTTGAGAGGATCAAGGGCTGCCAAATCAAAGGCCGGCACAAATCCAAGCCTCAAAAAATAATCGAGCGTCGCACTGCCCGGGGGCATGTTGTCGTAGTCCTCGGTATAATCGAGGGCCGTTACCATGTTCAACACATTGCGAAGCGTAACATCGCTGAACGCGCTTCCTTCCAACTCTGTCAGATACTTCGCAGGAGATGCATTTTCGTCTATGTCAAACTTGTCTGCCAAAATGCCAAACGCCGTCGCCACCAAAGACTTGGTTGCTGAAGCCCAAAGGTGATGGTCATGTTGACCAAAGTCTTCAAAATACCGCTCGTAAAGTATCTTGTTGTCCTTGATCACCAAATAGCCGTCGACACAGTCCCCGACCATCGCTTCGAGCATGGTGGTTTCTTCGCCCATGTATTCGAACTGCATGGCTTCGACATCGTGGGACGGTCCCGCTGCAAGCTCCGAAATCGCACCTGCCCTCGGAACCATGACCGTTGGAATGAAACTGAAATTCCGAAGAGCCCAGCGGATGTGCTCCGGTTGCCGCCAGTTGGCATAGGCGAACTGTTCCGGGGTCTTCCGGGGTGCATTGTAGGTCATGGATTATGTCCTGTTCTTGCCGAGGCAAGCCGTTGCTCACCCGAGTGAGGGCAGTATATCACGTGCAGCGTCCAGAAAGTCACCTTCTGTTACCATCATCTTCGCCGCCTCGATATCATCAGCGAAATAGCGATCCTGGCCATAGGGTGCCACTTGGGCACGAATGGTAGCAAGGTGCGGCTCAAGCTGCGGTGAGGTTTTCAACGGCTCGACCAGGTGCATTCCTTGGGCTGCGGCCAAAAGCTCAATCCCCACGACGGTCGCTACATTCTCAGCGATCTCCCCTGCCTTGCGACCCGCAAAGGTGGCCATGGAGACATGATCTTCCTGATTGGCGGAGGTGGGGATCGAATCCACACTCGCCGGATGGGCAAGGGTCTTGTTTTCCGACACCAAGGCCGCGGCGGTGACTTGCGCGATCATGAAGCCGGAATTCACGCCGGAGTCCTTGACCAGGAACGCGGGCAACCCACTCATGTTCGGGTCCACGAGCACCGCCAGGCGACGCTCGGAGATGGAGGCAATCTCGCTTGTGGCCATGGCCAGCATGTCCGCGGCAAAGGCTACCGGTTCGGCATGGAAGTTCCCGCCGGAGATGGCTTCATTGGTCTCAACAAAAATCAACGGATTGTCCGTCACCGCATTGGCCTCAAGTTCCAAGGTCACAGCTGCACTGCGGATCACACCCAGCGCTGCGCCCATCACCTGAGGTTGACAGCGGAAAGAATAAGGATCCTGCACCGTACCGCATCGTTCATGGGAAGCGAGTATCTCGCTTCCGTTCAATAGCTCAAGAAGCTTTGTCGCCACATCGATCTGCCCTTGCTGACGGCGGGCCGCATGAATACGCGAATCAAACGGTGCAACACTCCCCCGCAAAGCATCCACGGAAAGTGCACCACTTGCCAACGCAGCCGCAAATGCATTTTCACTGCGGAACAAAGCGTTCAAAGCCAAGGCGTTGGAAACCTGCGTGCCATTGAGCAGCGCAAGCCCTTCCTTGGGACCCAGCGCCAGAGGTTCAAACCCCAATTGCTTTAGTCCCTTGGCGGCAGGCATCTCTTCGCCATTGATCCGTATACGTCCATACCCCATTGCCGCGGCGGCCATATGCGCAAGAGGAGCCAGATCTCCTGATGCGCCGACAGAGCCTTTGGCAGGGATACAGGGATAAGCCTTTGCATTGAAAAGATCCAACAGCTGCTTGATCGTCGTATCGCGCACGCCGGACAGGCCTTGGGAAAGACTGATGATTTTCGTGGCCAGTACCAGCCGCACCACCGAGTCGCTCAGGTAGGCGCCAGTGCCTGTGCTGTGAGAGAGGACAAGGTTCTTTTGCAGCTCAAAGATTTTCTCTGGCGAGATTTGCTTGGAGGCCAAAAGGCCAAAGCCCGTATTAATGCCATAGATCGTATCGCCCGAATGGGCCACGTTGGCAGCAAAATCAAACGAGGCTTTGATGGCGGCGGCAGTGTTGGGCGATAGGGTGAGGCTCACCTCCCCTGCCCAGATGCGGCGGAGGTCTTGCAGCGTTACCTGGCCGGGGTTGAGTTCAAAATGATCGCTCATGGCTCTACTTACCGGTCATGGGCAGGTCGAGCCCGAATTCGTTCGCACAGGCCACCGCATCGTCATAGCCCGCATCCGCATGGCGCATGACACCGGTGGCGGGATCGTTCCACAGCACCCGGCCAATGCGGGCTGCGGCATCGTCCGTGCCATCGCAGCAAATCACCATGCCGGAGTGTTGAGAAAAGCCCATGCCAACCCCTCCCCCATGATGGAGGGATACCCAAGTAGCACCAGAGGCGGTGTTCAAAAGCGCATTCAACAATGGCCAATCAGAAACTGCGTCCGAGCCATCGCGCATGCTTTCGGTTTCCCGATTAGGGCTGGCGACCGAGCCTGAATCCAGATGATCGCGACCGATGACAACGGGTGCAGAAAGTTCGCCGCTTGCTACCATCTCATTGAACGCCAAACCAAGGCGATGACGTTGCCCCAACCCGACCCAACAGATGCGGGCTGGCAAGCCTTGGAACGAGATCCGTTCCCGCGCCATATCCAGCCAATTATGCAAATGCGCATCATCGGGGATCAGCTCTTTGACTTTTGCATCAGTCTTGTAGATGTCTTCGGGATCCCCAGAGAGCGCGGCCCAGCGGAAAGGCCCGATGCCGCGACAAAACAATGGCCGCACATAGGCCGGAACAAAGCCCGGAAAATCAAACGCATTCTCAACGCCTTCTTCCAAGGCGACCTGACGAATGTTGTTGCCATAGTCAAAGGTTGGAATGCCCATCTCATTGAACGCCAACATGGCGCGTACGTGCACTGCAATGGAGGTCCGCGCGGCAAGCTCTACTTCGCGCGGCGCCGTCTCACGTTTTGTATTCCATTCGTCCACGGTCCAGCCGATGGGCAGATAGCCATTGCCGGGATCATGAGCAGATGTTTGGTCCGTTACCGCATCGGGCTTGATTCCGCGCGCCACCATCTCCGGTAAAATCTCGCCGGCATTGCCCAGAAGGCCCACGGAGATCGCTTCGCCCTTGGCACAGGCCTCATTGATGAGCGCCATAGCCTCATCCAGCGTGGTTGCACTTTTATTGAGGTACCGCGTCTCAAGGCGCTTCTCAATCCGAGACGCCTGACACTCAATGGCCAAACAACAGGCGCCCGCCATGGTCGCGGCCAGAGGCTGTGCGCCCCCCATGCCGCCCAGCCCTGCGGTGAGGACCCATTTGCCTTTCAGCTCGCCACCAAAATGCTTGCGGCCCATCTCGGCAAAGGTTTCATACGTACCCTGAACAATTCCCTGGCTACCGATATAGATCCAGCTGCCCGCCGTCATCTGGCCATACATCATCAGGCCCTGACGATCGAGCTCGTTAAAGTGCTCCCAGGTTGCCCAATGAGGCACAAGGTTGGAGTTGGCAATCAGAACCCGCGGGGCATTGTCGTGTGTCTTGAACACGCCGACGGGTTTGCCGGACTGCACCAGCAGGGTTTCATCGCTTTCGAGACGGCGCAGCACTTCGACGATCTTGTCATAACATTCCCAGTTCCGGGCGGCGCGGCCAATGCCGCCATAGAC
>JAJFIL010000196.1 GCA_021774965.1 Alphaproteobacteria bacterium
GTCTTAGAGCAAAGAGAGCTTGGGGGACCACGGTGGCGATGATGGCGCCATCAATGTCCTCGCGCTTGATCCCCTCCATGGCCATGAGCTGAGTGAGCCAGATGAGATACTCATCCGCCGTCCGCGAGGGGCTTGTCTCGCTGCGCCATTCGCTGCGCAAGATATCCCCCTCGGAGACCGCAAAGACCGTATTGGTGTTACCTGCATCGATGGAAAGAAGCATAGACCTGACCCGCCTCGTGGCTTACTCAACCGCCAAAGAAAACCTCGCCTGCGGTTATCTTCCGCAGTGCACCATTTGTTTCTAGCAGAAGAGCCCCTGTCTCGTCGATACCGGTAAAAATGCCCCGGATTTCCTCGTGCGGAAGGCGCGCAACCATCGGCTCCCCCATCCCCCGTGCGCGGGCCAACCAGGGGCCGCGCACGGCCTCAAACCCGTGGGTCTGAAAGGCCTCATAGTGGCGGGCAAAGGCAGCGGCCAGGTGGGTTAGCGCTTCCTGAGGGGTCGGGGCCGGACTATCCATAGCATCCGCAAGGGCGATGGTTCTGGGCTCCTCAAGGCCTGGGTGATTGGCCAGATTGACCCCTACCCCAACGGCAAGCCAATCTACGAGGCCCCCAGAGGTGGCCGAGCTTTCCAACAGCACGCCGCAGACCTTGCCCCCGTCAAGTTGCACATCGTTGGGCCATTTGAGTTTCACCCGCGAGGGCTCGACAAAGGCGTCCAGCAAATCTGCGACACTGAGAGCAGCGGCAAAGGACAAAAGCGCTGCCTGGGACGGAGTGATCTCAGGGCGGATCAAAAGCGTGGCAAAGAGGTTTCCTCCAGGAGAGACCCAGGTTCGCCCTCGCCTGCCCCGGCCGGCAGTCTGCATATCGCTGCGCAGCCAAATGGGGCCTTGTTCGCCGGCTTCGGCAGCCCCGCCGGCCTCGGCGCGGCGCTTGGCTTCTTCGTTGGTGCTGTCAATTTCCACAAATTCGGCAAGCCCAACACCTGTTGGCCATGATGCCGAAGATATTGGCGGAGGATTGGAAGTGTTCATGCGAACACCTCTCTCTAATTCAGCAAGGATGCTGCGGCTTGCGTTGCCAATTCACCCACCGGGCCCGCAATGAATGCAAACATCAGAACTGCCGTCGCTGTGCCGGTCAAGATCAGGCGCATCTGCGTTCCTGCCACACCTTCAAAGGCCGGTGCCGGATCATCGAAGTACATGATTTTGACAATGCGGATGTAATAGAAAGCAGACACCACGCTGGTCAGCACACCGAACACCGCCAAGGGCCAGAGCCCTGCCTGAACAGCGGGAACGAAGACATAGAACTTTGCAAAGAACCCGGCCAGCGGCGGAATGCCTGCCAGCGAGAACATGAACATGGCCAAGGCAAAGGCCATGAACGGATGGGTTCGGGACAGGCCTGAAAGATCTGAGAGATGCTCCACCATTCCTTCGCGGCGGCGCATGGACAAGATCACCACAAAGACGCCGATGTTCGTGATCATGTAGATCGCCATATAGAGCAACACGCCCTTGATGCCTGCTTCGCTTCCAGCTGCCAGCCCCACGAGCCCAAAACCCATGTGACCGATGGTTGAGTAAGCCATCAGGCGCTTGATGTTGTTCTGACCAATGGCAGCGAACGCACCCAGCGCCATGGAGGCCATGGAAACAAAGATGATGATCTGACGCCACTCCGCCACCAGAGGCATCATGGGATTATGAAGCAGGCGAAGGATCAGCGCGAAGGCTGCAACTTTCGGAGCCGCGGCAAAGAATGCGGTGACGGGCGTTGGGGCACCTTCATAAACGTCCGGTGTCCACATGTGGAAAGGCACAGCAGAGATCTTGAACACAAGACCGGCGAGCAGGAAGGTCAGACCGATGGTCAGTCCCACATTGCCGCCCTGGCCCACAACATCGCCAAGGACGGTGAAATTGGTGGTGCCGGTAAAGCCATAAATCAGCGAGCAGCCATAGAGCAGCAGGCCGGAGGACAAAGCGCCCAGCACGAAATATTTCAGACCAGCTTCGGTGGAACGTTGGCTATCGCGATTATAAGCCGCCAGCACATACAGCGCGAGGGATTGAAGTTCGATCCCCATGTAAAGCGAGATGAGATCATTGGCGGAGATCATCATCATCATGCCAAGGGTGGAAATCACAATCAGGATGGGGAACTCAAATCGCTCCAACCGTTCGCTGCGCATGAACCCACGCGCCATGACAATGGCAAGGGCTGAGCCGACCAAGACCAGGACCTTGGCAAAGCTGGCAAACGAATCCACCACGAAACTGCCGCCAAAGGCGAGGCCTGGATTGCCCCATGTGGCAATCACATAGCCTGCCACGCCAAGCAACAGGAAGGTGGCAAGAGTTGAGACCGTCCGCGCAGGACGGTTACCATTGAAGACGCCGAACATAAGCAAGGCCATCACGCCAAGTGCCATGGCAATCTCGGGCCGCAGCAAAGCCATATCGGCAAGGATATTAACTGGAGGAAGCGATACGGTTTGGGTTTCCATGGCTCTATTCTCCCCCTAGGTCAGTCGGGGCAATGAGCAACAAGGAATGCTCATCTTCAGGGACAGGTTCGATGCCTTCGTGAGCAGCCAGATCTTCTTCGTATTCCGCCACAAGGTGTTCGACGGAAACAGCTGTGATATCCAGCAGAGGCAAAGGATAAACACCGAAGAAAATGGTGGCTGCCAGTAAAGGCGCAATGATCAGTTTCTCGCGGGGCCCCAGGTCCTTGATGGACATAAGGCTGTCTTTGACCATTTCGCCAAAGATCACTCGGCGATAAAGCCACAAGGCATAGCAGGCAGACAGGATCACACCGGTGGCGGCGAAGAACGCTACCCATGTTGAGACCTGGAACACGCCCACAATGACCAGGAATTCACCCACAAAGCCGCTGGTACCCGGCAGGCCTACATTGGCCATGGTGAACACCATGAAGGCAAAGGCATAAAGCGGCATGCGGTTCACCAACCCACCATAATCGGCGATCATACGGGTGTGCATGCGATCATAGATGATCCCCACGCAGACAAATAGTGCGCCGGACACAATCCCGTGGCTGACCATCTGAAAGATGCTGCCCTGAATGCCCTGCTGGTTCGCCGCGAAGATACCCATGGTCACAAAGCCCATGTGCGCCACGGACGAATAAGCGATGAGCTTTTTCATATCCTCTTGTGCCAACGCCACCAACGAAGTGTAGACAATGGCGATCACCGAGAGGGTGAACACCATGGGGGCAAACATATCACTGGCCAATGGGAACATGGGCAGGGAGAAGCGCAAGAAGCCATAGCCGCCCATCTTCAACAGGATTGCCGCCAGGATAACAGAGCCTGCGGTGGGCGCTTCCACGTGCGCGTCCGGCAACCAGGTGTGGACCGGCCACATGGGCATCTTCACCGCGAACGAGGCGAAGAAGGCTAGCCAGAGCCAGGTCTGCATGGACGAGCTAAACTCTGCTTCATTGAGCAGATAGACAATGTCTGTGGTGCCCGCCGTCGCATACATGGCGATCATGGCGACCAGCATCAGCACGGAGCCCAGCAACGTGTAGAGGAAGAACTTGAAACTGGCATAAACCCGGTTCTTGCCGCCCCAGACCCCGATAATGAGGAACATGGGGATTAGTCCGGCCTCAAAGAAGAGATAGAACAGCACCAGATCCAACGAGACAAAGACGCCGATCATCACCGCTTCCAGAATAAGGAAGGCAATCATGTATTCCTTGACCCGGGTCTGGATAGAGTCCCAGCCCGCGAGAATGGCCACCGGTGTCAGCGCCGTGGTGAGGATCACAAACAGGATGGATATTCCGTCGACACCCACTTTGTAAGTGACGCCGCCACCGAGCCATTCGTATTGCTCAACGAACTGGAACTCCGCACTGTTGGAATTAAAGCCCAACAATAAAAACAATGAAATCAGGAAGGTAAATCCAGATCCCCAGAGCGCTGCCCAACGGGCGTTGTTCTTGGTGTCTTCTTCATTGCCGGAAATGATCAGGATCAGTAGCGCCATAGCTACCGGGATCAGGATGATGACGGAGAGGAGATAAGGAGGGATCATTGCACACCTCCCGAAGCATTCCACATGAACCAGGTCACCAGCGCGGCAATACCCAGCAACATGGCAAAGGCATAATGATAGAGATATCCTGATTGCAAACGCACAACACGGGCCGTCACATCAGCCACGCGTGCTGAGATGCCGTTGGGCCCCCATCCATCGATGATCTTGCCGTCCCCCACTTTCCAGAGAAAGCGGCCCAGCCGTTGCGCCGGACGCACAAAGAGGAAGTCATAAAGCTCATCAAAATACCACTTGTTATAGAAGAACAGATAGATCGGATACCTGCGCTCGGCGATCTGCAACGGCAACTCGGGCCGCTTGATGTAATAATACCAGGCGACAAAGAAGCCCAGGATTGTCACCACCAGTGGCGAGAGCTTCACCCAGGTCGGCACACTGTGAGACGCAATTAGAATATTGAACTCACCCGAGCCGTGATCATCAGCCGCCGCCGCGTGAGCATCCACTGGTGCATGGGCATCAGCCGGGGCGTGCGCATCATCTGCGACCACTTCGACGATCTCTACAGGCAAGATCGACCCTGCCCAGAACGCTTCCTGGCCGTCACCGATGAAGTGCTTGGCAAACAGACCGCCCGCACCGATCGCGCCGATAGCCAAGATGACCAATGGGATCATCATGACCTTTGGTGCGTCATGGGCATGTGAAAGCGTCTCTTCGTCCGCTCGCGATTTTCCGTGGAAGGTCATGAAGAACAGGCGGAAGGAATAGAACGACGTCATGGCCGCTGCGATCACCGCCATCCAAAAGGCGTAAGGCCCAAACACGCCGCGGCTGGCAAAGGCCACTTCGATAGCAGCATCTTTCGAGAAGAAGCCCGCGAAGCCAATGTTTGGCAGCACATCTGAAATCAAATGCAGCGGCAAGCCAACACCGGTGAGCGCCAAGGTGCCGATCAGCATCATGGCCCAGGTCAGAGGCAGCATTTTGTGAAGCCCGCCCATCTTACGCATGTCTTGCTCGTGATGCATGGCGTGGATCACCGCGCCCGCGCCCAGGAACAAAAGTGCCTTGAAGAACGCATGCGTGAACAAATGGAACATGGCCACTTGATAGGCCGAAACCCCAGCTGCAAAGAACATGTAGCCCAGCTGCGAGCAGGTGGAGTACGCAATCACGCGCTTGATGTCGTTCTGGAACAGACCAACTGTTGCTGCGAAGAATGCAGTGCTCGCACCCACAAGGGTGACAACTGCCAAAGCAATGGGAGCGGCCTCAAACATAGGTGCGGTACGGCAAACCAGGAAGACACCAGCGGTGACCATCGTGGCAGCCTGGATCAAGGCGGACACAGGGGTCGGCCCTTCCATCGCGTCCG
>JAJFIL010000197.1 GCA_021774965.1 Alphaproteobacteria bacterium
CCCCGTTGTTTGAGAGTTTCTTCAAGAACCATAACGTTGGCGGGTTCATCGTCGATTATAAGGACCTTGCCTTCAAGTATCCGTTGCATGGTGATCATTTTTTTCTCCGATTATTTGATTGAATCCACCAAAGGTGCATTATTAGATTTTAGAAAACGGTCGATTTCTATAAAAAACGTTTTAATCTTAAATGGTTTGGTGATGTAAGAAGCAAACCCTTCGGCCATTGCTTTTTTGATATCCGACTGCATGGCATTGGCGCTAACGGCGATTACAGGGATGCCGCGTGTTTCTTCATAGGTTTTCAGTTTTTTCATGGCCGTGATACCGTCCATTTCCGGCATATGGATGTCCATAAGAATCAGGTCGAGGTGGTGGGTGCGGGCCAGGTCGATTCCCAATTGCGCCCGGGATGCGGAAAGCAGTGTGATGTCCGGCCTGCTTTTAAGAATTTGTTCGACAAGGTTTAAATTTGCCGGGTTGTCTTCCACATAAAGTAATGTGTATCGTTGCTCCGCGCTGGACGGCGCCGCTTCTTTTTCTGTGGAAAAGTTGACCTCTTGCGGCAGTTTCATTTCTTCTCCTCTGGGGAGTTCAATCGTGAAGCTGGCGCCTTTTCCCGATTCGCTTTCGAGCGAAATCGATCCGTCCATCGTTTCAAGCAGGCGTTTGGTAATGGTCAAACCGATCCCGGTGCCTTCGATATCGGAATTTTCCGCATCCAGGCGATTGAAAGGTTCAAAAATTTGCGTCTGCTGTTCCTCGGATAGACCCAGCCCTGTATCCGTAATACTTAATCTTATCCGACCCGTTTGTGTCCGGGTCCCTTGCAGAATAATGGAGCCGTTTTCCCGGTTGTATTTGACGGCATTGGACATCAGGTTCAACAAAACCTGTTTGAGCTTGGTGCGGTCGGCGAGAACAAAAACAGGGTTTGAAGTATTGATTGTGCGGTTCTCAATCTGGATATTGCGTTTTTGCGCGAGTGGAACGACGAGCAAAATCGTATCCTTCACCAACTCGTGAAAGTTCACATTCTCAATGGATAGGGATAACTTTCCAGATTCGATGTGAGAAATTTCCAGAACTTCATTGATCAATTCAAGAAGATGGCTTCCTGCTTTTATAATTTCGCTCACTTTAGGCTTTTGAGATTCCGTCAACGGTTCCCTGGTGTCGTATTCCAGAAGCTGGCTAAAGCCTAAAATGGCGTTCATCGGCGTGCGCAATTCATGGCTCATGCGGGACAAAAATTCCGATTTGGTCTGGTTGGAGTATTCAGCTTCTTCCTTGGCTTTAAGTAATTCCTCATCCCGAAACTGTATTTGATCGAGCATTTCATTGAACTGTTCTATTAGAAGGCCGACTTCGTCCTCACTTTGCTTGACAGCACGGAGGGAAAAGTTTTTTTCTGAAGAAACTTTTTTTGCCGTTAGGGTCAGTTGCCTGATGGGTCTGGTAAATATCTGACTGAAAAGGAAGGATATGACGATACCTAGAAAAATGATCCCGAGAGAAATATAAAGGGTCTTAAGTTTGTAATTTGAAATATTGGAATGCAGTTCTTCCAAAGATATCGCCAGCAGGAGAGTCCCGTGGCGATGTTCAAAGTACACAATCGGTTTTGCTATGAGTAATTTTTCACCTAATATTAAGGGGTACGCCTGGTATAGTAACTCAGTTGTTTCTAATTCCAACTTATAGGGATTGAAGATAGAAATCTCCCGGTTTTTATCATCGAAGATACCTATGTAAGACAACCTGTCATCTTTTTTAGCCCATTGGATGGCCGAGGCAATGCTTTCAAAATTCTTTAACTTTAAGCTGGTTGCCGCCGTGAATGCCAACATCTCGCTCAAACTGCTAGCATAGTCATTTAATTTTTTGAGAGCCTCTTTTTCGTGGATTTTTGGGTAATAGGCGAAGTTAAAAGTCGAAATTACCAGAGGGACAAACGATATCAAGAAAAATAGTTTTACTTGAATGGGTAATTTCGAAAAAAATCTGGACATGAGGAAGCCTAAATAGTTTTAGTCATGTTTGTGATTCTAAATCCTTGAACCTGTCTTGAAGCTTAATTCGTGACCGTCACAAAAATAACATCGGTGATATAAGGTTCATAGGGAACATGACCTCCGTCAGCAAAGAGCGCTCGAATGGAATGAATCCCCTTCGAAAGTTCGATGGTGCGGCACGAAGATCCATCTCCCATGTGAATGACATTCTGTTTGCCTAATGGTTTCGTTAAATCATTGGGCAAAGAGGAAAACAGCAAGTGGTGATGCCCCTTCCCTTTCGAGACTCCTTTTTTTGCCGGTTCCACGATCAAGTTTTTTACCTTTAAACAAACTTTAAAAGGGCTGGTGACTTCAGAGTTGTTGGCAGGTTCAATAATAGTTACTTTATAATCCCCTGCATTTGCAAGCGGTGCCCCAACCAAAAGGATAAGAACGATCGTCGTAATGCATCTAATCATTAATTTTCTCCAACATAGAACTTGGTAGACCTAGCGGGTTAATAGTTTTCGGAAGACGAATATTTCTGGTTATTTTTTGATAAAAATAAAGCGTTTATTTTTTTGTCCGGTAACTCAGTGTAAACGGTAAATATCGTATTTGCAATAATTCCGCCATAGAATTTTTTAATTTAAGGGTTTTTTCTGCTTGGTTAATGGGTTTTGGGGGGGGGGTGGGAGAGGCGAAATAGCAATTTCTGATAAATCCATTGAAAAACCGCGTTCTCCGAATACAGTCCATGACAGGGGGGAGAGATTTGGAGAGCCGAAGGCCTATCGGATAACTCAGGGTCATGGTCTCTTTTTGATGTTTTTTCAAGTTGCTCTAAAGGACAAGAGAGTGACTCATTTTACAGACTTGAAAAGAATTGCCGGGGAGGCTACTATAAAAAAATATGGAAAAAGATTTCGAACCCCTGAAAGTCCGTTTGCGTGTCATCTGTGATCGTCTCGATCCCGATGAACAGGCCTACTTCCGCCCTCTGATAGAGAATTTTGGGGGCGGGACCTCAGAATTTCAAAGGATTATGCGGGATTTGGGAAAATTTGGACCAAAAATCAGCGATGGGTCGATATTTGCCGTCTACCGGGAAGTCCAGCATTTGTTCGAACAACCCCGCCACAAAAAATAACCTGTGAGTATTGAGGCCGTTCATATCGTCGTTCGCGGACGGGTGCAGGGTGTGTATTATCGCGCCAGCGCCAGGGACTGTGCCCTGGAATTGAAGCTTGCCGGTTGGATCCGAAACTGCCCGGACGGCAC
Organism: Alphaproteobacteria bacterium; assembly: GCA_021774965.1. Taxonomy (GTDB): domain Bacteria; phylum Pseudomonadota; class Alphaproteobacteria; order JAJFIK01; family JAJFIK01; genus JAJFIK01. Next base: position 3,279 of record JAJFIL010000197.1, read on the forward strand.
TGTAGAAATTCATGCCGAAGGGGATCGGCAAAATCTGGACAAGTTCATCGCATGGTGCGAAAAGGGACCGCCCGCCGCAGGGGTGACAGGTCTTGATACGACTCCGGTTGCCGCAGGAGGAATGGAGACATTCCGGGTCCGATAAAAGTCAAAATAAAGAGCGACTTTGTGATTAAAATTGAAAATCTGGTAAAAAAATATCAATCCGTCGTGGCGGTCGATCATTTGAATCTGGAAATTCCGAAAGGCCAGTTGTTTGGGTTTCTGGGGCCGAACGGCGCAGGAAAAACCACGACCATCAAACTGCTGATGGGGCTTTTAAAGCCGACCAACGGCGTCATCACCCTCAATGGTTTGAATATCCATGAGGACCCTGTCAAGGCCAAGGCCATCGTGGGTTATATTCCCGACCGCCCGTACATTTATGAGAAGCTGACTGGCATGGAGTACCTGGAATTCATCGCCGATTTGTATTCTCTTGAAAAAAAAATCGTCCGGTCCCGGG
>JAJFIL010000198.1 GCA_021774965.1 Alphaproteobacteria bacterium
CGAAGCGCATCTGTCGCCTGATATTGCTTCGGGAATTTCCATGGGTGCACATGCACGTATCCAATCCAGCAACGGAAACTGGATGCCGGGCACGGTTATCCAGGGTAGCCGTACACTGGATCAGGGGACGCGAACCAGTGCGGTTAGGATCGAGGTCGCAAACGAGAATGGCGAGTTACGAGCAGGTGAGTTTGTAACCGTTGAAATTTCCATTGGTCAATCGGATCGAGTTCTGGCGGTGCCGGAGGCTTCGGTATTTTTGGCCAGTGGTGTGCGAAATGTTTTTGTCCTTGAGGGAGATGAGCTCTTCGTAACCCCAATAGAGGTCGGTCGCACACGTGGCGGATGGGTTGAACTATTGGGCGGCGTGTCAGAGGGCGAGCAAATCGCCACGACCGAAGTCTTTCTTCTCAAATCTCTCGCACTTCGCTCCCAGATGGGCAGCGGTCACGGTCACTAGGACACAAAGATATGTTGAATAAACTTGTAGAGTTCTCGCTGGAATACAAATTCTTGATCCTGATTGCCTGCGGCGTAGTTGCCTTTATGGGGATCAATGCGGTGCGTACCATTCCCATTGATGCCTTCCCGGATGTCACGCCCATTCAAGTGAACATCTATACGGAATCACCCGGCCTTGCTGCTGAGGACGTGGAGCAACTGCTCACTTTTCCAGTGGAATCCAGTCTGGCAGGGTTGCCGGGGGTGCAGGAAATCCGCTCGGTCAGTCTATTTGGGTTGTCCTACGTGGCTGTCTATTTTGAAGACAGCATGGATATCTACTTTGCTCGCCGATTGGTGATGGAGCGGTTGGCTGAAGTCAGAGACCGTATACCCGAAGGCTATGGCACACCTGAAATGGGTCCCAACACATCGGGCCTGGGTCAGGTTTTCTGGTACACATTGGAACGCAGTGACGGAGTGTTGGAGGAAGAGATTTCCGACATGGACCTGCGCACCCTTCAGGACTGGAGCGTCCGGCTGATCCTGCGTACGGCGCCCGGTGTGGATGACGTGATGTCCTGGGGCGGTCAGGAACGCCAATTTCAGGTGCAGATCGATCCACTTTCTCTCATCGCCTATGACCTTCGGTTCACCGACGTCATGGAAGCCATTGAGCAGAATAATCGCCAGGTTGGCGGTCAGTATATTGATATTGGACCAGAGCAGTATCTAGTTCGTGGATTGGGCTTGGTGGAAGGCACTCGTGACATTGGCGATATTGTTGTTAAGATACATGATGACATTCCCGTCTATTTGAGTGATGTGGCAACAATTACCGAAGCTCCCGCTTTGCGATTTGGTGCGGTCACCCGCGATGGAGAAGAAGTTGTCTTGGGTATGGCGCTTTCCCGCGTTGGGGAGAATGCCCAGAGCGTTGTTGATTCTGTGGAGGAGCGCGTCGGGATCGTTGAAGCCGCCTTGCCCGAAGGTGTGGAGCTAAGGACAGTTTACGAACGCACGGATCTTGTCGAAGAAGCTGTCTCAACAGCAGAGAGGGCATTGATCGAAGGTTCTATTCTTGTTGCCATCGTTCTTTTCCTTTTTCTCGGAGAATTGCGCTCTGCCTTTGTGGTGATTTCGGCTCTTCCTCTTGCCATGCTGATCGCCTTCATCTTCATGGAAGCAGTTGGTATGTCAGCGAATCTCATGTCCTTGGCCGGTCTGGCCATTGGTATTGGGATGATGGTGGATGGAGCCATCGTGATGGTCGAAAACTCTTTCCGAATCATGGCTGAAAGACGGGAAGAAGGCGGGCCTGTGGATCGGACAGCGGCGGTGCTGACGGCTGCCCGCGAGGTCGCAAACCCAATTGCTTTCGCGATTATCATCATCATTGTCGTCTTTATTCCGTTGTTCACACTTGAAGGCCTTGAAGGCAAACTCTTCAAACCCATGGCCTTCAATATCACGTTCGCTATGGCTGGCTCACTTGTCCTTGCCCTTACGGTTATTCCCGTCCTGGCAGCCTTCATTCTCAAGCCAAAGGAAGAACGCGATACAATGCTGGTGCGTTGGGTCAAGCGAGTCTATTTGCCATTTCTGTCCTGGGCGTTAGCCCACAAGAAGGCAACGGTCGGAGCTGCTATGGGCATGCTGGCAGCAAGCCTCGCACTGTTTCCTTTCCTTGGAAAAGAGTTCATGCCGCAGCTTCAGGAAGGTTCCATCATGTGGCGGGTGACCTCCATCCCCTCTACGTCCCTTGATCAGTCGATAGCCATCTCCATCGATATCGAAAACGCCCTGTCAGCCTTTCCAGAGGTCGACACGACCATCGCGATGATTGGGCGAGCGGAGAAGGGCGAGACTGCTGATGTCAATTACATGGAGATATACACGGCTCTTCGCCCGCAGTCTGAATGGCCAGAGCGTCGCTCGGTACCGGACCTGGCTGAAGAAATGCGCGAAGTGCTGGAGGTTGTTGCCCCAACATCAGTAGTGGCCTTCACACAGCCTATCCAGATGCGGGTTGAAGAACTTATCTCGGGCGTACGGGCGACGCTGGCCATCAAGCTTTATGGCGAAGACCTTGAGGAACTAGATCGCCTGAGCGCAGAGGTGAAAGATATCGTGGCTGAGGTTCCGGGTGTGGCTGACCTTTCACTGGAAGCCAACCTTGGCAAGCCACAAATTCGCATCCAGGTAAATCGCGAGGCCCTCGCCCGATTTGGCATGAATGCGGATGATGTTCTTACCGTGGTACGAACGGGTATTGGAGCAGAGCCGGTAAGCACGCTTATCGATGGAGTGCGGCGGTTTGATATTACCGCACAACTGACAGATGGGCCTCGGGGCTCGGTCGAAGCTGTTCGGAATATCCCCTTACGAGCCGCCAACGGTTCCATTGTGCCATTGTCGAGGGTAGCGGATGTCAGCATCGCAGAGGGTTATTCCTTTGTCCGGCGGGAACAATTGCAACGCTATGCAGTCATCCAAATGGATGTGCGCGGGCGCGATATTGATGGCTTTGTGCAGGACGCAAATGCCCTGATCGCTTCCCGCATAGATCTTCCCCCCGGATACTGGATCGAATGGGGCGGTGCTTTTGAAAATCAGCAGCGGGCGCTTTCCCGTCTTTCACTTATTGTACCGATCACGATCTTCTTTGTGTTCGTCCTACTTTACACCGCGTTTAACTCGATCCGGTTTGCGGCATTGATCACTGCCAATGTGCCATTTGCCACCATTGGTGGGTTGGTAGCCCTGTTCATCAGTGGACAGTACCTCTCAGTGCCCTCCGCGATCGGATTTATTGCGGTCTTCGGGGTGGCCATGCTCAACGGCATTGTCCTGGTGAAATTCATCAATGACTTGCGAGAGCGGGGAATGTCTGTCGCCGAAGCAGTACGTACAGGGGCGGAGCTACGCCTTCGGCCCGTGTTGATGACGGCAAGCGTCGCCATCCTCGGCTTGATCCCCATGCTTCTGTCCTCCGGCGTCGGAGCAGAAACCCAACGCCCTCTTGCGTCGGTGGTTGTGGGCGGATTGATAACCTCAACGCTGCTTACGCTTATCTTGCTACCCGTGATCTATGAGTGGATGGAAACTCGGAAGAAGCCCGCACAAGTCATGGCAAAAGAATCTGCTCAGAAACAAGAGGAGTTCGTCTCATGAATGAAGTCAAAGCATTTATCCACCGCGGCCGGGCCGCTGAGGTTGTGCGTGCACTGATTAAGGGTGGGTTCACCACGCTTTCTCTTGTGGACGTCAAAGGCACGCTAGATGCCCTTGGTCCCCACGAGCTAGAGTTTTCCATGGAATTTGGTAGAAAAGTTGTGGCGGAGGTCAAGCTGGAGTTGGTTTGCGACACCGACAGTACCCCAACAGCTGTTGATCTTATTCGCACGCATGCAAGGACCGATCAGGAAACTTCAGGCTATATCTTTATAAGTGAGGTTGCCAAAGTGATTTCAATCTAGGTGAAGGGCTGGATTTCAAGAGTCAGCGGTTAGAAAACCTTGAACACGTATAAATTGCCAAGCGCCTGTTCCTACCAGAAAATTTATCCGCGCGACAAAGCAGAAAATGGCTGCATGATGTTGCGCAATGTTCAATGCCTTTTCTGCTATATGGGCCTCGTTTTGCTGAAGTTCCTTTCTCGGCGTTCATTGCCTTCCTGCGCTCCCTTTTGGCGTGTGGCACCATCCGCATGGTGGTGAGCGCGAGACGGAGACGCTTTTGTAGCCGTGAGAGTGGCCCCTCCCACTTCGGTGGTGGAAGGGGCTGTTTCTTGATCAGGCGAGATCGAACCGGTCCGCGTTCATGACCTTGGCCCAGGCGGCAGCGAAGGCATGCACGAACTTCTCTTTGTTGTCATCCTGGGCATAAACCTCGGCATAGGCGCGAAGGATCGAGTTGGACCCAAAAACGAGATCCACACGTGTTGCGGTCCATTTGCCTTCATTCGTCTTGCGGTCGCGGATTTCGTAGAGGTTGTTGCCGGCCGGCTTCCCCGCGTAACGCATATCGGTGAGGTTCACAAAGAAGTCGTTTGTGAGCGCGCCGACATTGTCTGTGAAGACACCGTGCTTGGTACCGCCATGGTTGGTTCCAAGAACGCGCATGCCGCCGATGAGAACAGTCATCTCGTGCGCAGTGAGCCCCATGAGCTGCGTGCGGTCGAGCAGCAGTTCTTCAGCGCTGACGGCATAGTCCTTCTTCAGCCAGTTGCGGTAGCCATCGTGTATGGGCTCAAGCGGCTCGAAGGACGCGGCATCGGTCATCTCATCCGTGGCGTCTCCGCGCCCTGGCGCAAAGGGCACAGTAACGTCGAATCCCGCGGCCTTCGCTGCTTGCTCGATACCTACATTACCGGTGAGAGCAATCACGTCCGCTATGCTTGCACCGGTGTCCTTCGCGATGCCTTCCAGGACTTCGAGAACGTTGGCAAGACGGACAGGCTCATTGCCTTCCCAATCTTTCTGCGGGGCCAGGCGAATACGTGCGCCATTGGCGCCGCCGCGCATGTCGGAGTTGCGGAAGGTCCGCGCGCTGTCCCAAGCGGTCGCGACCATGTCGCTGACGGAAAGACCGCTATCGGCGATGCGCGTCTTAACCGCATCCACATCGTAGCCTGTGGGTCCGGTCGGAATTGGATCTTGCCAGATGAGATCTTCGGCCGGCACTTCGGGACCGATGTAGCGGGCCCTGGGCCCCATGTCGCGGTGAGTCAGTTTGAACCAGGCCCGCGCAAAAGTGTCCTTGAAATAGTCAGGATCGGCGCGGAACTTTTCCATTATCTCGCGATAATCTGGATCGACTTTCATCGCCATGTCGGCGTCGGTCATGATCGGCGTGGTGCGGACCTCAGGATCTTCGACATCGGCTGGCATCTCTTCTTCCTTGATGTCGACCGGCTCCCACTGCCGAGCGCCAGCAGGACTTGTCCGAATTTCCCATTCGTGATTGAGCAGCATGTCGAAATAGCCCATGTCGAATGTGGTCGGATCGGATGTCCAGGCGCCTTCGATACCGCTGGTGATAGTGTCGCGGCCCACGCCTTTGCCGCCAGGGTTTGCCCAGCCGAGGCCTTGTTCCTCGATACCGGCGGCTTCCGGATCGGGGCCCAGCTTGCTTGCATCGCCATTGCCGTGCGCCTTCCCGACTGTGTGACCACCTGCCGTCAGAGCAACGGTTTCTTCGTCGTTCATGGCCATGCGGGCGAAGGTTTCGCGTACGGCCTCTGCCGTCTTCATGGGATCGGGCTTGCCGTCGACGCCCTCTGGGTTCACGTAGATGAGGCCCATCTGCACGGCTGCGAGTGGGTTCTCAAGCGAGGCTTCGTCACTAGCGTTCGCATATCGGTCCTTACCAAGCCACTCCTTCTCGGAGCCCCAGTAGACGTCCTTTTCCGGGTGCCAGATGTCTTCGCGACCAAAGCCGAAGCCGAAGGTTTTCAGCCCCATCGTTTCATAGGCGACGTTGCCTGCTAGGATGATGAGGTCGGCCCAGCTAAGCTTGTTGCCGTACTTCTTCTTGATCGGCCAGAGGAGACGGCGCGCCTTGTCGAGGCTGGCATTGTCTGGCCAAGAATTCAGCGGAGCAAAGCGTTGATTGCCCGTGCCCGCGCCGCCGCGTCCATCGGCAAGACGATAGGACCCAGCAGCGTGCCAGGCCATGCGAACCATGAGCCCGCCATAGTGACCCCAGTCGGCTGGCCACCAGTCTTGGCTGTCGGTCATGAGTTTGCCTAGGTCATTTTTCACTGCTGCGAAGTCCAGTTTCTTGACTTCTTTGCGATAGTCGAAGTCCTCGCCCATCGGGTTGGACTTGGTGTCGTGCTGATGGAGGATGTCCAGATTGAGGGCATTTGGCCACCAATCCATGTTTGAGGTGCCGACTTCCGTGACGGCGCCGTGTATGACTGGACATTTGCCCGCTGCGTTTTCGTTTTTCTGATTCATGGTCTTCTCCCTGGGATTAGAGGTGGAAATTGGTCGGCAAGAACTAGCTGATCATGGAGCGCAGCATCCACGCAGTCTTCTCGTGAATCTGCATCCGCTGGGTAAGCAGGTCGGCGGTCGGCTCATCCTCCGCTTTGTCCGCAGCAGGGAATATGCTGCGAGCAGTGCGAGCGACGGTTTCTTGATCCTTTACAAGCTGCGCAATCATTTCATCCGCTGACGGAATACCTGTTTCTTCCTGGATGCTCGTACGCTCCGCAAACTGCGCATAGGAACCTGGTGCCGGAAGGCCAAGGGCACGAATGCGTTCGGCAATTCCGTCAACGGCAGCAGCAAGCTCGGCGTACTGCGTCTCAAACATTAGATGCAGAGCATTGAACATAGGCCCGGTGACGTTCCAGTGAAAATTGTGTGTCTTCAGGTAGAGCGTGTAGGTGTCGGCCAGCAATCGGGCGAGGCCATCTGCAATGGCAAGACGGTCCTGCTTGGGGATACCGATATTAATCGTCGTCATGGCGCTTGTCCTCCCTCTGGGGTCTCAATGGGTCGGTATGACCCTCTCTTTCAAGAGACAAGATAGGAGTTTGAATGAAGATTGAAAAACGATATAAAATAGATATATAATGCGTAAGTTACGAATTATAAGAGAGGTGTCATGAAGCTGCTACCGAGCCTCAAACAATTGGAATATCTCACAGCTCTCGCTGAAACTGGTCACTTCGGCAAGGCCGCAGAGCACTGTAGCGTTACGCCGTCAACGCTGAGCGCCGGAATTCGGGATCTGGAAAATGTCCTCGGTGTTCCGGTGGCAGAACGCACTAAACGTACGGTCCTCATCACCCCGGTTGGCCAAGCGATTGCCGAACGGGCGCGGCTCCTTTTGCGCGATGCAGACGACATAATGGCCTTGGTCGCGAGAGAGCGGGAGCCGATGACAGGAGAGATTAGGCTTGGTGCCATTCCGACTATTGGACCTTTTATTCTACCGAGAGTGCTTCCGGCTGTGGAGGCGAAATTTCCCGATCTTCGTCTCTATTTGCGAGAGGAGCAGACCGCTACGCTTCTTGCGCGGCTACGCGAAGGAGAGCTTGACGTAGCCCTGATAGCACTCCCTTTCGAAACCAAAAACCTTGCTGTGCAGCCGTTGTTTGATGATCCATTTCTGTTTGCCTGCCATGCGAACCACCCCCTAGCGAGCCGCAAGCGGATCAAGGATGATGACCTTATTGATGAACCTCTCCTATTATTGGAAGAAGGACACTGTCTCCGAAGCCACGCGCTTGATGCCTGCAAGCTGCAGCGCTCATCTGTACGGGTTCAATTTGAAGCCACAAGCCTGCAAACGCTTGTTCAAATGGTTGCTTCCGGAATTGGCGTGACCTTGCTGCCGCAAACGGCCATCAATGCTGGCATCGCTTCGATGAAGACGGTCCGATTGATCCCTCTCCGAACGCGCGCGTCGCGTCAGATCGCGCTGGTTTGGCGTGCCTCATCGCCACGCATTTCGGAGTTTGGATTGCTGGCCGAAGTCTTCAGAGGTATTTGATTTTTCAAACTGTGCTTTTCTCCGGCCCAAATCTGTCTGAGGGGGATGGCCCAATACAGAAACAGGGATCAGACTCTATGGTGCACAAAACCCTAATCGCACTATTCTGGCGGCATACATCTCCAATTTGGGCACAATGTTGTCTCTGATGCAGAGTCTGCGATTCCCTGGTCTTATTTGAGGGTAATCATCGCAAAACCAAAAAGCAGGGGATCACAGCCCATCGCCGGAACCGCTTGACCTTCCCCCCACTGGAAGGTGTAGAAGCCACTGAGTTGAAAAGAGCATTATGGAACTGGCGGCAAATTCAGACGTAGTGGCCGTGCCAATAGCGCGCAAACCGTTTACGAATTTGTGTCAGCGTCGCAATTGGACGTTGGTATAGCGTAAGGAAACTGGAGTGGCAAAAGCCTCTCAAATTTTGTCTTTGTTTGTCGCGGTCGCTTTTGCAGCGACGGCGATCTTTTGCTGTATACCGACAGCTTCCGCCTCACAACTTGATCCCATGGTCTCTTCCCACAGTGACTCTATGACCGATCATTGTGGTGATGATCAGGTTCAAGACGACATTGCCTGTGAGTTCGAGAACACGTTGGCGAAGAGCATTCCCCAACCTCAAACTCTGGCCTTTCCAGCTTTAAGTCATGCCGAAATCCCGACGGTTGCAGCTGAGCTTCGGCAGGAGAGCAAGGCGGCGGCCTTGGCCGTGCCATTGCCGCCCACCTTGCGAAACTTGACCCCCGTCTCCCTCTTTACTCAGCTTCGTACATAACCACTTTCCGAATCTCGTTTGTCGCGCACACTCGAAGTGCGTTTGATTTCCTTGAGATTGTGGAGAAGTGTTGTGATCTCATACGAACCAAAAGTGTCGGTGTGGCCGTTCACTGGGGCAATTGCGATATTGCTCGGACTGACGTTTGGCATTTCCTATGCAGCCGCCAATGAGCCACTCACATTGGAAGAAGCCGTTGCATTGAGCTTGAGTGCGAATGACCCCAGCGTAGCCCGTTTTCATGAAATGGCTGAAGCGGACCGGGAGCGAGCCATTGCGGCGGGTCAACTTGCCGACCCGCAAATTCAGTTCCGTGCCGCCAATGTGCCGACGGACGATTTTCGTCTTGACCGAGAACCCATGACCCAATTGCAGGTCGGTGTACGCCAGTCATTCCCAAGGGGCGACACATTGAGTCTTCGGCGCGAACGGCACGAGACGCAGTCTGAAGGCGCCGAGGCTCAAGCGGTTCTGATGGATCAACAGCGAGTGCTCGAAACGCGAATTTCATGGCTTGAAATCTATTACTTGCGGGGCGCACAGAGAGCCGTTTTGGCCAGCCAAACCGCCATGCGGGAGTTGATTGAAATTGCGACAGCGGTCTACGCCACCGGCCGGAGCGCAAGCCATGATATTCTGCGGGCGGAGTTGGAGTTAAGCGGTCTTGAGGAACGCGCCATCGATTTGGCAGGGCGCGAAGCTCTTTCCCGCGCAGATCTTGAACGGCACATTGGCTATGAGGCTGCCGTTCGACCGCTTAGCTCGGATCTGCCTACTCTGCCTCCACCGTTGCCGGTCCTTGCGATACGTGACCGACTAGCGACGCATCCGTCCGTGCAATTCTTGGACGCCAACGTGGATGTTGGTTCAATTGATGTGGATATTGCCCAGGAAGCGTACCGACCAGCCTGGGGTATCGAGGCTATGTACGGCAATCGAGCCGATGAGCGGTCTGACTTTGCCAGTATCGGCATTGTGATGGATGTGCCCATTTTTGCAGGGCGGCGCCAAGACCGGCGCCTCTCAGCAGCAAGGCGTGATCGTGAATCAGCTCGTCTCACTCGATCTGCGCACCTGCGCGATCTTGAGCGTGACCTGAGGCGGACATTCGCGGCATGGCAGCGCGATACGGAACGAGCTGTGCTCTACGAACAAAGTGTGGTTCCCCAGGCGCGTGCGACCTCGCGAGCCGTGGTCGATGCCTACCGTAATGATGTGTCCGATTTTCCTGAGCTCATTCGTGCGCGCCTCGCGGAACTCGATGCAGAATTGGCGCTTTTGCGTCTTCGCATCGATGCGCGCCAGTCCAATGCCCGGTTGATCTACCTTGGAGGAGATAACAATGATCAGTAGACCAACTTTAACCGCAGGGGCGCTTCTCCTCACTGGATTGGTGGGCGGATACTTTATGAGTGGTTTAGTGGGTGGCGATGTGGGTCCAGATGAACCTACGGAGCGTGAAGTCCAGTACTGGGTTGCCCCCATGGATCCGAATTTCCGCAGCGATCGTCCGGGAACCTCACCCATGGGGATGGATCTTGTTCCGGTCTACGCGGATGAAGCGGGAGCGTCGGATGAAGAGCCCTCGCTCCGAATCTCACCAACCGTCATCAACAATCTGGGCGTCCGCACAGGTCTCGTGGAGCGCCGCACGATGCACGCCCTCGTACGGACTGTGGGCAACGTTCAGCCTAATGAGGAGTTGACGAGCCATGTCCATGTTCGGGCATCGGGATGGATCGAAAACCTTCGCGTTCGGTCGGCGGGTGAGGAGGTAAGTGCTGGAGACGTGCTCTTCCAGTATTACGCACCTGAGCTGGTCAATGCGCAGGCTGAGTATCTTCAGGCGCTGGCATCGGAGCGGGCGGCATTGGTCGCTGCGTCGTCTGACCGATTGCAGGCACTCGGTATGAGCGTCGAGCAAATTGCCGATGTGAGGCAGACCCGCCGTGTCCAACAACTTGTGGATATCCGCGCGCCTCAGGACGGTGTTCTCATCGACCTCAATGTGGGGGAGGGGATGTATGTGCAACCGGGAATGACATTAATGGCGCTTGCCGACTTGAGTTCCGTTTGGGTTCTGGTGGACGTTTTTGAAGACGACGCGCCGCGCATGATGACGGACTTGCGGGCCACGATGCGGTTGCCTTTTATTCCCGGTCGCGAATGGGAGGGCCACGTGGACTATATTTACCCCACGGTGGATCCAGTTAGCCGAACGTTGCGTGTGCGCCTGGCATTTGACGATGTCGACGGCGCTCTCATGCCCAATATGTACGGGGACATCGAAGTACATGGACAGGCTCGCGAGGGTGTTCTTGCAATCCCGACCGAAGCTCTGATCCGCTCTAGCGAGGGTGATCGGGTTGTCCTGGCACTCGGTGATGGGCGTTTTCGTCCCGCGCAAGTTCTTTCCGGGATTGAAGTGGGTGGTTTTGTCGAGGTTCTTGGTGGCCTCAATGAAGGTGAGACTGTTGTTACATCAGGTCAGTTCTTGATCGATTCCGAGGCCAGCCTGGATGCAAGCCTTCTTAGGCTTACCTCGGGAGAGGCCAGCATGGACGGCGCTGACACTGCCATACCCGAAACTGATATCCATGAAATGGATGACGATATGGCGATGGAGGAGCCGGTTGAGAGTGAGCCCGCCATCAGAGCCCGAGGCACCATCGTCAATGTCATGACAGGTCACGGGATGGTCCGTTTGACCCACGAGCCCATTCCGGCCCTCGGTTGGCCGGAGATGACCATGAACTTTGACTATGTGGGGAGTGAGCCGCTGATCGCATTTGATGCGGGCACAGAAGTTACGTTCTCACTTGCATATGAGACACCGGCAGACGGCGGTGCACCTGTGTTGGTACTTGTTTCAATTGAACCGGTCTCCGGCCAACACAATGGAGATCATCAATGATTGCTCGTGTCATCTATTGGTCCATTGCCAATCGCATATTGGTGCTCATTTTCGCGGCAATGCTCGCCGCCTGGGGCTGGATTTCACTCCGGGAAACGCCACTTGATGCCATTCCCGATCTCTCCGACGTCCAGGTCATCATCAAGACGACCTATCCGGGTCAGGCGCCGCAGGTAATCGAGGATCAAGTGACCTATCCTTTGACCACTGCGATGCTGGCGGTGCCTGGGGCCGTCAATGTGCGAGGTTATTCATTCTTCAATGATTCCTACGTGTACGTCATATTTGAGGATGGGACTGACCTATACTGGGCTCGCAGTCGTGTGCTAGAATACCTGAATCAAGTCTCGGCTTCCTTGCCGGAGGGGGGCCGACCTTCCCTTGGCCCCGATGCGACCGGTGTCGGGTGGGTTTATCAATACGCCTTGGTTGATCGCACGGGCGGTCACGATCTGTCGCAGCTGCGCTCAATTCAGGACTGGTTCCTGCAATATGAGCTTCAAACCATCGAAGGTGTTTCTGAGGTCGCGACCATTGGCGGCATGGAACGCCAGTATCAAGTTGTGGTGGATCCCAACCGGCTCCGGGCCTATGGCATCACGCTTAATCGTGTGCGACAGGCCATTCAGCGCGGCAATGCCGAAACTGGTGGTCGCGTGATTGAGGTGGCCGAAGCGGAGTACATGATCCGTGCCTCCGGCTATGTGGATTCTATTGAAGACCTCGAAGTCATCCCGCTTGCGCATACGGAAACCGGCACGCCCATTTTGTTGCGCGACATCGCGGAAATTCGCACAGGGCCTGAGCTTCGGCGGGGTGTGGGAGAGCTCAACGGCGAAGGCGAAGCGGTTGGCGGTGTGGTCATCATGCGCTTCGGTGAAAACGCACTAGCCGTGATCGAGCGCGTGAAAGAACGGCTCCATGAGCTAGAAGAAAGCTTGCCGGAGGGTGTTGAGATCATCACGACTTATGATCGTTCGGGTCTTATTGAACGTGCTATCGAAACGCTTCAAGAAAAGCTTCTTGAGGAATTCATCATCGTCGTGATCGTATGCGCGCTTTTCCTCTTCCATATGAGGTCAGCATTGGTTGTCGTCCTGAGCCTCCCGTTGGGCGTCTTGATGGCCTTCATCGTGATGAACATGCAAGGCATAAACGCCAATATCATGTCTCTGGGCGGGATTGCGATCGCTGTTGGAGCTATGGTCGACGCATCAATTGTCATGATTGAGAATGTGCACAAACACGCTGAGCGCCAGCCTCTTACCAAGGAAAACAGATGGGAAATTATCGGGAAAGCCGCCTCTGAGGTGGGGGCGCCGTTGTTTTTCTCGCTGCTTATCATCACCTTTAGCTTTGTGCCGATCTTTGCCCTCGAGGCGCAAGAAGGGCGGCTCTTTCACCCCCTTGCCTATACCAAAACCTATGCCATGGCCGCAGCCTCAGCGCTGTCAATTACAGTAGTTCCTGTGTTGATGGGTTACTTCATCCGGGGGCGGATTTCTTCGGAACACAAGAACCCTGTCAATAGGCTTTTGATCACGGTTTATAGGCCGTTTATCAATCTTGCCCTCGCGCGGCCTCTTGCTGCCGTGGCAATCGCCATTCTCGTCATTGGCACCGCTGTTGTCCCGCTCAGCCGGATTGGCGGCGAGTTCATGCCCGACCTTGATGAGGGTGATCTCCTCTATATGCCAAGCGCGTTCCCCGGGATATCGGCGGCGAAAGCAGCAGAGACGCTTCAGCAAACCAATCAATTGATCCGCAGCATTCCTGAAGTCTTGACCACTTACGGCAAGGCAGGACGGGCTGATACGGCAACTGATCCTGCGCCACTCACCATGATCGAGACGACGATCCAGCTGCGCCCGCGCGACGAATGGCGACCGGGTATTACGATGGATGACATCAGGGCGGAGCTTAATGCGTTGGTGCAGGTGCCGAGCCTCACCAATGTCTGGATCATGCCTATCCGCAATCGCATTGATATGCTTGCCACGGGTATCAAAACACCGGTGGGGATCAAAGTAGCTGGGCCCGATCTAGAGGTCATTGGAGAGATCGGCGAGCGGATTGAAGACGTACTGGCCGCTGTCCCGGGTACGGCTTCCGTCTACGCGGAGCGAGTGACTGGAGGCCGCTTCATCGATGTAGATATCAACCGGCTTGAGGCGGCGCGGTTCGGTCTCAATATTGCGGATGTCCAAGACGTCGTGCGCACCGCCATTGGCGGCATGACGGTTTCAGAAAGCATCGAAGGACTTGAGCGCTACCCAATCAATGTGCGCTATCCGCGTGAGTATCGAGATTCATTGGAGCGATTGCGTGAGCTCCCTATCCTGACGCCGGCGGGAGCTGAGATTCCCCTTGGTCGTGTGGCTGAAATCGATGTCTCCGAAGGGCCCGGTGTTATTCGCAGCGAGAACGCCCGCCTGAATGGATGGATTTATGTCGACATTGCCGATCGCGACATCGGCTCCTATGTGGCTGAGGCAAGGGCCGTCGTAGAAGAGGCGATTGACCTCCCGCCAGGATACTCCCTTGGCTGGTCGGGTCAGTACGAATACATGGAGCGGGCCCAACAGAGGCTTACTATTGTGGTGCCTTTCACGCTGGTGATCATTCTGGTTTTGCTGTTCCTGAATTTCCGCAGTTTCGTTTCGGTCTTCATTATTATGGGAACGTTGCCATTCGCGCTCGTCGGCGGTCTGTGGCTCATTTACATGCTCGGCTACAACATGTCCGTCGCCGTTGGTGTTGGATTCATCGCACTGGCAGGTGTTGCCATTGAGATTGGTGTGCTGATGATCGTTTATCTCAACCAAGCTCTAGCCCACAAAATCGAAGAACTTGCCAAGGATGGTCGGGATCTCAGCATCGCGGACCTCAAGGATGCCGTGATCTCCGGTGCCCTGATGCGTGTGCGCCCAATCATGATGACCGTTGCGGTGATCATCGCCGGACTTTTGCCCATCATGCTGGGCAGCGGCACGGGATCGGAAGTCATGCGCCGCATTGCAGCGCCGATGGTGGGCGGCATGGTCAGCGCAACACTGCTCACGTTGGTGGTGATACCTGCGATCTATCTCATCTGGAAGCGGCTGACATTGGTTCGGAATGAGGAACCCTCGTGATGATGATTGAAGGCACATGGACCAAGTATCTTGCTCATCAGGTGAGCAAGACTCGTCCGTCCTCGGCGAAGCAATTTCCGCTACCTGACCTGCCAGTTGTAAAAGGTGGCAATCAGCCAACCGGTTGCCGCGGCGCTGAGAGACCAAATGACAAGGCCAGCAATGTATCCGGTCCAAGTGAGGGCCCAGCTCGTGGCCGCCAAATCCGCATGCACCATATGGCCGGAAAGGCCCATCATGCTACCGGGCAGGAATGCCACCAAGGCAGAACATACGGTCCATACGACCGCCGTCGTCATCGCCGCGGCTATGGCCAGTTTCATCGCATCAATTTTCATCGCTTTCGTGCTCCTTTGAAGTCAGACCCACAAATTCGAACGCAGTGCAGATACACATCAAAAAGAGTATTGACCTTCTGGTTGGTGGAGGGTCTAGGCTTTTCTTCGAGGCAGACTCGCGAGATCCCTTTTGCAAGGAAATGTAGGCCCAATGACCGCGACTGAGAACAACCGAGAATATGTCCCTGCATTGGGTCAGCATTGGCTGACGCCGCTTTATGATGCTGCTATTGCGCTTACAACACGCGAAGCAAAGTGGCGCAAAAAACTGCTTCAGCTGGTCGATCCTGGGCCTAATGATGCGATCCTGGATATCGGGTGCGGTACGGGAACATTGCTCACCGCTTTAAGATCCGCAGAGCCGAAAGCCACTCTTATTGGGCTTGATCCCGACCCGGAGATTCTCGCTATTGCTAGGAACAAGGCAATGCAGGTTGGCGGGAAAATCGAGTTTATGGAGGGTTTCGGGGACGAAGTTGCAAAGAAGTTGAGTGGTCAGTCGGTCAATAAGATCACGACAAGCCTTGTCCTGCACCAAGTGCCGCTTGATGGAAAGCGATCAATTCTCAGCGCGGCCCATGAGTGTTTGCCGCCAGGAGGGCGACTCTTCATTGCGGACTTTGGCGAACAGCGCACGGCGCTTATGCGGTTTTTCTTCAAGTCCGTGCAGCGGCTTGATGGTTATGAATACACGCAACCCAATGCGGATGGGTGTTTGCCCACTCTCATGAAAGACGTCGGGTTTACGGATGTCCTTGAATTGATGGTGGTGCCGACCATTGTTGGGTCAATCTCGCTCTATACGGCCCACAAAAGTGGTGAGGTTTCTTTTGGGTAACGGGTGGCACATATTTGCAGACGTGCTTAAGTCAGCGCGACGGACCCTTGAGGTTTTAAGGGTCGTGATGCTG
Organism: Alphaproteobacteria bacterium; assembly: GCA_021774965.1. GTDB lineage: Bacteria > Pseudomonadota > Alphaproteobacteria > JAJFIK01 > JAJFIK01 > JAJFIK01. Next base: position 16,020 of record JAJFIL010000198.1, read on the forward strand.
ACCGCTGGGCTTGTGACGGTGCCTATTCTAAATGCCAATGCTAGTGCCAGCCATGACGATCTTTTTAGCAGTCACATCGTCCATGCAGCAGGAACCGAAGGTGGTCATCACGCAGGCAACGATCATCATGCAGATGGTGGTCATCACGATGTTGAAGCTTTGCCTGACGATAGCGATGCGCCGCAGAAGAATACGGAAACACTTTGTTGCGAAGACATAGGTCTGTGTTCCGTCGGGCTCGTCTTGCCCGAAATCAAGCGGGCCTCGCCTCTCGCACTGAACGGCAACTATGGCCTGCCAGCTAATGCCGCGCCATGGCTCCATCACGTGGGCCGTCCGGACGGTCCTCCTCCTCGAAGTCAAAGCTAGCCGAAGGCGCCGCGGGCGTCGTCAGGGGCGCAGTGTGTCTGCGCTCCACAATCCCTAGCTATAATTTAAGACTTCAGGAGAAATCCAATGCGTATCAATGGTACGAGTATCGCGCTCTTGCTTGCCATGAGCTTGAGTACTGCCGCGTTCGCCAGCGGCTCCGGCCCACATGACCATGACGACAATTCATCGCCCCAACCCACCAATAACAGTGGTTCAATGGGCGCGAATGGCATGATGCACGATATGTCCGGCATGATGCCTGACAGAACCGTTGAAGTCACTGCGCGTGACATTGAGTTTTCGACGTCAGAGATCGCAGTTGTTCCGGGAGAAACCATTCGTTTCGTGATCCACAACACGGGCCAGATGTCACACGACTTCACTATTGGAGATCAGACAGCCCAGGAGGCTCACCGCAGTGAGATGATGGGGATGATGAGCTCGAGTGGCGATATGGCCGGCCATATGCATGGCTCTGAGAATGCGATCCTTATTCCACCTGGTGAAACGCGTGAGATCAACTGGACCTTTGCTGAAGGTGAAGAGCTTCAGTTCAGCTGCAACGTGCCCGGCCACTTTGAAGCGGGCATGCACGGCCGGTTTGTGACGGGAGGATAGCAAGCCCGAAAAGAAACGGCGTGGCGACGGCTCGTTGCCGGTGCTGCGCCACCTAGGTCAACGATCCAAACTAAGGGGATGCATGATGATACGGAAGTTATCAACCACTATGGGTGTTCTAGGTTTTGCCATTCTGTTGAGTGGATGCGCCAGTCTTAGCGCCGGAGATGTGAATGCCGGTCGGCACGCGAACGGTGGAGGCCAGCATGGTGGCATGTCCGGTGACAGCATGATGATGAACGATGGCATGATGGAAGGCGGCCATCCCCACGGTGAAATGCATGAGGGTCAAATGATGAGCCGAATGCAGAGCAATCAAAACATGCACTGCCAGATGAATGATTGCGAAGCTCAAGCCGCCGCTGCAGCGACGGTTCTCCAGGCGTATTCAGCGGCCATAAATGCGGAAGACATCGACGCTATGGCTGAACTAGTGGTCGCCGATGAGCGCTTCAGCGTGATCGAAGGTCGAGGTACCAATATTGGTTGGGCGGATTATCGCGATCATCACATCGGTCCGGAGTTCGCGTCCGAGCGCATCGATTTTCATTCCTATGGTTATGACAACATCGAGGTGCGTGTGGGTCACATGTATTCCTATGCCACCTTCACCTACGCATTTGAAGCCACGTTAGATGGCGAGCCTTACAACAAGGATGGTCGAGGCACTGCGGTTCTTCTGCACACGCACGAGGGCTGGCGGATTATGCATCTGCAGACATCGTAATCTCAGGAGTGATCTTGGAGCGCGATCTTGGCGTTCCTATTGCTCGAAAACGTTCAACAAGGTTGGAAGAAAAAAGTACGACTCGGAAGGTTGCGTAGTTACAGGCCGATCAATTCTAGCAAATGAAAAGGAAATCGCGTCTTGGCTTACATTGGGAACAAACTTACATTTGCCAGCGTAGTTGCGTTAGCGGCTGCGCTTGCATGGGGGTCGCCGGCAATTGCTGGTGAAGATGATGAACTACTTCAGCGTATTGAGGAGTTGCAGGCTGAATTGGAGGCCTTGCGAGGTGAAGTGCGTGAAAGCCGTGAGGCAGCGGACGAAGCTCGCGAGATCGCCGAGGTGGCCACGCAAACAGCTGAAAGTGTCTATTCCGACGCAAACGAAAACGATACGACATGGCACATCGCCGGATATGCCCATGCGGGAGCCGTCATCACCGATGGCGATTCTGAAGACAGTTTTCTATTCGGTGGCTTTAACCCGGCATTTCACTTCCAATATCGCGATCTGTTGATGTTCGAGGGGGAGGTCGAGATTACGCAGACAGACAACGAGACAAACGTTGAGCTTGAAAATGCACAAGTCAATCTCCTGCTTCATGACAATCTGACGATTGCCGCCGGTAAGTTCTATTCACCGGTTGGGCAGTTCCAGGAACGACTTCACCCGGCGTGGATTAATCGTCTTCCCGACGCTCCGGCTGGTTTCGGCCATGGCGGTATTCAGCCCTTGACCGATGTCGGCGTAATGGCCCGCGGCGGTATGCGCGTTAGCGACGACATGAGGGTCAATTATTCGGTGGCGGTCGGAAACGGCCCGCGGCTTGGCCATGGAGGGGTCGAACTGGAAGGCTACGCATCAGATGACAACGGCAACAAGTCGGTGTCGGGCCGGCTGGGGTTCTTCCCAATTCCCGAACTCGAGATTGGTGGTTCATTCATGACCGCTGAACTCATAGGCCCTGAAGACCATGAAACCGAAACTTTGAGCGACATCGATTTCGATTTGTGGGGCGCGGACTTTGCCTATGTGCGCGGCCCGTGGCGGTTCCGTGGCGAGTATCTGACAGCCGAGGCGACCGGGTTCCCCGTGGAGGAAGAAGAAGAACACCACGAGGAAACTTTCTTTAAAACGGCCGAGGACGAAGGCGATGGTCATGGCGAGGAAGAGTCTCTCTCCGAAGATACGGAGTGGGAGGCTTGGTACGTAGAACTCGCTTACCGGATGTCAGGTCTTTCCGAGCATCCGATCGTTCAGAATTTTGAACCCGTCGTCCGTTACGGCGAATACGAAGTCACGGGCGGCCATGAAGCTGAAGAGCAGTCGGAAGACCGTTTCAACGTTGGTCTCAATTACTGGTTTGCACCTTCGATTGTGTTGAAGGGTTCGGTGGAATGGCGCGACTTCGTTAGCGATGAGCTCGAGGACGAAACTCGGTTTCTGATTCAACTGGCTTACGGATTCTAAGGGGAGTAATAGATCATGAGATATAAATTAGTCTGGACGTTCGCAACAATTGCCGTGGCACTAGGCCTTCTGGTTCCTGCAATTACGATTGCTGAGGAGGCAGGAACCACTCAGGCAGAGACAGTTCAATCCGATGCAATGCAACTGGCCATGGGCGCACGCGCGTGGAGCCGAGAGTGCAGCAGGTGCCATAATCTGCGCCCTCCATCAGAGCTATCCGATGAGGAGTGGGAAGTGTCCGTAACGCATATGCGTGTGCGAGCGAATATTCCCGGAGATGAAGCGGACGCCATCATTGCCTTTTTAAAGGCGAGTAACAACTAGAGTAAAGGAGTTGGATCATGCGTAATCTGAACCGCAAACGACTTGTGACGGCAGGAACATTTGTCAGTATTGGCCTGCTTTCGGCAACAGCCTGGGCACAGGATTCGACAAATGGGAGAGCCGTTTACGATACGACCTGTGTCGCCTGTCATGGCGACGATGGTCGAGGAGCTTTCGAGGGCGTCCCTGACCTTACCCGTTCTGATGGACGTCTTCTGAAAAGTGATGATGAGCTTTTCACCAACGTGCGCGAGGGCTTTCAAAGTCCCGGATCAATGATGGGGATGCCAGCAAATGGTGGCAACCCCAGTTTGTCCGAACAAGACGTGAGAGATGTCATCATGTTCCTGAGAGAGGACTTTGGTGACGAATAGAAGCGTTGGAAATTCATTGTGCGGTACGATCAGTGCTTACGGCGCTGGTCGTACCCTTGCCGCGCATTCGGGGTTCCTGAACGCGGCATCAAATGATCTTCAATAGATCCGCGAAAAAGCGGCGCGCACAGAAAGCACGAAAGGAGGGTGCTTCATGAACATCGGTGAGCTCTCGCGCGTATCCAAGGTTCCCACGAGAACGATACGCTATTACGAGGAGATTGGATTGATCCCTGAAGCGGTGAGGGGCAGTAACGGGTATCGACACTATGAGCAGAAGGACGTTGATCGCCTAGATTTTCTACGCCGCACGCGCGCCTTCGGTTTTACCATCGAGGAGTGCCGCAAACTGCTGGATCTTCTCAACGATCCAAAACGCAAGAGCGCGGACGTTAAAGCTGTCACGGAGGCGCATCTCAAGGAACTTGACGCGCAGCTGAAGGAACTTCGCGCTCTCAGAAAACAATTGGGCGACTTGGCCGGTGCCTGTGCGGGAGATGGAGGCGCAGATTGCGTCATCCTCAACGCATTACAGTCTGGACACTAGGTCTTCGCGTTATATTCCGAGTTAGGCACCTCATCGAATTGCCGAAGCAGCGGCATGAACTACAATAGAAGTGACCAGGTGGTTGAAATGTTGGTCTTGGTTGAAATGGTTTTGGCTTGATGAATAAGGTGAGACATATTCCCAAGGGAAACATACTGTGACAGCGCCAATACATCTAGTGTTCAGCAACAGGATGTGTTCTGGCCGACGGGTATCTGAATGGTCTCCGCTAAAGGCGCGTCGGATGGGTCCTAATTCGCCTTCTGCCGACGAAATGGCTGGATAAGTTGTTTTAAGTAACTGACTGGGTAGATTGGTTGATCACCAATACCAAGGTCGTTTGATCCGATAGCCCGTTTTCTATCATAGAAAACAGTGCCTAGGCAGAAGTCCGTAAGGGTCGTAAAGAGACCGAAGTTGACATCACCTTCTTCGGCAGTTTTCAAGTGGTGAAAACGGTGAATGGCATTGATCGCAAGCAAGTATTTCAAGGGGCCTGTGAAGTAGGCTACGTTAGAGTGCTGCAATAGAAGTTGAAGTACAACCGCTACGATGAGCAATGACAGAACATCTTGTGACACGCCCATCAAGAGCAATGGAGATACCCCAGCCAACGTTTCAATGAATTGATGCAGGGGATGTTTCATCAAGCCGTTAAGCCCATACATTCGAGTTACACTATGGTGTACCGCATGGAGCCGCCACAGCGCGCGAACCTTGTGGCTGGTGAATGTTTGAAGAGTTTCGGTGTTCCATGTTCACTCCCAATATCAGTTTCGCATACCAGTGGGTGCCACCACCAAATCGTCAGACTCTAGTTTTTGGTGCCAGCAACCGAACCAGGCACAAACGGACGCCCGTTTGATTGCGTCTTTTCAGGTGACTGGGGTCGCTTACTCAAAGCTCTCATCACGGTCGCGGGCCCGGCTTTCCTCAATCAAGCGATTCTCATCAACATTACTTTGCCATTCTGGCAATTGTTCGCTTGCCCATGACGACAGGTCCTCATTTGCATGATCCATGAGTTGCTCCAGAAGGGGAATACGCTTGGCGAGCATGGCGCTGTATGACCCGGCGAATGATCCGGGATGAAAACGGCTGTAGAATATCTGAACGATTTGCACTGGGTCAGGTGCATTTTCTAGTAGCGCCAGCGCTGTAGTTGACCACTCTTGCTGGGTCTCTTCCTTGGATGAATTTGAGAACTTGATGGCTTTGGCCAAAGCTGGGTATCGCAAGTCAGGCCGTGCGTCTGCCCACGTTATCAGATCAGGGTCACGCAGATGGCGAAGCGGGCAGGGGTGAAACTCTCGCAAATCTCTAAAAAACTCTCTGCCATACTCATCCTCCTCTGATGCCTGCTCTACGAGAATATCAAGGACGGCATTAGGGTGAGTGAGGGTTAGGGCATCAACCAGATCATTTAAGTCCCATGCACTTACATTGTATTCTCGAACGGCTTCGAGCACCCGTTGGCAAAGATCGCGCGCTAACCCATCGTTTGATGGATGATCCAGGCAGCACTCTATTATCCGGCCAAGTTCACGGTCTTCTTTGTCAGAACGCCGCTCAATGCGGAATTTTGACAGGAGGTTTAGACCGATAGCCCGTTCAGCATCGGTTATTGGAGTGCCATCAGATTGACGAGAGTAAAGCCGCATCGAGAAGACTGTGGCAGCAACATCAAAACCCTCTTCTTTGTCTGATAGACCGTCCAGAATCTTTGCGAACTCGCTGTCGGGGATTTCATCGCAAACGCGCCCCCCAATCAGTTGATTGAATGAAAATGCTGGAACACTCGGGACAGACTTGGCGATTGAGGAACGTTCTTCGTAAGTGCTTGCTCAAACTCGCACGCCTCATCCTGCTGGCTTTGTTGATCGCCGCAGTGGTCTGCCATAGCGCCACTGTGAGAAGAGAAACTTGCGTCAAGTGATGCGGCAGAAGCGACCGGCATACAGCAAAAGACGGCCGTTGCCGCGAGAGCAACTGCCACAAACAAAGACAAAATTTGAGAGGCTTTTGCCACCCGGCATTCCTTACTCTCAGCCAGCCTACGATTTCGACCCTGCCACAAAGTCGTAAACCGTTTATGGGCTCCGGACACCAACGATGACGCGGAGCCTACCGCCGGTTTTTCTATGTTCTCTCAGTTCGAGGTCTTCTACACCTTCCAGCAGGGGGAAGGTCAAATCGACTGATTGAGCGGTGCTGTCCTAGTTGGGGAAGAAGCATCCACCAATTCCACACGAAGACAGTGTAGCCGTTTCTGGGACAAGGCGTGTCGCCCTGAAAAACAGCAGACAACTGGATCATTTCGCAATTCCTTGATTTGCAGCACGGTTATGGTTGTCGGTAAGGACAGAGCAGCGGTCTCTAAGCAACGAGACGCTCAGCAAGGGATCAGTCGATGGGTGTCGAGCCTCGTATAGGTTCCTGATTCTCCTTAGTTTTTACGCCCCACCCGTGCCACAACGTCGCGCTAGATGAGAATGACTCGCAATAGCAACTAGATTGGTGCAGCATCCTACCCGAAGTTACAAATCATTCTCAATTACAGGTGGGGCAAATGTTCAGAACAGAAACGTCAATCTTAGTCATGTTTATGCTGCTGACCGGAGCAGCTATCGCTCAGGAAAGTGCAGCACCGGAACCGGACGAAGAGCGGGATCAGGTTAGCGAGGAACGAGGCACCTCGCCCGCGGACGATGTCATTGTCATTACGGGGTCGGTGGAAGAAGCTTCGCGCGTAGGGGGCTCAGCGCACTTCTTGAGTGAAGAGGCGCTCGAAGAATTCAACTATGCCGACATCAATCGCATCTTGCGCGAGATCCCCGGCGTCAACATCCAGGAAGAAGATGGCTACGGCCTGCGCCCCAACATCGGGTTGCGCGGGACAGGCGTCGACCGGTCCTCGCGCATTGCGCTGATCGAAGACGGGGTGCCCATCGCCCCGGCGCCTTATGCCTCACCCAGCGCGTACTACTTTCCGCGCGCGGGGCGGATGGCCGGCTTCGAGGTCACCAAAGGGCCGGGCTCTATCGTCTATGGACCGCTGACCACGGGCGGCGCAATCCATATGTTCTCAACACCAATTCCGGAAGATTTCTCTGCCTATGCTGATCTCATGGGTGGTGAAAACGGCCGCTTTCAAGCCCATGCTAATGTGGGTCTGACGGAGGAGATCGCGCCTGGCATGGATGCAGGGTTTCTTCTTGAAACGTTCCATGATCAATCAGACGGATTCAAAGAACTGGCCGCCGGCGAAACTGGGTTTGATATCGACGATTATGTCGGTCGTTTCAGGGTGTCCTTTGACGATCTCTTCGGCGCGGCGCAGAGCTTTGCGCTCAAATTTCAAACTTCCGAAGAAGTGTCGAACGAAACTTATCTCGGTCTCACGCAATCCGACTTTGATGCCGACCCGTTCATGCGTTATGTGGGTTCGCAGCTTGATGAGATGAACAACGAGCACGGGCTTGCGCAATTCACTCACACGATTGACCTGTCCGATAGTCTCCGGGTGCTGACGACGGCCTACCGCACGGAGTTCCAGCGTAACTGGTTTAAGCTCGACAAGGTCGTCGATTCCGTGGAAGGGACAACTTCAATCTCCAGCATTCTTGCAGATCCCGGCACTTACGCGAGCGCGATGGAAATCTTGCGCGGCGCGGACGGATTTACCTCAGCCGACGATGCGCTGCTGGTCAAAGCCAACAACCGCAGCTACTACGCCCAAGGTGTGCAGACCACGGTGCAATATGGTTTTGATGGGTTTGGTGCATGGCACGAGCTTGAAGCATCGTTGCGTTACCATGAAGACGAGATGGACCGTTTCCAGTGGGTCGACCGTTTCCGCATGGACAATGGCGCCATGGTGCGCACCACAGCGGGTGTTCCGGGCACGGACTCGAACCGCATCGACAGCGCCGAGGCCTGGGCCGGGTTCATTCGTGACGAAATCAGCGTCGGCGCGTGGACCGTAACCCCGGGTATCCGCTTTGAGTCCATCGACCTGATGCGTGAAAACTTTGGCAAGTCCGACCCGAACCGAACCGGGGCGTCCCTTGTGACCACAACCAATTCGGTCAATGTGGTCATCCCAGGCATCTCCGCCACCTATGATTTGAATGACCGGTTCATGCTGCTGGCGGGCGTTCACCGCGGCTTTACCCCTCCGGGGCCAGGCTCGACCACCGATCCGGAAGACTCCACCAACTGGGAAGCAGGTTTCCGCTGGTTTGGTGATGTGGGGACGGCGGCCGTGATCGGGTTCTATTCCGACTATGACAACCTTCTGGGCACTTGCACAGCGTCGACGGGCGGCAATTGCACCATCGGCGATCAGTTCGACGGCGGCGAGGTTGAAGTGCTGGGCGTTGAGGCAAGCTACGATGCCGAGTTCGAAACACCGTGGGACGGCGTGACCGTGCTTTTTGGCGTCAACTACACATGGACGCAGACGGAGTTTCAGAACAACTTTGAATCGTCTTTCGATCCCTGGGGTACCGTCATGGCGGGGGATGAGCTTCCCTACATTCCCGAACATCAGTTCACGGCTTCGGGCGGCCTTCAAAGCGACGTCTGGCGGGCGAGCTTGATGGCGAACTATGTCAGCGAAACGCGCTCGGCGGCGGGGCAGGGTTCGATCCCTGCTTCGGAACGCATCGACCACCGCTGGGTGGTTGATGCTGCCGCGGGCTATCGTCTTACGCTGGGTACGGAGCTTTATGCAAGGGTCGACAACGTCTTCGATGAAGACTATCTCGCCGCCCGCCGCCCCGCGGGCCTGCGCCCCGGTCAGCCGCGCACCGTCATGGTGGGCCTGCGAATATCATTTGATGGTCTCTTGAACTGACCCTTCAGCCGCAATGACCAACTTCCTGAGATTTAGACATGATTTGAATTAGGACTGTGCGCCGTCTCCGGACACCCAATTGCTGGCGCTGCGCGGCTTCGCAGCTGCGAGTCCCAACCAGCCTTTTATAGCGCTCAGGAAAAATAGGATAACGCCCGGATCACTTTCAGCGTAATGCAAAATTGTTGCACAGTTCAACTGCTGCACGGATGGAATTCTCGGTAGGAGCGGCAGTTTCGATTTGAGCCAAGAGGGCAACGTTCGTGTTTGCCGAAACAGGTTGCCGCGTGTGATTCGCAAAAAGTGACTTAGTCCTGCTCGACTGGCAAGCCGGCGGCCTTCCACTCAGGATAACCGTCTTCGAGGCGGCGGACCGAAAAGCCTTTCTCACGCAAAAAGGCGACCGCCTCAAATGAAAAGACACAGTATGGCCCCCGGCAGTAGGCCACGACTTCCGCATCTTTGGGCAGATCAGCGAGTACGTTTTCCAGATTAGATATTGGTGCGCTGATTGCGCCTGGCAGATGCCCTGCAGCAAATTCATCCGTAGGCCGAACATCAAGAATTGTGGCGCCGCTCTCTTTCATGCGCTGAGAAAGCTCTTCGCGCGAGACAGGCTCCAGCGTATCGCGGTCGCGCGCGAGCCCCTCGTGAACCCGTTGGACTTCGGCAAGGTTTTGCTCCGCAACCAGACGTAAAGAAGTGAGGAGGTCCACCACCGCATCGCCTGAAAGTCGGTAGAAGATGTGCCGGCCTTCCCGCCGCGTGGTGACGAGACCCGCCCGCGAGAGCTGCTGCAGGTGTTGGGAGGCATTGCCCACCGTGAGCGCCGCACGGCTCGCAAGGGCCTCCACGCTACGCTCTCCCTGCGCCAGAAACTCCAAAAGCTCCAGCCGATTGGCATGCCCAAGGGCTTTTGCCACCACGGCAAACTGGGAGAATACCTGGTGTTTTACATTGTAGCTTGACATTGAACCTCAAAAACTCCTATATTCTATAGATAAATAGATTAAATATTGCCTGACGGGAAAGTCAAGCCCCAAAAGGAACTCGGTATGGAAGAGACCCTTCTCGCAAACGAGCCTACGATTCGCCTCAGCTTCTTTCTTGGAACTTTCGCCGTGATGGCTTTGTGGGAAGTGTTCGCGCCGCGGCGCAAACGCGATCACACGCGGCTCGTCCGCTGGACAAACAATCTCGGCATCGTCTTTTTCAACACCGCCGTGTTGCGAGTGGCGATCCCAACGGCCGCCGTTGGCCTTGCCCTGATTGCGCAAGAAAACGGCTGGGGCCTCCTCAATCTATATGATCTGCCCTTTTGGGTTGCGTTCACTGCCGCGGTTTTGATCCTCGACTTTTCCATCTATCTGCAGCACGTAATGTTTCATGCCGTGCCGGCACTTTGGCGGCTGCATCGGATGCATCACACCGATCTGGACTTCGACGTGACCACCGGCGCGCGCTTCCACCCCATTGAGATCATTCTTTCCATGATCATCAAGCTGACCGTGGTGGCGGCTCTCGGCCCGCCCGCCGTTGCCGTTCTGGTGTTCGAGATCGTCTTGAACGCGACGTCCATGTTCAACCACGGCAATGTCAAAATTCCTCTCGGTCTTGATCGCCTGTTGCGCCTCGTCATCGTGACGCCTGATATGCACCGGGTCCACCACTCAGTTGTTCCCGATGAGACCAACAGCAACTTTGGCTTCAACGTACCATGGTGGGATCGTCTGTTTGGCACCTACCGTGCGCAACCCGCCGAGGGCCACGAAGGTATGATCATCGGTGTCGATCAGTTCCGCAAACCGCGCGATCTCTGGCTCGACCTAATGCTGATCCAACCCTTCCGCGGCAAGGTAGGCGCTTACCCCATCAACCGGCGAGGAGCCGATAAAGAGGCAGGTAAATGATCAGTCGTGCTGCCATTCCTCGCATTGCTCTAGGCGCGGTTCTCATCATCGCCGTGGCTGCCGCTTTCATTTATAGAGGAAGCATTGACGCCGCATCGCTTGAAGCCTGGCTCGACGGTCTTGGCTTTTGGGCGCCACTGGTCTTCATGCTCCTTTGGGCCATCTATGCGCCGCTCTTTCTTCCCGGCTCCCTATTGGGATTGGCGGGCGGCGCACTGTTTGGGCCTTTTTGGGGGACGCTCTGGAACCTCACGGGCGCCACGATCGGCGCCACCATCGCGTTCTTTATCTCAAGATACATTGCGTCCGATTGGGTGAAAGAAAAATCCGGCGGGCGTCTTAAAATACTCCTGAGCGGTGTCGAAGCCGAAGGTTGGCGGTTCGTGGCCTTCATCCGCCTTGTCCCGCTCTTTCCGTTCAACCTGCTCAACTACGCATTGGGACTTACACGGATTAATCCCGGGGTCTACATCGTCACGACTTTCATCGCCATGCTGCCGGGCACCTTTGCTTACACCTATCTTGGGTATGCGGGCCGAGAGGCCATCGCCGGGGGTGAGGGTGTCATCCAGAAAGCGCTGATTGCGCTGGCGCTTCTCGCAGCGGCGGCGTTCTTGCCGCGGCTCATCAAACGTTTGCGTGGACAGTCGCTCGCCTGGATCGGTGTGGACGCTCTCAAGGCAAAGATTGATGCGGGTGGGGATCAAACCCTGGTGGATGTACGCGGCGGCAACGAGTTTAGCGGGCCATCGGGCCACATTCCATCATCGCGCAATATCCCGCTGGGTGAGCTGCCGGACCGGATTGAAGAGCTGCGGCCCATGAGCGAAGGCCCGGTGATCCTCATTTGCAAGACCGATAAGAGATCTGCCAAGGCGGCGCAACTTCTCAGTGCTTCGAGTTTTAAGGATGTTGTCGTCCTGCGCGGTGGCGTTGAAGCTTGGCGGGCGAGAGAGTTTGAGGTTTCCGGTAGATCAGTAGACGGATCAATGGAGCCTCAGGAGGCGTAAGAAACCCAAGTCTCCTCCAACAATAGGAGAACATTCCATGCCTGGTAAAACCGTTGTAATCTTAGGCGGGGGCATTGGCGGTATTATCGCCGCGAAACGGCTCTCAAGGTCCCTAGGCCGTGGCCACCGCATCGTTCTTGTGGAGCGTAATCCGGAGCACATCTTCTCACCATCGCTCCTGTGGCTGATGGTCGGAACACGCGCCGCCGGACAAATTTCCAGGCCGCTCAGTTCTCTCGTCCCCAAACAGGTTGAGATCCTGACGGGGAACGTTGAGAGCATCAATGCTCTTGCAAAGTCCGTTCAGGTCGACGGTGTCGAGCTGAAGGCCGACTACCTGATCCTTGCACTCGGAGCGGAGCTTGCCCCCGAAACCGTGCCCGGTCTCGCTGAAAGTGGTCACAATTTTTATACCCTTGAAGGGGCGCAAAACCTAAATAGAGCACGCACAGAAATCTCTTCAGGCCGTCTTGCGGTTCTGGTGAGTTCCATGCCCTTCAAGTGTCCCGCCGCGCCTTATGAAGCCGCAATGCTACTTGACGCCTGCCTGCGCAAACGGGGCGTACGAGGCGCCGTTTCAATCGACGTGTTCAGCCCCGAACCTGGGCCCATGCCGGTCGCCGGACCGGAGGTTTCTAGGCAGGTCCGCGCCATGGTGGAAGCAAAGGGCATTACCTATCACCCGGAGCACAGCGTCGAAGAAGTTGATCCCGCCTCGCGGCGTCTAAGCTTTGCCAATGGCGCGAGCGCGGACTTCGATCTCCTCGCCTTTGTACCCCCTCATCGCGCGCCCAAGGTTGTGCGTAAAAGCGGGCTTTGCGGCGAAAGCGGCTGGGTACCCGTAGACAAAGGAACATTGGCCACCAAATTCGACGGCGTGTATGCCATCGGGGACAATACCGGTATCGGATTAGCGACGGGCAAACCCTTGCCCAAAGCTGGCGTCTTTGCCCATGGCGAGGCCGAGGTGGTGGCCGCGAACATTGCGGCACAGATCAAGGACAGAAAAGCAAGCAAGACCTTCAAAGGCCATGGCGAGTGTTTTCTTGAAACCGGCGGCGGCAAGGCCGGATTCGGCAGTGGAAATTTCTATGCCGAACCCACGCCGCAAATCGGGCTTCGCGGCCCGAACGGATTGCTTCACTTCGGCAAGATTGCATTCGAGAAACTTTGGCTGGCGGGGATGGTGTGACCATGTGCGAGCTTTTTGCCATGAGCGCCAATGTGCAGACGGACGTGAACTATTCGTTGGCATTGCTAAAACCGCGAGGTGGCAAACTTGGTCCCCACTCAGATGGCTGGGGCGTTGCCTTCTACGAAGACCGGGCAGCTCGTATTTTCAAGGAACCGATTCCTGCCGCGGAAAGCCGCTGCCTTGAGTTTATAACGGAGTACGACTTTCAAAGCACTACGGTCATCGCGCACATCCGCAAAGCCAATCCGGCTAAGTATGGTCGTTCACCGGCAAACACGCATCCCTTTGAAAGAGAGTTGAATGGTTGTTCCTGGGTGTTTGCCCACAATGGCAAGCTGCCGGGACTGCGGGAGGTGCCGGAGTTCGCACTGGACCGCTTTACGCCACTAGGAAATACAGATTCTGAGCATGCCTTTTGCTTTCTCCTTAATGCGATTGCTCAGGAATTGGACCGATACTCCACCAAGACTTTGGATGGCGTGATCGAAGATGTGGTTCAACCGCTGGCGGTGAAGATGCGTGAATTCGGCGAATTCAATTTCCTCATGAGCGACGGCGAACGCCTGATCGCGCATGCGCACACTAACCTCTATGCACTTCAAAGGACGTGTGAAGCAGATTGTGACAAGCGACAAGTCACCCTTCTTGCGACATCGCCTCTGACCGATGAGCCATGGGTGGCCTTGGAGCCAGGCAGCCTGCATGTCTACGCCAGAGGGCAAGATGTTTCTCGCAATACATCTGCGATCACTGTGCGTTCGGGCCCGCATCCTGATCTAACGGCTAACGCTATGGCCCAAATGGGTAGTCAATCTGGCCCAAAGGAGACGATCAAATGAAAAGACATTCGAATTTTATAGTAGGCGCAGTAGCAACAGTTGCCACGATGGTTCCCACTTCCGTCTGGGCTCAAGCGGCGTCCGATCCTGATCGATATTACTACGGCCCCCATATGATGGGATGGGGCGGAGGATGGTACGGCATGATACTGGGACCGATTCTGATGATTGTCGTTCTAGCCGCAACAATCGCGTTGGCCATGCTCCTGGTGCGCTGGCTCGCCGGTCCGTGGCAAAGCACAAACCCTACAGAGACCGCAACGTCGCGACACACACCGCTCGATATTCTGAAGGAGCGGTTTGCGCGCGGGGAGATTGACAAAGAGGAGTTTGAAGAGCGCTGTCGCGTACTTGGCGAGTAGTCCGATTTGCACTTGCAGTGGAGATAGACGTTATGAAGGCACTCCTTATCTTGAATGATCCGGCTTACGGAACTGAGCGATGCTACAATGGGCTTCGCCTCGCGCTCGCGCTTCTCAAAACTGATCCAGAGGCGGAGGTTTCTGTGTTCCTGATGGCAGATGCGGTGGTCGCGGCAAAGAAGGGGCAGAAGACCCCCAATGGTTACTACAATGTCGAACGCATGCTCAAGCGCATCACGCTCGGTAAAGGCAGGGTGCTTCTTTGCGGCACCTGTTTGGATGCGCGCGGCATGAACGAAGATGATGTCATGGACAACGTGCACCGCAGCACAATGGACGAGCTGGCAAGTGAAACAGCTGCGTCAGATAAAGTCATGATATTCTGAGAAGGGAGGAGTTTGTGTGCCCGGTGTCCCGAGCAGAAACCCTATCCGAACGTAGAAAGTGGCCGAGTCGTGCGCAGATCAGCACGTTGCCGTGAGAGTGTAGTATCGGTGGGTGCGAGCCCCCGCAACCATCGTTACCTGCTTGGTGACATTCGAAGGTTTTCCGTCAAATAGGTTCCCCGATGTGGGTGCTCCCGCAACGATTATTTCCTGCTTTTTCATTGGGTTAAGGTAGGACAGGCCTCCAGCGATGAGAGGCTTGTCGTTCTGGGTGGCGATTTGCAGGATACCCGCAAGATCACCGATTAAATCAACTGTCATTCCTGTCGCGCTGTCCTCCTTGGGCGAGATTACAATCTTGTCGATAAGGGAGCGCAGGAGGTCAGCCGCCTCGGTTCTATGCTCAGGCATGTTGAACAGCTCCAGCAGTCGTTTGATCTCCTCATGATATCTGGTGGATATGGAAGGATGGAAGAGCACAGGCTCTTCCTCAGCCGAACTGAGAATGGCCTTGATTTCATTTTGCCTTGCATCCAGAGCTATCAGCTTCTCTTTAATGGGTGCTAAGTCCGCTCCATCGGCAATGGCATCCACCATCTTGTCCAGTTTTCTTTTGTTACTCTCCAGCTCGCGCCTGTAGGAGTGAATAGCCGCATTGTGGGAGCTATGAAGTTCGTTCATGTGCTTTGTGTATTCCTGCACAAACTCACGGGTGAGGTCTTCATGCATCAAGTTGTCTTGCATCGCAGAAAGCACAGACTGCTCAAGGGTCTCTTTCCTGATGGAGCGGCGATTGTCACAGGTGCCTTTGTTGCGCGACGTGGAACAACCATAGTGGGTCTGCGAGATCATGCTGCAGCCTCCACCACAGACACCACATTTGATGAGAAATGAGAATAGGTTCTTAGGGCGGCGCAATTGTTCTAGTGGGCGATCCTTCTTGATGTACTTGCCCTGCTTTTTCTTAACCGCGTCCCAGAGGTCTTGATCCACGATCCGCATTTCAGGCTGTTCTTTAATGATCCAATTTTCCCGAGGATTGAGGCGTGATTGTCTTTTGCCTGAAACAGGGTCTTTGACGAATGTCATGCGGTCCCAGATCAAGCGGCCAATGTAGAGCTCATTATTGATGATGCCCGTGCCGCGAGCTCGATTGCCGTAGATTGTGCTTGGTCCCCATCCTTTGGCGGCAGGCGCTGCAATGCCTTCCTTATTGAGCTGTCGTGCGATGGATTGGGGGGAGGTTCCTTTCAAGTATTCCTTGAAGATGCGGTTGACGATTTTGGCTTCTGCCTTATTGATTACGCGATCCCCGCGAATGGGTTCACCATCGGTATCGAATTTTTTGACCACATCATAGCCGTAGGATTTTCCGCCAGCAGACTTGCCCGCCTCGATACGGCCCCGAAGACCGCGATGGGTTTTCTTGGCAAGGTCTTTTAGGAACAGCGCATTCATCGTGCCCTTAAGGCCGATGTGCATTTCATTTATCTCACCCTCGGCCAACGTAACAATTTTGACCCCGGCGAATTGGGCGCGTTTATATACTCCAGCGATATCCTCTTGATCCCGGCTAAGCCGATCCATTGCCTCGCAGAGGATAATGTCAAACTTCCGATCTTGCACATGTTCCAGCAGCATTTGGATACCAGGCCTCATTAGAGAGGCACCACTGATCGCGTGGTCGGTGTAGTGGTTGAAAATGTCCCAGCCTTGGTTGGTCGCGTATTCGTCAGTAATTCGAATTTGGTCTTCGATTGAGTTATCGGTTTGAAGATCACTGCTATATCTTGCGTAGATGGCAACTCGAGATTTCTGCATGACAATTACCTTGGGTCCATATTGCGTTTTGCGCCATTGTTCAGCATTTTGTAATCGGCTTCCGCCGCACAGCGGGCGATGAAGCGAACAATAGCCTTGATGCGCTCATCCTTGTGGGTGGGCTCTATCTTGGCGGTTGATTCTTGATTATGGACTATTTTCTTGGTCAATACTTCGGCTCGTACGCTATTGGGAAAAACTGCACACAACTTTCCCTCTGCGTACTCAAGCCGGAAATTATGCCTGAGTACGCGCGAAATGTCAAGGAATTAATTCCTATACTGATTGATTCAATGGTTCCTTTGGTCGTGCTTTTTCTCGGGCGAGTTCTGCGATTTACGCTTTGTTTGAAACTCCTCACGGCTTTGGCTTTGCTCACGGCGGAGCTCGTTCGTACGGTCGTATGCTCTGCGTCCGAGCTCAGATACTTTAAGAACGTCCGTTCCTGAGAAGCTGTCTGTGTCGCACAACTGTCCGCCCGCATCTTCATAGGTTCGGGCAAAGCTTGTGCTGTAGAACGGGCCTTTCTCGGACTTGCGCTCCCATATTGTTGCCTTGATGTTGCCATCGCGAAGCGTGTCAACGGGTCCTTTGTTCTGATCATCACGCATAGTTCTTCCTTTCAGGTTTTAGCGGCTCCGGCTCTGGAACCGTGTTTTGAGCGCGGCTTTGCGCTCTTCAATAAATTTGGCTTTCTTGGCCTCCCGATTGGCATCGTCTTGCGTTGTTGCGCTGCGCTTTTTGTACCGCTCAGCCTGGGCACGTTCTTGTTCCCACGCATTGTTGAAAGCAGCGGCGTCTGTGCCGTGAGCAAGACTTGGCGATGGGCGCTGGACCGGTGTCGGTCGGTCGCGGCTGACCATGAAAGACTCGCGGCGTTCAGCCTTCTCTTGCGCCGAGCTTTTCGCGAACGCTGCACGCGATGGCACATCACTGCGGACCGGCTCACCAGGAAGCGCGCTCGCACTCAGGTGCGAAAAGGATGCCCGGCTTGGTTCTTGATTGCCGTTCATTTGAAACCCTCAATGTATGACCAGGTTCCGTCAGCATATTGCGGGTAGTGAGCGTGCTCGGGGGAAACCGGGGCATTTATGACCTTGCGCCATCGCTTTCCCCATTTAGTTGGTACACGTACGCGGGTCTCCGG
>JAJFIL010000199.1 GCA_021774965.1 Alphaproteobacteria bacterium
CTATATACATAGCTTCTTTTTAATAAGCAGCAAATTATATATTCACAATAGCCCATCTAATTAACATCTTGATATCTATACATAAATAGATTTATCTAAAATCGTTTTAGAGAACCAATCATTATTGGTATGCCTCCTGCAATGTGTCCGTGACTCATGTCAGTCTTATGGCAATAGCGATACATAAAATTGCCAAAGATTTTACGTCAAGGGTTAATCGATTAGCCGCATTAACATTCTTACGATTTTTGCTGTCAATCAAATTTCAATGGGAAAAATAATAATAATTGTTGATGCATATTATCAATAAGCAATTTGAGGGGTTTATATCTAATGAAGAAGTTAAATAGAGTCTGTGAAGCAGGCTTAATGAAAGGTGTCGCGCTAGCAGCTACCATAGCATTTATACCGGTATCTCAAGCCAATGCTGGAGTATCTGATAACGATATTCTTAATGATGCAAAGACAACAGGAGATGTTGTTTCTTACGGTTTAGGTCCACAAGGACAACGTTTCAGTACCTTGAAAACAGTCAACGAAAGTAATGTTAGCAAATTGGTTCCAGCATTTTCATATTCGTTTGGTGGTGAAAAGCAACGTGGTCAGGAATCACAACCATTAGTACACAATGGCAAGATTTTTGTTACAGGATCTTATTCACGTCTTTTCGCAATTGATTCAAAGACAGGTGAAGAACTATGGCAATACGACCATCGTTTGCCAGAAGGTATTCTGCCTTGTTGTGATGTGGTCAATCGTGGCGCTGCACTTTATGACAACTTGGTTATCTTCGGTACTTTGGATGCGCAAATAGTTGCTCTGAATCAAGACACCGGTAAGGTTGTTTGGAAAGAAAAGATCGATGATTTCAAAGCAGGTTATTCAAATACTGCAGCACCTTTAATTGTTAAAGGTAAAGTTATCACCGGTGTATCAGGTGGTGAGTTCGGTATTGTTGGTCGTGTTGAAGCGCGTGATGCTATGACTGGTAAAATGGTTTGGTCAC
Organism: Alphaproteobacteria bacterium; assembly: GCA_021774965.1. Taxonomy (GTDB): domain Bacteria; phylum Pseudomonadota; class Alphaproteobacteria; order JAJFIK01; family JAJFIK01; genus JAJFIK01. The sequence goes on from JAJFIL010000199.1 coordinate 1,007, forward strand.
GTCCGACTGTTGAAGGACATATGGGTACCCTGAATGGTGAAGATAACGGCATTAGTGGCAAAACGAATGCAACCTGGCCAGGCGATCTTTGGAAAACGGGTGGTGCGGCAACCTGGAATGGTGGTACTTATGATCCGGAAGTCGATTTAATCTTCTTCGGGACAGGTAACCCTGCTCCATGGAATGCGCATTTACGTCCAGGAGACAATCTGTTTTCAACCTCTACTGTCGCAATCGATCCAGATAATGGCAAGATTAAGTGGCACTTCCAGTTCACACCAAATGATGGTTGGGATTATGACGGCGTAAATGAAACGGTTTCTTTTAATGCTGGTGGTAAAAAGCTTGCTGGTCATGCTGACCGTAATGGTTTTTTCTACGTATTAGATCGTACTAACGGCAAATTGGAAAATGCGTTTCCATTTGTAAATCAGATTGATTGGGCAAAGAGCATTGACAAAAAAACGGGACGTCCAATAGAAACAGCTGTTCGAGCAGGCGATCCGAGTAAAAGTGCTGATGGCAAAAAAGGTAGTCAGATCTTTGTTGCTCCTTCTTTTTTAGGTGGTAAAAACTGGATGCCTATGGCCTACAGTCAAGATACTGGCCTGTTCTATGTCCCTGCAAATGAATGGGGTATGGATTTATGGAATGAACCTGTTAGCTATAAAAAGGGTGCAGCTTATCTAGGCGCAGGGTTCACCATTAAACCATTGAACGATGATTATATTGGTGCTTTACGTGCTTTTGATCCTAAAACCGGAAAGAAGGTTTGGGAATATAAGAACAAAGCTCCATTGTGGGGTGGTGTTCTGGCAACAGCAGGAAACCTTGTGTTTACAGGTACGCCAGAAGGTTACTTAAAAGCATTTAATGCTAAAACAGGTAAAGAATTATGGAAGTTCCAAACAGGTTCAGGTGTTGTTGGTAGCCCAATAACCTGGGAAGAAGGTGGTGAGCAGTTTATCGCTGTTTCTTCAGGTTGGGGTGGCGCTGTTCCATTATGGGGTGGTGATGTTGCCAAGTCAGTAAAAAGCCTTAATCAAGGTGGTAGTTTATGGGTGTTCAAAATACCTAAATAAACTTTAAAAAAAGTGTGTTACCTCTAGTGGAGGTTGGATCCTAATAATCCAACCTCCTCTTTTTTAGCTTGTCGCAGCTTTCATGACCTCCTCCAAACCTATCCAGGTAGTAAAAGTGTCAATGAATTACGAGGATGCGACAGGCTTTTTTTTAAATTACTTTACTTGAACAGGAATAAAAAATGATTATCCGATTTTTAAAACACAATAGAGTACTTTTTTTTTCTGGGCTTATTTATCTATTTAGCATTAGTTCATTGATGGCTCACGGTGATGTAGCACCTCAGCCTGTTGACACTACTGGCCTCGAGCCATTAGGAGAAGAATGGAAAGAGCGTAATCCGTATAGTGGCAATGAGACAGCAATCGAAATAGGATCTTCAGCCTATAATCAGAACTGCGCGCGTTGCCATGGCTTAGGTGCCGTTTCCGGTGGTATTGCTCCAGATCTCAGACTTCTTGAGCATAATGCAGAAGGAGATGAATGGTATGTTATGCGTGTGCGTGTAGGTGCGGTAAGAAATGGTGTTACCTATATGCCAAAGTTTGCAGTATCAGATGGTGGTCCATTAAGCCAGGAAGCATTATGGGCAATTCGTGCATGGCTAGAGACAATTTATACAGAGGAATAATATTGTCTAACTCAGAGGAGATAGTAAGTGAGTAAAATAAAATTTGTTATTGTTTCGATATGTCTATTTTATATTACCGTTGGCAATGCAGCAGATCTGGAAAAGATAATAGAAAAAGGATTTATTGAATTTGCAGTCTATGAAAATTTCCCTCCGTTTTCATATAAAGATGATGATGGTCGTGTAAAGGGTATAGACATTGATATTGGTAAAGCAATAGCTAAGAAGCTTGGTGTCCAGGTTGGTTTTCGTTCATTTCTTGCAGATGAATCAGTTAATGATGATTTGCGGAATATGGTTTGGAAGGGACACTATCTCGCTGGAGATCCTGCTGATGTTATGTTGCATGTTCCCTATGATCCTGATTTTGCTAATCAGAATGATAAGGTTGCATTTATACAGCCCTATTACAAAGAACTTATTGCCTTTGCCGTGAATACCTATCGTGTTAGAAGCGCGATGACACTGGAGGTGTTTACCAAGGAGCCTATCGGTGTGGAAACGGCTTCATTAGCCGATGCCTATTTGTTGGGAGCCTTTAGTGGTAGGTTGCGGGAAAACGTAAAACACTACTTAACTATAGCAGAAGCAGCGAAGGCGATGGTGGATAAGGAAGTATCAGCTATTATGGCAAACCGTGGTGAATTGGAATACAGTTTGGGTCAGTATGAACATGATTTTGTAATTACTAAATTACCAACTCCGGGTTTAACTATTGAAGGCTGGGAATTAGGGGCAGCGGTCAATGCTGATAATGTCAAACTTGCAGAAAGATTGAATGAGGTAGTTGGTGAACTGAAATCTAATGGACAAATTGAAAAGATTTTTAGTTCATATGGTATTAGCCACAAGGCTGCTGAATCATCGCAAATAATTATCAAAGCCAATCAATCTAGTGCAGCAAAATGAGTAAATTTCTAAACACCTTGGTTTTTTTATTGTGGTTTTGTTCCTTTCAACTTTGTTTTGCTACACCGCTAGTTGATCCGTTGGAATCTCCAAGTTGGGAAACGATGCATTTGAGGATGTTGGATAATGGACCCGTTGTCTTCGATGATAGAGTTAAGGTTAGTATGCCTGATTTTGCTGAAGACCCTATGAATGTTCCTGTATCAATACGGGTGGAAGATTTAGATAACATAGAGGAAATTGTAGTTTTTGCAGATCTTAATCCAATCCAAAAAGTATTGAGCTTTCAACCATTTCATATTAAACCTTATCTCTCTTTCCGTATAAAAGTAGAGCAATCGACTCCTGTTAGAGCTGCGGCTAGGACAGCGGATGGTATTTGGCATGTGGGTGGACGCTGGTTGGAAGCTGCTGGTGGTGGTTGCACGGCTCCTAGTCAGGGAATGGTTGCTGGAAATTGGCACGAGACCCTAATGGATGTTTCTTCACGCAGTTGGTTCAATGATGATTTAGGTAGAGTTCGCTTTCGTATTATGCACCCAATGGATACGGGTCTTGCTGATGGGATACCGGAATTTTATTTGGAGAATTTTGATGTAGTGGATGGCGCAGGTTCGGTGTTGGCGAAAGTAACGACCTATCAACCAATCAGTGAAAATCCAGTCTTTACACTGGATCTTAATAAAGAAGTCATTACACCTATTAATCTATTGGGGATGGACAATAATGGTAATCGTCTTGATGCGCGTATTAATAAGTAATTGGATCTAATATGAAAAAAAATTATCTTATTTTATTTATTTCTTTGTTATTTGTTTACGCATCAGTTTCTGCAAACCCTATATTAGTTGGTAGTAAGACAATTACACTAACAGGTAAAAATAATGAGTCACTTGAAATCGGGATGATCCATTTTAAAAAAGAAAATGGAAAAGTGACGTATGAGATAGATTTTAAAGAAGAAGAATTCAGTGATGAGTTCTTGTCTATGCGACCTTTTAAATGTATTCATAAGTCAGGGCAAATGCTTTGCCATCTAACCTATCCCTATAAAAAACAAGGCCATATTAGTGAACAAGATTTGGTCGATCTCGAATACGATTTATTGTTTTTACATAAAGATGCTAGTGAATATGGAATCAATCCCTGGAATGGATTGTATTACGAACTAAAGCTAGGAACGAATGGGCTTGAAGGTAAGTTAAAAGAAGTAGATCTAAACGTGTTAGCCGCACCTCCTGATGAAGGAGTTTTGCGTCCTATCACTAGTGATATGCTATATGATGCTGACCCTGCACATCATTTATTTCCTGGTTTGATCATAAAGTAGAGCAACAATGAAAATTCAAAATACAAATCAAGTGCTTTCTTTTTTCTCGGTGTTCATTCTCATATGGTGTTTGATTTCACAGGTATTTGCTTCTGAC
>JAJFIL010000200.1 GCA_021774965.1 Alphaproteobacteria bacterium
GTTTTCCGCCGATTAACCTTTTGACTCCGGGCCGATCAGGTCTAAGCTCTCCTCAGTACCCATTCTCGCAAATCCAGAGTCTCAGGGGGATCCCGTGAACAAGAACGAACTAATCGCAAAAGTAGCCGACGACACCGACCTGTCCAAAGCGGACGCAACGCGCGCTGTCGACGCCGTATTTGATACCATTTCCAGCCAGCTTTCAGGTGGTGAGGAAGTACGCCTCGTAGGCTTTGGGACCTTCTCGGTCTCCCAGCGCCGCGCCACAGAAGGCCGGAACCCGCGTACCGGGGAGAAAATCCAGATTCCAGCCTCCAAGCAGCCGAAGTTCAAAGCCGGCAAGCAGCTCAAGGAATCTGTGAACCACAAATAATTTGAAGGGGAATTGAAGCTAGGGCTTCAAACTCTCTTTTCATTGTGATACGAACCGCCCGGCTCATGTGTCGGGCGGTTCTGCTTTTGCCGGGACCTAAGGCCAAGAGCACGGCCACCCCGCCAAAAAGGGGGCGATTAGCTCAGTTGGTAGAGCATTCGGTTTACATCCGAACGGTCGCAGGTTCGAGTCCTGCATCGCCCACCAATTTTTCTCTTCAAATTTCAATTGGGTTCGGGACTACCTCTCCGGGAGATTGAAAGCCTATTCAGAGGCGCTTAGGCGAAGATCCAATTCAAGTTCACCATCGTTGTTCCAGAATTCGTCAGCATTGATCAGTAATGACTGACCTGTGTGAACCGGGACCGTAACTTGGGAATTGAACGTTCCGCCAAAGTCATCACTTTGCGCAATTAGGCCGTATGAACTCTCGTCAAATACTGAGAGGACCGGATCCAGGCCGCTAACCTCAGGAGCGGTTAGCGAGACTGTCATATTCCAATTGTCTGGAGACGGCATTTCTGGGATTTCCACACTTAGCCACAAACCTCCTCCCCCTCCTTCTGGCAATGTCAGGGTCTGACTTTGTTGTGTCTCTGTTTGGCCTTCACCCGGGATGGCAAGTGCGATTTCCGTTGGCTGTGTTTGGGGAACTGCCGCTCTCGCTCCCATGATAAACGGTTCAACGGGACTACTGCGCGCGGTGACTAGCGCTCCGCTTCTAATACTAGACCAACAAGATCCAAAATTGCGATCGATACTCGATTTTTTACCAGGGTCGAATACATAGTCCGGGTCTAAGTCGGGGCGAAGGAGATCATCTGGGATCACTTGGTTTTCATGTTGAGCAATTCTGGCGGGCCAGCTTGTGCAGGCTTCTGTCGGTGGATAACTGATACTGCTGTATATGGACGAAATGTGCCGCACGACGCGACATCCATCTGCGGTAATTTGCGCCAATTGATGATCCTCATTTACCAGATTGTGTTCCAGCAAGTATTGGTAATTCTGTTGGGTTCGTATTCGCTCTGCTGGTCGGAATAGGGCTTGGGCGCCCCTGTTTTCATAGAAGGATTCAAGGAGATCTATTGCTCCTCGGGTTTCTACTTCAGTTGCCACTTCTAACAAGTCGCTGATCTGAAACATGCAGACGAAAGCATCAGTCAACTCTTGGTCGCTGACGCCTATGTTCCAATTGACAATGTCATGCTGGTACAAGGACGTAACGACGGATTGTGCCGTTTGATAGTTGTCGCGGTTATTTCGCCGTAAATCAGTGGGCGTTCCTGCCTGCAATTGGATTTGTGCATCTTCGCCCTTAAATGCCATCGACCAAAGGGTCTGCAGTTCATTTGTGGAGACGATCAAGGTTGCAAGAACAAGGAACCCTGCCACATGAACTACAACATTCTTCGAAGATCCAGCATAGGCAATGATCAGGAACGCTATGCCCATCGCAAATAGGGCATTGAAAATTCGGCTAATTGGATAGTGGTTGTCGATTAGATACGGCGATAGCAATATGGCCGTTGCAAAAACAGCAAACGACAAAAAAATCCAAAACGCATCACGGCCTTTTACATCTTTGGAAAAGGCTACCCACAATAATTCTCTTGCATGATTGAAGAAACGCGCGACAAAACTCTCGTTCTCACCATCCTTCTTCTCTTCTTCCTCCACGACACGTCTCCCTTATAGCTGGTAGATCATGCCAGTAGGGTGCTACAACTGGTAGGGTGCGTAAACCGACCGTGGGTTGACGTTAAAGGCGCTGATTTTGTTTTTTACAACCCGTACGGGGCGACTGGTGATAGTGTCATGAGCATGATCAGCTCTCGGCAACTTCAAGAAATCGCAGCATATCTGCGCAGAAACGCTCGTGCTGTCGATCTCGCGCGGTTCAATTTTCATTTCTGCAACGGTGACACATCAGATGTGCTGGCCGCCCTGGCACCCTACCAAAATGAAGATGGCGGTTATGGAAAGGCCATCGAGCCCGACCTGCGCCTACCGCAATCAACGGCGATTGGGACATTGGCGGCGTTTCAGTGCATCGGTGAAGCGGCCCCGGATCCTGCAAATGAAATTCTGACGCGCGGGCTGAACTATTTCATCAGCACATATGACAGGGCGCGAAATGGTTGGGCCATCATCCGGCCTGAAGCTGATGGTCACCCCCACGCGCCCTGGTGGGATTATGCGGGTGCGATGAACCATTTTGGTTGGGGAAATCCATCCGCCGAGATTTTGGGACTGCTGATCAAGTATCGCCATGTTGTGGATGCGGGCAGCATCATTGATGCGGTAAAGGAGCGGGCATGTGCGCGCATCAATGAAATCGACCCCTCTAGTTTCCACGAGGTGTTGAACTTCAATGCTTTGTATTGCCATGCGGATGATGAGTTGAAATCGAAACTTGAGGATCCGTTGAGGCAGCTCGTACGGAACGCTGCATGCACATCGCCTGACGAATGGAAATCCTATGTGGCGCCACCCCTCAAATTTATTGCCTCGCCGGATGATCCTTTTATTGATCTCTTCATGGCTGAGTTGATTGAGAAGAACCTGGAATTTATTGCTGGCGGAATCGTCGGTGGCGATCACTGGGAACCCAACTGGGATTGGGGGGATTGTTATCCTGAAGCATGGGCGACCGCCAAACAGGAATGGAGCGGGTACATTACCGTTGCAAACTTGCTCACCTTGAAAAATTTCGGAGCGGTTTAAATAACCCGCTCACTCCCCGGCTGGCTTCACCCCCGCCATTTCCGCCATGGTCTTGCCTTCGGCCTTTTCCGCCGCGGCTTTTTCGGCCGCGCTTGGCTCGGTGATGCGCCGACCCAGGGCCACCACGTTGGGGATGTCCTCATCGGACGGGGCGGCCATGTATTCCTTGCGCTTGAAGGCTGCCTCAATGAAGGGCTCAAGCTCTTTCATCTTTTTGGCCTGACGTTCCTCTTCGCCTGCATGGAACTCCGGCATGACTTCACGGGCAAACAGCTCCAGCGCCTCGTCAAATGCTCCCTCGCTCTCGTCGCATTCCAGTTCGCGGGCGAGGTCTTTAAATTTATGATTTTGCGTTTTTTGTTCCGTGGGCAAGGTCCAACCTCCCCTGTTTGGGTTGTTGCGGCTTGCGAACCTTGCTGGTTCGAGAATTCTCCTGTCAGATCCACCAATATATTTTAAGTATCTGAATTTGCACCATTATCGTTCAGATTTGACACATATTTACAGAGTGGTCGATTATTAGTTCGACAGCCCGACGGAACAGATGTCTAATCTTGTACATCGTGCGAACTGGGCGGGTCATTCGACAGCCTTTGACAAAACGTTGCGTCAATCGCCGATCGGAGCTGAACCATGTTTAATATATTGCGTGTCCTGCGAACCGTTCTGGGCGGTGCCTGTGCGGTCTTTTTGCTGCTTGGTGCCAGTAGTGCAGCTCACGCGGAGCGCTACGCCTATCTGCTCTTGACGAACGACGAAGGCGTGGACCTTTTGTATTCGGTTTTTCCGCTGAACTGTTATGAAGGCGAACGGCATATGGCAGACGGTAGTTGGGCCAATACCGGGGAAGCGTACTGGGATATTATTCCGGCTGGAGAAACGGTGCGTATTCGTGTCTGGCGCGTTCAGGGCAATCACTGTGACGGGGAACAATCGGAATTTTTCGTCAGCGTCGCACGGCGATATACCGAGTTAGTTGTGGGTTATGTGATGCATAGAAGTCAAGATGATCAAAGCCTTGAAGTCAGGAACCAGACAATAGGCGCTCAGCGGTGGTCGCGCGGGCATGTGACGGATGGCCAGCGGCACTCGTCGTATATCTGGACCAGTTATAGTCAGGCCACGTGTGGGAGTCGGCAGTTTTCGATGTCCAATAATGGGGCCTATGACAGATCGAGGAATATGTGTCAGGATGACGAAAATCACCTTGGCGAGGAAGCGGGCGAGCGAGCTTGTCTGGCAGGTAGCGCGTTAGAATACGGGCGAGAAGAACCGGTTGAAAGCGTACGGTGGAGGATCGATAGCTGCGAGTTAGTCCGTCTTCACTGATTTATCGACGGGACTGGCTGTCCGCCCGACGTACCGTCGCGCTTGCGAACCTTGCAGGTTCGAGAATTCTCCTGTCAGGTCCACCATTTTCTCACAATATCCCAATAGCTAAAATCAGGACGCACCCGGATCTTCCCGGGGGATGTTGGCCATCTCGGCCATGGTTTTGCTTGTCGATTTTTCTGCCGCCGCTTTTTCTGCCGCGCTTGGCTCGGTGATGCGTCGCCCCAAGGCCACTACATTGGGGATTTCGTCGTCGCTGAGAGGCTTCATGTATTCTTTCCTAGCGAATGCCTCTTTGATGAAAGGCTCCAGCTCTTTCATCTTCTTGGCCTGGCGTTCGTCTTCGCCTGCATGGAATTCCGGCATCACTTCCTTTGCGAACAGCTCGAGCGCTTCGCAGATGTGTTCGTGCTTGTTGCGGCCGCCTTGTTGAATGAACGCCACTTGATCCACGCCCGCATCCGCGAACCCTCTTAAGTGAGCGCGCAGATCATCGGGCGTGCCGATGCCCCGACCGGGTTCTTCTTTCGGCATGGTGGTGCGGGCTTCTTCGAACTTTTTCCAAATATCAGTGCGGCCAGGTTTATGTTCGCCGAAGATATAGTGATGGCCTAATCCGTAACCAAAGAAGCGGAAGCCATCGAGACCGCGCGTTCGTGCCTCTTCCGCATCTTCATGAACAGAGAAACCTGTGACCATGCAGATGTTCGGGTTTACCGCATGACCGATGGGCACGCATTCTTCCTTGAAGATGCGATAATAATCATCCACCCATTGCTTGGCCTCGCTTGGATCCACGAAGGCAAAGGTCAGCGCGCCGATGCCCAGGCGGGCAGCCATCTTGATGGTCTCGCGATTTGAACACGCGACCCAGATCGGCGGATGCGGTTTTTGTACCGGCTTGGGCACCACATTGCGGCAGGGAAAGGAGAAGAACTCGCCGTCATAGCCGGGGTAGGGGTCCATGGCCATCATGTTGGCGCATTGCTCCACCGCTTCACGCCACATGGGGCGTTTCTTGTCCACAGGAACGCCATAGCCTTCAAGCTCCAGCGCCGCGGAACTTTCCCCTGTGCCCCAATCCACCCGGCCATTGGAAACAAGATCCAAGGTGGCCAGCCGTTCGGCAACGCGGGCAGGGTGATTATAAGGCGGCGGCATGAGCACAATACCATGGCCCAGGCGAATGTTTTTGGTGCGCTGAGAACAAGCGGCCAGAAATACTTCGGGTGCGGAGGAATGGGAATATTCTTCCAGGAAGTGATGCTCCACCTCCCACGCATAATCAAAGCCCAGCTTGTCAGCCAGCTCCACCTGATCAAGCGCATCCTGAAACAGTTTCAGCTCATCGCCTTCGTTCCAGGGGCGGGGCAGTTGGTGCTCATAGAAGGTTCCGAATTTCATGGCGTGTTCCCAATCGGTAACTAGTCAGCCAGCGCCTCAAATTCCGCCAGCAAGGCATCGCCGCCGACCTCTTTGATTTGCGGCACCAGAGTTTCGCGGCTGCGTTTCGCATTGTCCTCATAGACGGTGGTTGAGTGCCAGCTCAAAACCTTTTTCCAGAAGGGATCAATGATCTCCGCACCGGGCTTGGTGCCGCCATCGACGGTCTTGAAGGTAAAACTGCGCATCTCGGATAGAGCCGTGACCAGATAGCCCACGTGAATGCCTTCATCGATGCGAATGCGCTCCACCATCTTGGCCGCCAGCTCGCATTCTTGGCTTTTGCCCGGGAAAGTCTCGGGGTGACGGAACACAGCGCAGGAAAAGGCAAAGAACGCTTCAGCGCGCAGCTCGATCATCAACACATTGGCCAGCAGGGAGAGCATGCCCCCGTGCGCCTCTGGTAAATCAGGGAAGGGCGGGCCTTCGTCGGGCCGGGCGATGCTTTCGGGGATCTCGCACATGGGGAACGCGTCTTTACCGAAGACAAGATCCCGGGCTGCGAACCACATGGCGTCATGAGCGCCAATGTCAGGAATGGCCGGATCGCCGCCTTCGTCTGCGCCATGGGCATAAAGCAGCCCCTTGTGCAGGTGCCCGGTGCAGGTCTGCGAGACGTCTTCTTCGATAATATCTTGATAGTTAGGGGCGAACAGCTCGCACAAAGCCTGCCCGCGCGCTTCGATGGTGCCAGTGATCGTCAGCGCATTCCAGAAGGTTTGCCCCAACCCGTGTTTGAGCAACAATACTTGTTGCTCGAGATTGGGGTAATTGTTGCGCGTTAAAAGATCCTGGCCCGCTTCGATGAGCGGCCAGCCGCGCCCTGTGAGCTGATCCTGCCAGGCATGAACCGCAGGCCATCGGTGCAGCGTCTTGGGGGAGTGGTACTCGCCCGCGCCGTCAAAACCTCCGTGAAGGGAAAATCCGGCCGCCTCGTGCAGCTTGGCGTAAGGGTGATCGGCCAACAGGTCTTCGCGAGAATAAACCAATGCTGCGTTTGGGGTGCTCATGTCGATCTCCCGAGGGTCTTGCCTCCAAATCAGGAGGTTGACGTTTGCGTCAGCTTTCCCCAGCCTTGACACCTTGTCAACGATGCCCATACGGCAGGTGTGGTCAAGTGGGGGAGCCTGGGTAATGACAGCTAAATAGACTACGGGAGCCTTTCTGCTCGGCCAATGCCATGGCACAAAATCTTCCACCCCCACCCTTCGCGTTGCTCGGACCTCCCCCATCCTGAAGGGGGAGGTAGTTATTGGCATTGGCCAAGTAGCGTTCTTTCCCTCCCCCCAGCGTGGGGGAGGGCCAGGGAGGGGGGGGAGGGAAGTGCAGATATCCAGTCATTCCGGGGCCTTGGTTAGCCAAGGAACCCGGAATCTGGGGCGGCGAGATTCCGGGTTCAACCCCAAATGCGCTGTGGCGCAAAGGGGCCGCCCCGGAATGACGAAAACGCCTAAGACCCCATGTCCTGTCACACCTCTCAGATATTCCGAATTGACCGCTTGACACACCCCGCGCCCTCGCTTATTCCCACCTCCTCTCGCTGGCAGCTTTAGGCCGCTGGCGACCCTTGTGCGGGGGTGTAGCTCAGCTGGTTAGAGTGCCGGCCTGTCACGCCGGAGGTCGCGGGTTCGAGTCCCGTCACTCCCGCCATTTTTCTCTCTCAGATTTAGATTGATCCAGCCAGCGTTTGGCGCTCGAGGCAAGCAATTTGACATTGCTTATGCTAGGGTTTGTAGTCCTGTGTCCTGCACATATGAGAAATAGTTGAATGCCTTGGCAGCTTTTATCCAGCTTCACAGTCTTGGTGTTAGCGTTTGCGCAAACAGAAGCATGGGCATGCAGTTGGGAGGCCTCGTTGCCATACTTACCGGACGAGTCCCCCGAATTTTCATACGTTGGAAACACACCGAGCAGTGTTGACATGCTGCCGCGATTGCTCGTCAATTCAGCTGAACTAAGCCGTGCTCAATTTGGAAATTCAAGCTGTAGTGGGGAGGCTTTTCTCGTTGTTGAAGTTGAGCTGGCCAACTATCGCCCATATCGATTGGAAGAGATTGGTTTTTACTTCCTGGTGGTTGATGGCTTTGACGATAATGGGATTATTCCCAACATACCAATAAGCGCGACACGAAGCTCAATTGATCTGGAACTGCCTAGGGATCAGTTTGGAACGATCGTCTGGCATTTTCAAGAATGGGGCGTTGCAGCTTCTCGCCCAGTCAATCTCGATGTTTTGGTATTCGCAGTTGGACCTGACCATTCAATCGGCCACCCGACCCGTTTCACGATCCATAGCGACCCCACCGCCACCCCCGACTAAATCGCCGCAGATATCTCCCAATTTTCCCATTGATCCCCTATGCGAACAGGCATAGGTTCCGCGCGCGTCGGGCTGGTTTGGGCTGGCGCGCAGGAATTGGTGCTTTTTGGGGGCAACCATTCTGATATTACGGCGACTCAGTGGATATTACGCTCCGTAGGAATATATGGGCGCATCCGGGAATTGCCCCTGAAAGCGCAAGATCTACCTTCCGGTGGAGGCTGTCCGGCTTCTGCCACCTCTGAGGCTTTGCTTATTTCGCAAAGCCCGCTTCAAGGACCTGGGGACCATGAACGCATTGCTGATGGAATATCTGCCCATCCTGATGTTTATCGGGGTAGCTGCTGCGTTGAGCATTGTGCTGGGGGCGGTGCCGTTCATCATCGCACCGAACAAGCCTGATCCCGAAAAACTGTCAGCATACGAGTGCGGCTTTAACGCCTTTGATGACGCGCGCATGAAGTTCGACGTGCGGTTCTACCTGGTGGCGATCCTGTTCATCATTTTTGATCTTGAAGTGGCCTTTCTTTTCCCCTGGGCCGTGGCCTTTGACGATTTGATCGAGGGCACGGGCGCACCGGCGCTGGCCTCATTGGGTCTTTTGTCCATGATCACGTTCCTCCTGGTGCTGACAATCGGGTTTATTTACGAATGGAAGAAGGGCGCACTGGAATGGGAATAGAAAACACTCCCAACGAGGGCGCAGCCCCGGCCATGAGCCTTGCCCGCGCTGGCGTTGAAGGCGGTGCGCCTGTCACCAATGATGACGCATTCAATGGCCATCTGCAGAACCAGCTATCCCAAAAAGGGTTTCTGGTCGCCAACGTGGATGATGTGATCACATGGGCGCGCACGGGCTCGCTCATGTGGATGACCTTTGGTCTGGCGTGCTGCGCCGTTGAGATGATGCATGCCGCCATGCCGCGCTATGACGTGGAACGGTTCGGCTTTGCCCCCCGCGCCTCACCGCGCCAGTCGGACGTGATGATTGTGGCCGGCACGCTCACCAACAAAATGGCACCTGCCTTGCGCAAGGTTTACGACCAGATGCCGGAGCCACGCTATGTGATCTCCATGGGCTCCTGCGCAAATGGAGGAGGGTACTATCACTACTCCTATTCCGTGGTGCGCGGCTGTGATCGCATTGTGCCGGTGGATGTGTATGTGCCGGGCTGCCCGCCCACCGCAGAAGCTTTAGTTTACGGCATCTTGCTGTTGCAAAAGAAAATCCGCCGCACCGGCAATATCGAGCGCTAGAGGGAATTCATGAACACCGACGCGCTGATCGATTTAGGCGAACACATCTCAAGCGAGATGGAACAGATGGTTTTGGATGCCGTCGTTGCCAATGATGAATTGACCCTGTCTGCCCATGCGGAACATATCGTGCCGCTGCTCACCTTCTTGCGCGATGATCCGACCTGCCGCTTTGCGCAGTTGATCGACCTTTGCGGGGTGGATTATCCGGGCCGCTCAAAGCGCTTTGATGTGGTTTATCATCTTCTGTCCTTGCACCAGAATCAGCGCATTCGCGTGAAGATACGCACAGATGATCAAACGCCTGTGGAATCTGTCGTTGATATTTTCCCTGTGGCCAATTGGTATGAGCGCGAAGCGTTTGACATGTTCGGCATTCGCTTTTCCGGGCATCCGGATTTGCGCCGCCTACTGACGGATTATGGTTTCTCCGGGCATCCCTTGCGCAAGGATTTCCCGCTCACGGGTTATGTGGAGGTGCGCTATGACGATGAGGTCAAGCGTGTTGTCTATGAGCCTGTGAAACTTACCCAGGAATTCCGCAGCTTCGATTTCCTTTCCCCATGGGAGGGGCCTGAACATGTGTTGCCCGGCGATGAGAAAGCCGAACCAAATGGAGAGGGCCAAGAGTAATGGACGTCAATCCTCTCGATGATCGCAAGTTCACCATCAACTTCGGGCCTCAACACCCGGCAGCTCACGGGGTGTTGCGCCTTGTGGTGGATCTGGACGGCGAAATTGTTGATCGCGTCGACCCCCACGTAGGCCTCTTGCATCGGGGCACAGAAAAGCTGATTGAGCATAAGACCTACACCCAGTCGATCCCCTATTTCGACCGTCTGGACTATGTGGGCACCATGAACCAGGAACATGCGTTCTGCTTGACGGTGGAAAAGATGCTTGGCATCGAAGTGCCTAAGCGGGCGCAATATATTCGCGTGCTTTATCTGGAAATGGGCCGCATCCTTAATCACATCCTCAATGTGACCACTCAGGCGCTGGACGTGGGCGCATTGACCCCGCCGGTCTGGGGTTTTGAGGAACGCGAAAAGCTCATGGTGTTTTATGAACGCGTCTGTGGCGCGCGTCTCCATGCGGCTTACTTCCGCGTTGGCGGCGTGCATCAGGATCTGCCCGCAGGCCTTGCCGAAGACATTGACGCCTGGTGCGACGAGTTTCCAAAAGTGCTGAATGATCTGCACACGCTTGTTACCGGCAATCGCATCTTCAAGCAGCGCAACGTGGACATCGGCGTCATCACGCAGGAACAAGCGTTCGCCTGGGGGCTTTCCGGGGTCATGCTGCGCTCTACGGGGCTGGCTTGGGATCTGCGCAAAGCGCAGCCCTATGAAGTTTATGACGAGCTGGATTTTGATATCCCCATCGGCAAGAACGGCGACAGTTATGATCGCTACATCATGCGCATGGAAGAGATGAGCCAGTCGCTTTCTCTCATGAAGCAATGTATTGCCCGCATGCCCCAAGGCCCGGTGATGGCGGAGAATTTCAAAACCACGCCGCCCAAGCGGGGTGAGATGAAACGCTCCATGGAAGGGCTGATCCACCACTTCAAGCTATTCACCGAGGGCTTCAAAGTGCCCGAGGGGGAAGCTTACGCTTGCGTCGAAGCGCCCAAGGGCGAGTTCGGCGTCTATCTGGTGTCGGACGGCACCAACAAGCCCTATCGCTGCAAGATACGCGCGCCGGGCTATCCGCATCTTCACATTCTGGACGAGATGTGTCGGGGCCACCTGCTGGCGGACATCGCCGCCATCGTGGGCACCATCGACGTCGTGTTCGGAGAAATTGATCGGTGATGACCCATGAATGTAAAGACGCCGGGTCTTCGCCAATTTTGGTTCGAGTTTGTACCTGTGAAGTCTTCGTTTCGGAATTGGGTGGGCGTAACGGCCATCGACCTCGAGGATGCAAAGATAATTGTTTCTCAACGCCTGTTCGATGGCGGTGAGTTACCGGAGTTAAGGAAAGTGATTGAAGACGTGGAATTCTCAGACCTCGATCAAGGGCACGTTGTACCCAATATGGGTGTCCCGATATATCGAGGCATTTGGTATCCACGTTCTGATTATTTACAGGATTGACTTGAAATGGCTGCACGCCGACTGAGCAAAAACCAACCTGCCAGCTTCGCCTTCACGGCGGAGAATGAGGCATGGGCAACGACGCAAATCGCGAAATACCCTGCGGGCCGTCAGGCTTCCGCGGTGATCTCGCTTTTGTGGCGCGCCCAGGAACAGGAAGGCTGGCTCTCCAAGCCTGCCATTGATGCGATTGCGGCCATGTTGGACATGCCGGAAATTCGCGTCCTCGAAGTGGCGACCTTCTACACCATGTTCAATCTGGAACCGGTGGGCGAGTTCTTTATCCAACTTTGCGGTACCACCCCGTGCTGGCTGCGCGGGGCGGATGACCTCAAAGCCGTGTGCCGCGACAAGATCGGTGATCAAAGCACTGTGACGAAAGATGGCAAGTTTTCCTGGCTGGAAGTGGAATGCCTTGGCTCTTGTGCCAATGCGCCCATGGTTCAGATCGGCAAGGATTATTACGAGGATCTGACGACGGAAAGTTTCACCAAGCTGCTCGACGATCTGGCCGCTGGGAAAGACGTGAAACCGGGCCCGCAGTCGGATCGCGTGTCATCGGAACCTGCGGGCGGTCTGACGAGCCTGACGGAGGGCGCGGAATGACCTTAATGCTCCGCATACCCCCCATCCCTGCCTTCCCCCTCAAGGGGGGAAGGGGCGAAAGGCTCCTCCTTCAAACCTCCCCCTCGAGGGGGGAGGTCGGCGCATCTTCTGCGCCGGGTGGGGGTGACCCCTTGCGTAGCAAGGGAGGGCGTATCTAATGCTAGCTGATAAAGACCGCATCTTCACAAACCTCTATGGCCACCATGACTGGCGGCTTAAATCCGCCATGTCGCGCGGGGCGTGGGACAACACCAAGAAACTTATCGAGCTGGGCCATGAAGGCGTCGTCGATGGCGTGAAAGCCTCCGGCCTGCGCGGGCGCGGCGGGGCAGGTTTCCCGACGGGGCTTAAATGGTCCTTCATGCCGAAGGAAGTTGGCGAGCGTCCGCACTATCTG
>JAJFIL010000003.1 GCA_021774965.1 Alphaproteobacteria bacterium
CACTCATGTGAAATTGTCAGCGACTCACTCGTTCAATTGTGAAAGATCCCTCGAACTTGAGGCTGCCTGCACCTCGCTTGACTGGCTAGATTCCGCAACAGGGCCGTAACTTGGCGGGGTTACCGGAGCTTTCTAAACCACTCGACGTCGCCTGTCCACGGGGCTAGCCGGGGATCGTTGGCCGGAACCCAGGCAGGACGATGGTCGCCTTGGTCTCTGTAGAGGCCAAGCAGTTCATTCTTTGTCGACGCTGAGTGGCGGTGCTCGAAGTCGTGGCTGGGTGGCGAGGAGAAGCCCCAGATCGATGTCTCGGCAGGAAACGGAAGGGACATCACTGCGTCGTGTACGCACCAGTGCTGGGGGTGGCCATATTCGCCGACCCGCCCGTGCGTCAGCACGGCATCGAAATCCGCCGGTTGAATCGAGGAAAGTAGCTCTGCCGCCATGCCGAGTGTGGTCTCGCTATAGCAGTCCTGATCTCTGGTCACGCTTTGGGACAGGTTAGTGATGTTCAGTTCGAGCGCTTCAGCCTCGATCAACCTGCAGACTGCCGCGAAAGCAGTTCGGCGCAACCTTCGTCGCTCAAGCTCGCCTTCCGATGGAGGCAAGGATTGAGCGCGTGGGGCGCTTGTCGTCTCGATGTTGGTAGCGACGACGATGGTCAGTGAGGTGAACTGATCTCGTAGGGACGCCAGAAGCCCTCCACAGAAAATCGTCTCGTCGTCGTAGTGGGCTACTACTACCAATACTCGAGCACCGAGTAGATGAGACTTCATTCTCCAATAATGGTTGGCTCTCGTCGCTCAAAGCTAATTTCAAGCCTGTGGTTCCGCTCGGGAGAACACAACACCCCGTTTGCCCTCAGCTCTGCTGGCGGCCGCGCTGCAAGGTGGACCGAGGTGGCTGGCTCAGGCTGGTGGGTTTCTGGTCATACCTCGCTTGGTGCTGGTGGGTATTGAGGCGCGCGTGAGTCGAGCTGCGAGTGCTATGTCGAGCTGCTCGTCGATGGCCGGGAACATGTGGCCATACGTGCCGAGGGTGACATTGATCGTGGAATGGCCCATTCGCTCCATGATGGCTCGGGGGTGTGCGCCTTCGGCGATGAGGAAGGGTCTGCCGCGGGTAGCGGTGACAGGTTGGTTTATGCGGCGAGGGCCGCTGGTGGGGTCATGATGGTTTCGTATTCTTCGGGGGTCAATCGGCCGAGGGCGGGTTGTCGTCGGCGTCGGTGGTAGGTGCGTTCGATCCAGGTGACGATGGCGATGCGGAGTTCGTCGCGGGTCTCCCAGCGGCGGGTGTTGAGCACGTTCTTCTGGAGCAGTGAGAAGAACGATTCCATCGCAGCGTTGTCGGCGGCGGTACCGACTTGGCCCATCGATCCGACCATGCGATGCCGGGTCAGTGCCCGGTGAACTTTCCGGGAATGAAACTGGCTGCCCCTGTCCGAATGCAGGATGCAGCCGGCCACGTCACCGTCTCGCCGGGCAGCGGCCATCTCGATCGCAGCAACAACGAGGCGGGCTTTCATGCGACTGTCGATGGCCCAGCCGACGATCCGGTTCGACCACAGGTCCTTGATAGCGCAGCAGTAGATCTTTCCCTCGTCGCTGCGATGCTCCGTCAAGTCCGCGACCCAGACCTGATTCGGGCCATCGGCTGAGAACTCACGGCGGACCAGATCGTCGTGCGCGGCGGTCGCCGGCGATGACTTCTTGCGGGTCTTCTTCTTGCCGAAGCTGCACCACCAGCCGTTCTCACTGGCGATGCGCCACACCATGCGATCGCCGACTTCGACGTGGCCGGCGGCTCGGACCTCGTCGGCGAGGAACCGATACCCGAACTCGGGATCGTCGCGATGCGCGTCGAACACCGCGTTCGCGACATAGGCCTCGTCGAGCTCCGCGTCGGTGAACGGCTGATCGAGCCAGCGGTAGTACTGCTGGCGACACAGCTTCAACACCCGGCACGTCACCGTGACGGGGATCCCGTCGTCGGCAAGGTCACGAACGACCGGGAAGATCATTTTGGGGACAGGTTCGCCTGCGACAGATACGCGGCGGCTCGACGCAGCACCTCGTTCTCCTGCTCGAGCAGCTTGATCCGCTTGCGGGCCGCGCGAAGGTCGGCCACCTCGGCCGTGGACACGCCGGGCTTGTCGCCGTCATCGATCGCGGCCTGGCGCAGCCACTTCGACAACGTCATCGCATGGATCCCGAAATCATCGGCAATCTGCTCCAGCGTCACATCGACATCGCGTTTGCGAGCGACTCTCACGACATCGTCGCGGAACTCCTTGGGATAGGGCTTGGGCATGGCAAACATCCTTCCAGCTCGCCCTCCGGGCAAGCCACGTCAGATGTCACCGCTACCCGCGGCAGACCCCTAAGACAAGGCGCCTGGACCTTCTCAGTCTCAAGAGACTAACGGCGATAGAGATCAAGCCGGAGTCGGTCCCGGAGTCGATCAGCGTATTGGCGGGCCAGGATCAGCTCGCAACCGCCCTCGATGATTGGGATGGGACAGCTGCGGTGTGTCGAGTGCAGGGTTGTCCGCCGGCTCTTCGGCCCCATAGATTCGGTGATGGTGGAGTGCTTTCCAACACGATCGAGGGGGTCTGTCAGGTTTTCTGTGTATTCGGGTGTGATGGTGTTCATCGGATTTGGTCGGCGATTCGGTCGCCGTAGTGCACGCTCAGGGTGTTCAAGATGGATTTCCAGCCGTTGGTCCTTCCGGTCATGTTCTCACGGTTCT
>JAJFIL010000021.1 GCA_021774965.1 Alphaproteobacteria bacterium
GGATGAGGTGAAAGCTGAATTTCCCAACTCTGGAATTGAGTTTGTCGAGCAAAAGGAACAATTGGGAACGGGCCATGCGGCTCAGCAAACGGAATCCTGTTTGGCGGATTTCACTGGCGATGTTCTCGTGTTATGCGGCGACATGCCTTTGATCAAGCCCGCCACTTTAAAAAACCTGATAAAAAAACACCGGGACAGCCAGGCTTCTTGCACCTTGTTGACGCTGAAGCCTAAAAATGGGGAAATCAAGGATTTTGGCCGTATCCTTCGAGACGAGGATCAATCAATCATCCGCATTGTGGAAAACAAGGACGCCACACCTGCTGAGAAAAAGGTTGACGAATACAACTCCGGCGTTTATTGTTTTGATAAGGGTTTGTTTTATAAGGCATTAATTGCAATTGACAATAGCAACTCCCAGAACGAATATTATCTGACGGATACGATTCAGTTTTTCGTCAAAAACAAGCACCCCATCCAGTCGGTGCAAACCGAAGATTCGGATGAGATTTTTGGGATCAATTCTCCCGAGGACCTGAAAAAAGCAGAGCATCTGTTAAGGGAAGATATTTCTTCCCTTTAATTATTTTTGATCTACCTTAATTCCAGGATGACACCCTTATGAAAGCGGTTATTGTCGCCGGAGGAAGAGCTTCCAAACTGGTTCCCTTTGCAGAGACCCGGCCCATCCCCATGTTGCGGCTTGCGGGGAAGACGCTGTTCGATAATTCGATTGATCTTTTAAAAAAATCCGGTGTCAGCGATGTATTTGTGGTGGTCGAGCACCAGAAGGAAAAAGTGATCGAGCGCATTGGCGAACATCTGGATAACGGGTTGAACCTGCATTACGTCGAACAGGGCAAGAGCCGGGGAATCGGCAACGCTATCTTAAAGGTGAAAAATAAAATTTCCCCCGGTGAGTATTTTCTTTTGATTTACGGGGATACGGTCACATCTGCAAATATTTTCAGTAAAATTCAGCAATCGTTTCACTCCTTCAAGTGCCCGGTGGCTTCCATCTGCCTGCCCACGTCGAACAAAATGTTCGGTAACGTGTTTTTGAACGCGCACATGAAAATCACCAAGATCATCGAAAAACCGAAGGGCAACGATCTTGGTAATTATGTTCTTTCCGGTGCGTACATCCTTCCCGAGTCCATATTCAAGACTCTGGAGTCCACCAAAGGCTCGATGGAAAAAGCCCTCAAGAAATTAGTGGAAGG
Organism: Alphaproteobacteria bacterium; assembly: GCA_021774965.1. GTDB lineage: Bacteria > Pseudomonadota > Alphaproteobacteria > JAJFIK01 > JAJFIK01 > JAJFIK01. Next base: position 1,224 of record JAJFIL010000021.1, read on the forward strand.
CGAAGGGTTGATGGCTTCGATGTGGGAAGACGAATGGCTGGATATCGTTTATCCCTGGGAGATTTTGACGGCCAATAAAATACTGATGGATTCCTGGGAAAATTCCTCGATCGCCAAGTCAGCGGTGTTGGAGTCCAATGTGACTATCTCGGGCACTGTGATGATTGAGGACGACGTGGTGATCAAGGCCGGAGCCATTCTCGAGGGGCCGTGTACCATTGGCAAGGGAAGTTATATCGGCAACAATTCCCTCATAAGAAGCTACACCTCACTGGGGCAGAACTGTTCCGTCGGTTATGGCGTGGAACTGAAAAATTGTGTAGTTTTGGACAACACTCACATCGGGAGGTTGTCCTTTATCGGCGATAGCGTGCTGGGAGAAAATGTGGATGTGGGCGCGGGGGTCATGACTGTGAATCGCGCCATCGACTGGAAGCCGATTGGGGTCAAAAGCGATAATAAAAAGATCGATACGGGGAAAACCAAGCTCGGAGCTTTTGTGGGCGACAATGTTGTGATCGGCGCGGGCAATACCATTCAGCCGGGAACGGTGATTCCTCATGAAAAAACACTGCCAGCCTGCTATTCAGTTAAAAGTAAATAAGGTCGTTTTTTTGAGTTGAGAGCCAATCCCTGAAAGTAAGGAATTGGCGATTATAGAAAAAACCAGGCTATTGAAATAATCTTATAAATATTATTGGGTGTCTTGGATGTGCGGAATCAGCGGAGTTGTCGGTTTAAAAAATATTACAGAGGATCTGTACCAGGGCATCCGTAATCTGGAATACCGGGGTTACGATTCCTGCGGTGTGGCCTTGATGAATAAAAATTCCCTGATCGTCAAGAAAAACATTGGCGGCGTGGAAGAGGTTTTTCGCAAAGAAAATGTTTTATCCGTATCCAGTAAAATTGGAATCGCGCATACCCGCTGGGCCACGCATGGGACGGTCACCAAAAACAACACGCATCCATTCACCTCTTGCGACGGCAGTTTTGCGGTGGTGCACAATGGCATCATCTCCAATTTCCGCCCCCTTAAAGACAAGCTGATCCGTGAGGGCCACAAATTTGACTCCGAGACCGATACCGAGGTGATCCCTCACTTATTGGAAAAGTATTACAAAGAGACGAAGAATATTGAGAAAACCCTTTTAAAAGTTCTCAATGTTCTGGAAGGCACCTTTGCGCTGGCATTCATCACGACAAAGGCGCCGGGACAAATCTTTTGCGCGAAACGCGAATCGCCCCTCATGCTGGGAATCGGAGACGAGGCCAAGTATGTCGGTTCCGACTTCAACGCCTTCATCGACCAGACAAAAAACGCTGTCATTATAGACGACGGAGAATACGCGATCATTACCCGCGACAGTTACGTGGTGAAGGATTCCGTGACGGGGCAGGAGATCCAGAAAAGCATCACCAAGATCGACTGGGACAGCGAGACTTCCAAAAAAGGCGGCTACCCGCATTACATGCTCAAGGAAATCTACGAGCAACCGCAGGTGGTGACCAATGCTTTGGAGCAGGATTCCGACTCCCTGGATGAAATTGCAGAAATGGTTTTTAAGAGTGATCGCACCCAACTCGTGGGCGTCGGAACCACCTTTTACGTCGCCTCCTATGGCAACTATATATTTTCGTCACTGGCGGGAGAGTTCTGTCCGCCCATCAGTTCGGATGAATTCACATCGCTTGCGAATGTGGATAAGAAAAGTCTGGTGATTGCCCTTTCTCAATCGGGCGAAACCTACGATACGCTGACTGCCCTTAAATTCGCAAAATCGAAGGGGGCCAAGACTGCGGCCATTGTCAACGTGATGGGGTCTTCCATTTCCCGGTTTGTCGATAAAGTCATTCTCCAGGGGTCCGGCCCGGAAATTTGCGTGATCAGTACCAAGGCGGCGCTGTCCCAGATGCTGATTTTGACCATGATCGCCTTGCGGGTGGGGGTGAAGAAAAAGGTCCTGACCAAAAAGGCCTATGAAAAATCCATGGCGGCCCTGGCCGAACTTCCGGGGATCATCCAAAGTATATTGAACGAACGGTCCGGGTTCATCCACCGCATTGCCCACAGCTATTGCAAAACCAGGCACTGGCTGTATTTAGGGCGCGGCATTTATTATCCGATTGCTTTAGAGTCTGCCTTGAAAATGAAAGAAGTGGCCTATGTTCATGCCGAAGGCATGCCCGGCGGATTCCTCAAGCACGGTACGTTGGCGATGATTGATAAAGACATCCTGTCGATTGTCTTCATACCCCCCAGGGAAGATAAAGCCCTTTATGAAGCATCCATTCACTGTGTCGATGAAATACGGGCCCGATCAGGCTTTGTTCTGGGCATTCATTTCGACGAGCGCGGCAAGAACAAAGACCTCTTCAGTGAAGAACTGATTCTGCCCAGTGTGCCTCCCTTGATCGCGCCGCTCATCCAACTGGTGATCGGGCAATTGTTTTCTTACTTCACCGCCACCAGCCTCAAACGCAACGTGGACAAGCCTCGGTCTTTGGCAAAATCGGTGACGGTGGGCTGACCGTTCGACGGTTTTTCCTATCTGTGCTCCGTATCTTCTGAAGCAAATCAATAAATGGTTGCTAACGATAATCCCCGTCTGTTAGAGTTCTTCTTTCCTGTAAACCATCATCAAAAGAAAATAAAACTATGAAAATAGCTAATACAGCTTTGACGATTGCCGGGTCCGACCACAGCGGCGGCGCCGGAATTCAGGCCGACTTGAAAACCTTTTCAGCGTTCGGAATTTTCGGGCAATCGGTCATCACTGCCATCACCATTCAAAACACATTGGGCGTCAAAAGCGCGTTTGATATTCCCGTCGATACGGTGGAACAACAGTTGTGCGCTCTGCTGGAAGATAAAAAGCCCCTTGCCGTGAAAACGGGAATGCTGGCCAATGAAGCCATCGTCGAATGCGTTGCCCGTCAGCTCAAGCGGGGAAAAATAAAAAAGCTGGTGGTCGATCCGGTCATTCGCTCTTCCAGCGGCAAGACCCTGTTGTCCAGGCGG
>JAJFIL010000201.1 GCA_021774965.1 Alphaproteobacteria bacterium
TAACCACAATCAAACCAGACAAGGGGGGAAGGGACGTCGGGAGCAAGACTCACAAAACACCTCCCCCTTTGACGGGGGAGGTCCGGAGCGAAGCGGAGGGCTGGGGGTGATAAACAAAGAGCCGATGCTTCTTTAGCACCGGCCCTCAAATTTCATACTTCCGGCGAGTTACTCCGCAGCGGTGGCCATCGCAGCTTTTGGATTGAAACGATTGTAAAAAGTATCGTCCGTCTCGGCCATGTCACGAAGGAGCTGACAAGGACGGAAGCGTTCGCCAAGATCGTCCGCGAATGTATCGCAGGCTTCAACAAACGCCTTGGTGCCCACCGTGTCGATCAAGGACAATGGCCCACCGGTATAAGGCGCAAAGCCCCAACCGATGATGGAGCCCACATCCGCATCACGCACGTCGGTGACCACTTTTTCTTCAAAGCAGCGCGCAGCCTCGATGGCTTGACGATAGAGCAGGCGTTTCTTGAGACCTTCCACCATCTCCGGATTAGACCGGGTAACGGTTGGCGTCACCAGATCGGCAAGCCCAGGCCAGAGGTGCTTTTTGCCCCCTTCAGGGTAATCGTAAAAGCCCTTGCCGTTCTTGCGACCAAGGCGACCATGATCCACCACCATCTTTTCCATCAAAGGATCAGCAGCGGTTGCGATGTATTTATCCCCTAGGTCCTTTTTGGTCTGTGTACGGACCCGGTGGGCCAGATCCAGCGCCACATCGTCAGAAAGTTCCAACGGACCGCGCGGCATGCCGGTCATACGGCCCACATTGTCCACCAGTGCTGGCGTGATGCCTTCGGCGAGCATTTCAACGCCCTCAGAGACATATGTGCCAAAGCAGCGAGAGGTGTAGAACCCGCGACTGTCATTGACCACGATCGGCGTTTTCTTGATCTGCGCCACATAATCCATGGCCTTGGCAAGCGTCTCATCAGAGGTGTCTTTACCCAAGATGATCTCCACCAATGGCATACGATCCACCGGCGAGAAGAAGTGAATGCCGATAAAGTTTGCCGGGCGCGAAGAAGCTTCGGAAAGCCCGGTGATCGGCAGCGTCGAGGTGTTTGAGCCAAACACAGCGTCGTCAGACAAAATGGCTTCAGCCTTTTGCGTAACTTCCGCCTTCACCTTACGGTCTTCAAACACCGCCTCAATGATCAGGTCACAGTCCTTGAGCGCTTCATAATCCGTGGTCGCATTGATGCGGCCCAGAAGCGCTTCCTTTTCTTCTTCCGTGCTGCGGCCTTTTGCGATGGCCTTGTCCAGAAGGTTTGTTGAATAGGCCTTGCCTTTGTCGGCACCTTCCTGACTTGCATCGATGAGCACGACTTCCATGCCCACCTTGGCAGAGACGTAAGCAATGCCTGCGCCCATCATGCCGGCGCCCAACATGCCAAGCTTCTTGACCTTGAACTTTTCTTCCACGGCGGGGCGGCGTGCGCCCTTGTTCAATTCCTGCATGGAAAGGAAAAGCGAGCGGATCATGACTTTGGATTCAGGACGGTTCAGAAGATCAATGAAATACCGCGCTTCGATCCGCAGACCTGCATCGATGGGCACCTGGGTGCCTTCATAGACGCATTTCATGATGTTGGTTTGCGCAGGATAATTCCCGTAGGTGGTCTTGCGCAGCAAGGCATTGCCCACCACAAACGTTGTGCCATTGCCTTTATCGTAAGGGGTGCCGCCCGGAATTTTGAAACCCTTCTTGTCCCAAGGTTGTTCTGCGTCGCCTTCTTCCTTGATCCAGCGCTTGGCTTCAGAGATCAATTGACCTGCAGGAACGATTTTGTGGATGACGCCCATCTCCGCTGCTTTGCGGGGGCGCAAAGATTTGCCTTGCAACAGAAGAGGTAACGCATCGGCAGCACCAATAAGGCGCGGCAAACGCTGGGTGCCGCCACCGCCAGGCAATAAGCCGACTTTGGCTTCCGGCAGACCCAGTTGAATGGCATCATTGTCCACGGCCACGCGATAATGACAGGCCAACGTGACTTCCAGACACCCACCCATGGCCAGGCCATTGATGGCCGCTGCCACCGGCTTGCCGCAGGTCTCCAACGTGCGCAGCAGATGGGTAAAGCCCATGTGACTGTCATATTGTTTTTTAAGCTTTTGCTCTTTCGTCAGCTCGCCAGTGGAAGAACCGGCGCTCGAGCCCATTTCGCTCAAGTCAGCCCCTGCCCCGAAAGCAGCTTTGCCAGAAGTCAGAACCATGCCCTTGATGGCATCGTCATTGGCAACTTTCTCGATGATCGCGCCCAGGTCCTTCATGGAAGAGCCTGAAAGCACATTCATGGAACGATCTGGCATGTCCCAGGTAACGGTGAAAATACCGTCCGCATCGAGATCAGTTTTGAAGTTTTCGTATGTCATTTTCTTGTTCTCTTTCTTTGTCTTACCCCTCTCCCCTGCCCTCTCCCACAAGGGGAGAGGGTGCGCTGGGAGCTTGCCTATTTTCCCTCTCCCCATCGTGGGAGAGGGTGGGGCAACGCCCCGGGTGAGGGGGTCGGCTCGGTCACGAGCCGGTACAACAATGTTTTTCCGTTAAACCCGTTCAATAATCGTGGCTGTGCCCATGCCCGCGCCCACACAAAGTGTGGCAAGGCCGGTGGAAAGCTCGCGCCGTTCCAGCTCGTCAAGCACCGTGCCCAAAATCATGGCGCCCGTGGCTCCAAGGGGGTGACCCATGGCGATGGCGCCGCCGTTCACGTTGATCTTGTCGTGAGCAATGTTCAGCCGATCCATGTAGCGCAGGACCACTGAAGCAAACGCTTCATTGAGCTCATAAAGGTCGATGTCTTCAACGCTCATGCCAGCGCGCTTGAGCGCTTTTTCCGTCACATACTGTGGACCGGTGAGCATGATCGAAGGCTCGGATCCGATAGAGGCAAAGGACTTGATCCGCGCACGAGCCTTAAGGCCAAGCTGCTCGCCCATTTCCTTGGTGCCCAGAAGAATGCCCGCAGCCCCATCAACGATGCCGGAAGAATTGCCCGGTGTGTGCACATGGGTAATGCTTTCGACTTCCGGATACCGCTGCATGGAGATGGCGTCAAAAGCGAATTCACCCGGCATGGCAAAAGAAGGATTCAAGGAACCCAGCGACTGCATGGTCGCTTCGGGGCGCATATGCTCGTCTTTTTCAAGGAGCGACAGACCCAGTTGATCCCGAACCGCTACGACTGATTTGTCAAAGTAGCCCTTGTCCCAGGCCTCCGCGGCGCGCTGTTGGGAGGCAACAGCAAAGCTGTCCACATCATCGCGGCTGAAACCATCGAGGGTCGCGATCAGATCAGCAGATACCCCTTGCGGCGTGAAATAGGAATCCAGTGCGCTGGATGGATCCGTCGGCCAGGCACCACCGTCTGAGCCCATGGGCACGCGGGACATGTGCTCGACACCGCCGCCAATGGTCAGATCACATTGACCGGCCATCACGTTGGCAGCGGCCAAGTTTACAGCTTCAAGACCAGAGGCGCAGAAGCGATTGACCTGCACACCGCCAACACTGTCGGCGTAATTGGCATTCAGAACAGCGGTACGGGTAACCACAGCGCCTTGTTCGTTCA
>JAJFIL010000202.1 GCA_021774965.1 Alphaproteobacteria bacterium
TGCCACAACTATGGCATCGCCCCACGGAGTTTGCTGGATCAAGTCGTGGGCAACAAGCGAACCATAAAAAAGGCCTGGGAGGTCCTCAACAGCGGGGAACAGACGAATAGTCAACCGCCCCAGAGCCGCGCCCCCCTTGTTGCACGAGCGGGAGAAAACGAGACCGTCCTCGCCGACCGTGCGATTGCGGATCATGGGGCTAAGGTGTCGACGGTGACGAAAAACCGCAGGTATTTGGGGATCAGACTTGAGAACAGGGGTTTCGAGGCGATGCCCGTGAGCCGATTCTGAAAATGGCTCTTAAAAGACGAAGAGCCCGGTCAAAATTTTGCAGATCCAGACCTGGGCTCTCCCCACTAACAACCGCTGAGCGGCCACCCTAGCCTTCGGCAGGTTCGACGGGATCTCGTAGTCTTGATGAGCTGGAGGGCTCATCTCATCTAGTCACCGTCGGTTTCACTGTGGACGCTGCGGGATCGTCACGGATATCTGCACCCATTGCGATCGTGGCCAGATTTATTGTGGAGCGGCGTGCTCAGCGAGCAGCAGGCAGGATTCCGTTCGAGCCGCTGGAACCCGCCATCGAAGGACATTTCGTGGCCGGCACGGAGCCGCAGCTCGACAGCACAGGAGGCGAGCGAGAGTCCGCGTTGGCCACCTCCTATGCTCCTTGTTCCACGCGACCTCTCAGACAGACAAGTCTTCAGGGATTCCTCGTGAAAATTCCAAAATAGTCACGCATCACGGTTCCGCCGCGAGGAGTTCGCAGACGAGGCTTCGGGTGAGTTCATCAACACACCCGGACGACCACCCACCACGGAAAGGTCTGGCCGGACAGGTTCTGGAGTCGGGTCGGGTTTGCGCATTTTGCACCGCTGATCTCCCATTCCTTGTCCGGTTCGGATTCCTGTCCCAGACCTATCGTGGGTTCATCAAGTTGAGGGATCCAGAGAAACCCTTGCGATGAAGCTGGCGGCGGTTGTCCCCGATCAATAGGAGGTCCCGTGATCGTGATCTCGAAAGACGTCGAGTCTCGAATCCTGAGATTGTTCCACGTCGAGAAATGGCGAGTGGGCACTATCGCCAGTCAGCTCGACGTCCATCACAGTGTCGTCGAGCGTGTCCTCGAACAGGACGGAGTTCCAGAAAAGCAGCGGAAGCAGCGGCCTTCGATCGTGGACTCTTATCTCCCGTTCATTGGTGAGACGCTTGACCAGTTTCCACGACTCTGCGCGAGCCGTTTGTTCCAGATGGTCAAAGAACGCGGTTATCCAGGCGGCGAGGATCACTTCCGCGCCATCGTTGCCACGATTCGGCCGCGTAAACCCGCAGAAGCCTTCCTTCGTTTGAAGGCATTACCTGGCGAAGAAGCGCAGGTTGACTGGGGTCACTTTGGGAAAGTGAACATCGGAAAAGCGACCCGCCAGCTCATGGCCTTCGTGATGGTGCTCTCGTATTCGAGACGAATCTTCTTGCGATTTTACCTGGATCAAAGGGTTCCCAGCCTTCTGAGAGGGCACCAGGAAGCCTTCACCGTGTTTGGTGGTTGCCCCCGTCGGCTCCTCTACGATAACCCCAAGACAATCGTGCTCGAGCGACAAGGTGATGCGATCCGGTTTCATCCTTCGCTTTTGGAATTCGCAGGGCACTACCGATTCGAACCACGCCCTGTTGCCATCGCGCGAGGCAACGAAAAAGGGCGTGTCGAACGAGCTATCCGGTTTATCCGTGACTCGTTCTTCGCAGCACGCCCCTGGTCCAATCTCGAGGACCTGAACCACCAGGCTGACCATTGGTGTTCGAACACATCGATGGATCGTCGTTGGCCCGACGACCGGTCGATCACAGTTCGCGAGGCCTTCGAAAACGAGAAGGAACACCTTGCGGTGCTTCCGAACAATCCGTTCCCGGTTGAGGAGAGGGTCGCGGTCGTTGTTCGTAAGACACCGTACGTGCGTTTTGACAAAAACGACTACTCGGTTCCTCACACTCTTGTCCGGCAATCTCTGATAGTTCTTGCAGATCCCGACACCGTCCGCATCCTCGGAAACGGAGAGGAGGTTGCGCGACATCCAAGGAGTTTTGGCAAGGACGAGACCATTGAAGACCCCAAGCATATTGCCAAGTTAGTCGATCACAAACGGCGTGGTCGGGAACGGCGGGGGATGGACAGGCTCAATCACGCAGCTCCGAACAGCACATTGTTTCTGGTGCTCGTGGGTCAACGTGGCGGGAATTTGGGTTCGGTGACGGCCAACCTGCTCCGCTACGTGAGGGAATTCGGAGGTGAAGCCGTTGATCGCGCTCTGGTCACAGCAATCAAGCAACAGACGCCTCACCTGAACTCCGTCCGTTACCTGCTCGAATCCGAACGCCAGCAATCAGGGCGGCCTCCAAAGATCCCGATCGAACTCCCGGATGACCCTCGGATTCGCGACCTCACAGTTCGATCCCACTCACTCAAGACCTACGACTTCAAACAGGAGAATATCAATGACAAAAACGATCACGACGAAACCAACGATGACGACTGAAGAATCACTGCGAGCACGAGTTCACGCCCTGGGTCTCCACGGAGTTCTCAGCGAATGGGAGGACCTTGCAGGTGAACCCTGGCTGAAAAGGCTCGTGGAAATCGAGGAGACGATCAAAAAACAACGCAGCCTCGACCGAAGGATTCGCAGTGCCCGGATCGGCCAGTTCAAGGCCATCACGGACTTCGACTGGGAATGGCCAAAATCCATCGACCGCGACCTGGTGCGGGAGCTGTTCACGTTCCGGTTCATTGAGGAATCAGCCAACGCGATCTTCGTCGGGCCGAATGGAGTCGGCAAGACGATGTTGGTCCAGAACCTGGCCTATAACGCTCTGCTGAAGGGGTTTACGGTTCGGATGACGACAGCCAGCGAGATGCTCAATGACCTGGCATCCCGAGACGGAGCCCAGTCCTACCGAAGGAGACTGACTCACTACTGCAGTCCTCAACTTCTTGTCATCGATGAAGTTGGATACCTCTCGTATGACACACGTCACGCGGATCTCCTATTTGAGATTGTGACGCGTCGGTACCAGCAGAAATCGATAGTGATCACGACCAACAAACCGTTCGCCGAATGGAACGACACGTTTCCCCACGCGGCCTGCACGGTGACGCTGATCGATCGTCTGGTTCACAGGAGCGAGATCGTCGAGGTCGATGGCGAATCGTACCGGCTCAAGGAAGCCAAGGAGCAAAGCGCACGACGCGCACAAGCGCGAAGAAAGCGGAATGCCGAACGAACACGCACCTGACCACCACAATCAAAGCCTCCAAAGCCTCCTGGCTCCGTCGCCGTCGGAATCGGTCCCCTCGCCAGAATTGGGGGATAAGATTCGACGGAGATGGAGACGGGAGGCGACCGGCCTTACAGGCACCAGAGCCAGAGGAGGAGGCCCCTCACTGCCTCGGTTGAGAATCGGTGGTGACCTGCGGAAATCCCCAAAACCCTGCGGTAATCACCACCGCACTCAACAGGGGTGACCTGCGCTAATCACCAATTATCCGCGCTTTCTTACCACCGGTAACAAGAGATTGCTTCTTAAGGGAGGGGCCCGCGGCAGCGGGCTCAATGGAGTCCGCTGTAACACCTGATCTTCTAGTCATTCAAGGTGATGAGAATATCGAGATTCCGATGACAGAAATAAGCTCTGTAGAGCGCGTCAG
>JAJFIL010000203.1 GCA_021774965.1 Alphaproteobacteria bacterium
GGGCATGAATGGACCCCATATCATAACCGCACACGTGTGCGGACGCGGGTCGGGTATGAGACTGCAGATGCTGATTCAACCCGGTTTGACTATGATGGATATTATGTGGCGGTGGATGCGCGTCATCCAATTCGTCCGACAACGGAGCTGTTCGGGCGGGCGCGAGCAACTTTTCGAAATTATCAGGGCCCCTTTGATCCGCCAGACCCATTGCAGCGCGCAGACGAACGGTATCGCGCGACCGTTGGGGTGGAGCAGGACATAACGAAACACCTTTCCTTCGTCGCTGAGGGTGGCTGGGCATCCAATGAAGCGAATGTGGAGGAACGTCGGTACAGTGGCTTAGTGTTCCGAGTAGGCGTGGAATTGGACTTTGATATTTGGAGATCGGAGGACTAACGGGTGTTCCGCCGCCGCAAAACCAACAGATTTTCCCCAGGAGTTCGCTCACGTGCAAACATGTTCGTGGAGCTTCTCGTTGGGCTTGTCTACATAATTGTTTTTGTTGTGGGGGTAACCATTGCCTCCTCGCAGGAGCTGGCCCCTATGGCCAGAGTCTTTTTCTTGACCATCGGAATTATTGCGATCTGGCGTTATACATGGCTGGGCGCCCACTTGCTGCGCGCGCGGAAATTTAACCGCGAAGTTTTCCCGGAACTTCGGGAAGAAGCAGATGAAGTGGGTGAAGAAGAAAAGATCGAACACTTGTACGTTTTGATCACGTCTTACTTTCTCGATCTTGATCATACGTTTCAGGTCTACGATTCCATTGTGAAAAACGCGCTGGAATACGGCGTGCCCACAACAATCGTTGCAGCTATTACTGATGATGCAGATGAACAAGTATTACGCAGCGTTCTTAAGGCCAATGGTAATCCGCACAGCATCGAGATTGTAGCGCAGTTTCAAAGCGGCACTGGCAAGAGAGATGCGATGGCGGAGGCGCTGCGCTCGATTGCGCGCCGCCTGCCATCGCCAAACTCTGTTGTTGTCTTTATGGATGGTGACGTTCGACTGGATCCGGATGCCTTTACCAAGACAATACCATTCTTTTTGGCAGACCCAGAATTGGGCGCTCTTACCACAAACAACGGTGCAATGGTCGAAGGTGGCTCCTGGGTGCGAGAATGGTATGCGTTGCGTTATGCCCAGCGTAATATCTATATGAGCTCCCTGTCGCTTTCCTCTCGTGTTCTGTGTCTGACGGGCCGCTTTAGTGTATTCCGAACAGACGTGGCCACGGAGCCGGATTTCATCGATATCGTCGAAGACGATTCAATTCGTCACTGGCGATTTGGCAAGATTCGCTTTGCCAGTGGGGATGATAAGAGCACCTGGTTTTATATGCTCCGGCGCGGGATGAATATGCTCTATGTGCCGGATGTCTTTGCCATTGGGTATGAGGCCTTGCCAGAGGGCGATGGTTTCTTCACGGGCACAACATCCCTGATGGTGCGATGGTTTAGAAATATGCTGCAAACGAACTGGCGTGCCGTGGGCCTTGGGCCTGGCAAGATGGGCTGGTTTGTGTGGTGGAGCATTGTGGACCAACGCCTGTCCATGTGGACAACCTTGGTGGGGCCCGTGGTTGCGGTCCTGTTGGCGATGGTGATCCACCCGGCATTCTTGCTGTTTTATGCGCTTTGGATCATGGGCAGCAGGTTTGTCACCGCTGCCATTGTGGGAATGCGAAGTGATCGGTTCAGCATACTTTGGCCTGTTTTGCTGTACTACAATCAGATGGTGGGATCGTCGATCAAAACCCATGTCCTGTTCCGGCTTAATCGGCAGGGCTGGACGCGGCAGAATGTTGGAGACAATGCCGAACGGGACAGGTTTCAGGACATGGTCAGCACGATGCTGCATGTAACGACCGTGGCCGCATTTGTATTGATCGTTTCATTTATTACCGGACTGCTTCATATGCCGAATGATGGTGGCTGGTTATTGTTTGACGTTGCGTAAATTGGGGGTGCCAGTATGGCAGATACGAACATGGCGGACGAAACCCGTAATCAAGATAATGACGCCAAGGACGTTGAAGGCGTTATTCCGGGCTTAACAGTCGAGGCCCGGGATGAGCGGGTGCATGTTTGGATTACGCCCGATTTTGAAGTGGTTCAGTCAAAAGACGTTGTTAACGGCGTCGCGCTCTCCATCGAAGGCTTTGAAGTTTCCAAGGATACCAGCCTAAGCCACAGCAAGCGCGCGCGCAGTTTCACACTTCGATTGAAGATCGGGAGCTTTGTCCTCGAAGTGCCGGTTAAGGCGAGTTTCCAAGGTGAAACAGAACGCAATGGCCGCGCCACGATGCTATATGGGTTCACCAATGTAGACAATGGTGAACGGGACGCTTTGCGGCGTTATATCCGCGCCCATCTTTCTGGCCATGTTGTAACGGTTGATGATGTTGTCAGACGCCAGGATATGCCCACCTCCTCACGAGGCAGAACCTCGAACAATGGACGCAACGGCAATGGCAGAAACAACAATGCCAGCAGCAATCCTGTTGTTCGTGCCGTCCGCGGATTTTTTAATCTTGCTGTTACTTTAGGCGTTATTGCCATCATCGCCTTTATTGGCGCTTTTGCCATCTACGACCGTGTGACAGTGGTGCGCAGTCACTTTGCAGCGATTACGGCGCCAAACGTTACGATGATCTCGCCCTCCGCTGGACAATTGACAGTGAGCGGGCCCGTTGCGGGCCATGAGGTTCAGCGGGATGATGAACTGGTGCGCATCGTCTCACCATCGCTTGATGCTGATCTTATCCGCGCTCGGGCGCAGGCTCGTGCAACGAATTCCGGGGTCGCCCGGGCAAACGTTGCGGCGCTGGAGCTAGAGGCTGCAGGGAACGCCTTATACGCCCCATGCGATTGTAGAGTTCTCTGGGCACCAGAAAATGGCGGCTGGGTCCTTGAGGGTGATCGCCTCTATACACTTGTTCGTACCGAACAGGGAGACCTTAGGGTTGAGGCTCTGGTGCATGTGCGTGATGTGGACCGTTTATACCGTGGTCAAACCGCCTATATCAGCTGGCCGGAATCAGACCAGATCAGCGAAGGCACAATTGAGTTCATTGCTCTGGACGGCATTCGCCAGTCGCGTGCGGGCTTTCCCGATTGGTTGCGTCAGGACCAAAGCCTGGTGTCGGTCATGATCGTACCCAGTGATCCTGTGGACCCGGATCTTATCGGCCATCCTGTGAATGTGATGGTGCGGACGGAACTTCCATTCCTGGACCGGGTAAAAAGCATATTCGCAACATCCGATCGCAGCGACGAGCGCTAGGCGGATGTTTTTCCCGACCGCATATATAACGAGGAACGCTCTGGCGCTCTTGGTGTTGGTACTTATCGCGGGGCCAGCCCAGGCTACCATGTCTTCAGCGGAACGAGATGGGCTTGACTTGCGAGAGTATGTCGTAACCGACCGCGAGGCCAGTTACTTCGATGTAGAGGCTCGCCGTGCCTTCCTACAGGAAACAGATGACCTAGTCTTGCGTGGTGTGGCTGATCGTCTTTCTTTGGAGACGGCTTGTCGGGACAAAATGGCTTTGCCAGTGGTGGATTTCAGAATCGAACTTCCATCTTTCTATGCGCAGCAGGTTCGATGGCGCCGATTGGTTCAACCCATTTTCGCATTTGAGGCGGCTGTCAGTGAGCTGGCTGCAGCGCATCTTTCTTCAAGTGACTCCTATCACGCTGAGTGCCTCGTTGAGTTTCTCAGTCGTTGGGCCAGTCGAAATGCATTTGAGGATTATGACTACCGGTCCAATGATCGGCAGGCATGGTATCAAGTTGAGGCCGCGATCTTTGCTAGTGCCATGGCCTACTCCATTGTTCGACCGTCCATAGTCGGCCATGAGGCAGAGCTTGCCCGCATCAATGCCTGGATGTTGCGACTTGCGCGCCGTCACTCATCGTTTGAGGGAGTATATCCCAGCTGCTGTAACAATCACCTCTACAGGCGCGCCACCTATGCGGCTATGGTCGGAGTTCTGACCGGCGACAATCGCCTATTTCAATTTGGTGTAAGCGGAATTTACTCCGCCCTGAGTGATGCCACAGGGGATGGAGCTTTGCCCCATGAGATGGAACGAGGCCGGTTGGCTACGCACTATCAGAACTTTGCGCTGATCTATCTGGTGATGACGGCGCAGATCATTGAACAGCAAGGCTATTCAATTTTTGACAGGCCTTATCGAGGCTCAACGCTTCATGAGTTGATTGATTTCAACATCTCAATCATCGAGGATCCCATGAACCTGGGCGATCATGCGCCAGGGGATGTTCAGAGCCGGAGCTGGATGGAGGATGATCAGTATTTTGCGTGGGCGGAGATCTATCTGGCTCATCGCGCCAATGCACGACTGACAAATATCGTCGAACCACGGCGCCCTCTGTATAATCGAAGCTCCGGCGGATATCTCAGCCTGTTCTTTTATGATCCCTCCAGGCCGGTTTGGGGAAATGAATCCTCTTTTCCCAGTCCCGAACTTCGCCCCATGAACTAGTCAACGCTCAATTTTTGCGATACATCGGCTTCATGAAACGTATTGTGATCATGGGATGTTCTGGTTCCGGTAAGTCTACGCTCGCGCGGGCGTTGGGCGAGGCATTGGACCTGCCCGTACATCATCTGGATGCCTATCATTGGCAGCCTGGATGGAAAGAACCCGATTTTGAGGTCTTTGCGGCGCAAACCCGTGAATTGATGTTAGGTGATCAATGGATCATCGATGGTGGATATGCGGGCCACGATGATGATGAGCTGCGCTTTAAACGAGCCGACATCGCTATCTTGTTTCAACAATCTGTATGGCTCTGCTTATGGCGCGTGATCCGTCGTGTTTTTCAATACTATGGCCGGACCCGTCCAGACATGGGGCCGGGCTGTCCCGAGAAAGTAGATCTTGAATTCTTACTCTTTATCTGGAACTACCGGAAGAAAAGCTGGCCTAAGATTCTGGATCGAGTGGCCCGCAACAAAACGCCGGTGCTCATCCTGAAACAAGACCCAAACATTCCTGACCTGGTGAAGGAGCTTCGACGGCTCAGCGTTTCCGCGCAAACATCACCCGCCAATCCCTCAGCTTGAGACGATAGAACAGTAGTCCCACGCCCATTAGAACCGAAAAGAATGCAAAGACGGATGCTGTAATCACCAACCAGTTGTTGAAATCTGTGCGGTCCTTGTAATCCATGATGTGCAGCATCCAGAAAAAATCAAAAAGCCGCCATGTCTCATTGCGCCGGGCCATAGTGCGGCCAGTGTCCGCGTTGAAATAAAGCCGGGTGTCTTCCTTGTCATCAAAGCGCACGCGCCAGACCGGAACTGGTCCGCGATATTCTGTGTTGGTGGCATCGATCAAAGCGATCTCAGCAATTGATCCCGTGCCGCTAAAGTCAGCTTCTGCCAATGCGCGAACGTCGCTCTCCTCAATGCGCACTTCACCGCCACTTCGGGTATCAACCAGAACTTGCGTGCCGTCTTCCCGGTGAAGTTGATAGACTGATTGCCCCAGAAGCGTTTTATAGCTGGCCTCGGTTACACCGTCGGGCGCATGTGTTTGGATGGCATCCGCCAACGAGTACCGAAGTTGTGACCCGTCCAAGAGGATTCTTTCCTGGTGGGCAATATTGTGTTCTCCGCGAACCGTATCAATATGAAAAAAGGTCATGACAAAGCCGCCGGATATCCACAGAACAATCTGTATCCCGACAATCAAGCCAAGCCATTTGTGAAGAAACGCAATCCACGGTGCCAATTTCATATTCAAAACCCTAGTTTGAGTTTAATGTTCCGAGCTAGGTTCTACAGCCCTAGAGCTTCATGGGTCATCGCGCCGATAACACCGTCTGGGCGCAGGCCCTGACTAGTTTGGAAATCCTTGATTGCCACATCCGTCCCCGGCCCGAATATACCATCTGCGATGAGAGTATAGCCTTTTTCTTTCAGCGCTTTTTGCACCTCGCGTACATCTTCGCCAATGAATTGCGGATCATCTAATTTGAGGATGCGTCCCATGAAAGGCTCAGCAGAGGCTCGCGGGGCAGTAGCGTGAGTCAGATCCAGAGAGGACGCGGAGATTTCCAGCCCGCGTACCGAAAAGGGCAGGGCAAGGTCCCATCGATTGTCATCTATCAGTTCATTGAACGCATCCATGCGATAGACCGTGGCATGAAGACCGGAGTTGGAATGGGTCGCCAGCCAATTGCGGCGATGAGCGACATATTTCTTCATCCACTTCTTTTCACCGATGGATGCCAAATTGCCAAAGCTGGTGATCCCCGTATCCCGCACATGATGCCAAGAGCCGTGAATGCGACTGTCAAATATTATGGCATGCCCTAATGCAGTCGTGGCCCCAATCCAGTCGGCGCTGGCAAGGGTCGGCTCCCAAAAAGTGCGGTCAAAGAAAGCGTCTTGAACCTCGCGCATCACAGGGTCATCGCCTGCATTCCGCAAATGGCGTTTGAAGCTTCGATGACTGTCGAGGCGGAAGTCTTTGCGTTCCAGTCGAGGCAGGAAAGGGCGGAGCTTTCGGGCCATCTCGGCACCATCTGCTTCCACATAATCCTTGATCAGGAAATAGAGCCTGCCGGAACCTAAGGTCGCTTGCAGCTTGCCATAACTCAGATGACCTGTGTCGCCGGGCAAAAGGGTGACGGCACCACAATCACCCAGAACCGAGCTTGTCTCGAAGATCTGGACAATGGCTTGACCGCTACGCTTTTGAAGCTCGGTAAGGGCCATGGGATCAAGTCCCGCCTAGTCGAGGCGCCCGGTGTCGATGAAATTGAAAAGCCCGAAAATAAAGAGGACGACGCCAATGGCATAAAGTGAGGCCATGATTGATTCTCCTGTGTTGCAGCTCGCGTTTATCGCTCAAGCATAGGTCAGCTTCAAGGGGCGGGGATAACTATTCTGGGTCGGGCTTATTGACCCAACGCATAAAGGGCCGCAGGGGCAGGGCCCAGACCACACCAGCCGTGAGGTAAAACAGCAGCTGGACCAGCCAGTGACGCGGCAACCAGGATGAGGTCCCAATCGTCACCACCAGCGCCACATAGGCCAGCAGACCGAAGATCAGCAGCCACATGCCGATGAATTTCCGCAATCTTGCGTTCATAAGTCCCTCTTGATGCCTTGCTGATTAGGGCCAGCTTGGCTAAGTCAGCCCCATGTCTCGTTCCCGAACTATAGCCGAAACCCCTGCCCACCGCGCAATCGCCATTTGGCTGTTGATTGTCGCCGGGCTCGTCTTTGCCATGGTGCTGGTGGGCGGCGCAACCCGGTTGACGGATTCAGGCCTCTCCATCACGGAATGGAAGCCGGTCACTGGCGCGATCCCCCCTCTGAGTGCCGAGGCCTGGGAAGAGGAATTCGAGAAATATCGGCAGATCCCTGAATATACTGAGATCAACCGGGGTATGAGCCTTACCGAATTCAAATCCATCTATTTCTGGGAATGGGGACACCGGCTATTGGGCCGGTTGATCGGTCTGGCATTCCTGGTGCCGTTCATGTGGTTCCTCTTGAAGCGACAGGTAGAGCGCCATCGCCTACCGCGTCTTGCTGGCCTGTTCATTCTGGGCGGCTCCCAAGGGGCGCTTGGCTGGTACATGGTTATGAGTGGTCTAGTGACCCGCGTTGACGTGAGCCAATACCGCCTGGCTGCACATCTTGGGCTGGCGGTGCTCATCTATGGTGCTCTGTTCTGGACCGCGCTGGATTACTTGCGCGGCACATGGGGCATTGCCAAGCCCAATAAATCTCATCGAGGTTTTGCCATCGGGGTTTTGGTGCTGGGTGCGCTGATCTTTGATCAGATGATGGCGGGGGCCTTTGTGGCAGGCTTGAATGCCGGGTTCATCTACAACACCTGGCCATTGATGGATGGGCAGATGATCCCCCACGGGCTGTTCGCCATTGAGCCCTGGTATCTCAATTTCTTTGAGAACCACCTGGCGGTTCAATTCTTCCATCGCATGGAGGCCTATGCGGTGTTGGTCGGCGGATTTGCGCTTTGGTTCTATGGACGACAACTGGACGTCTCTGTGCGTGCGGCAAAAGCCTCCAATATGCTCCTCGCCATCATTGGGCTTCAGGTCGTATTGGGCATCTGGACTTTGTTGGCCGTGGTGCCGCTATCACTGGGCCTGTTGCATCAGGCGGGCGCGGTGATGACGTTCTCCGCAGCTGTTTATCTGGCCCATCTGATGTGGGCGAGGTCGGCTTAGGTATCTGACCATCTGGGTTCGCGTTTCTCCACGAAAGCACCGATGCCTTCCTTAGCATCTGCCGCCATCATGTTCTCGGTCATGACCTTTGCGGTGTAGTCGTAAGCCGCGTTCACGGGAAGTTCGAGCTGCTGATAGAAGGCCTCCTTGCCAATGCGCACGACCGCTCCTGGTTTCTGAGCAATGGTGTTGGCAAGTGCCAGAGTTGCGCTTTCGAGTTCATCGCTGGGAACAGCCTTGTTGATCAAACCAATCTGTTGAGCCACCTCTGCAGAGATCATCTCGCCTGTCAGCAACATCTCCATGGCGGCTTTGCGCGGGACGTTGCGGGAGAGGGCCACCATGGGCGTGGAGCAAAAAAGCCCGATATTGACCCCAGGGGTCGCGAAATGGACTTGATCAGAGGCAACGGCAAGATCGCAGGTGGCCACCAGTTGGCAACCTGCCGCTGTGGCAATGCCATGAACTTGCGCAATGACCGGAACTGGGCAGGCCAAGATGCCCTTCATGAGCCCGGCGCAGACTTCGAAAATCCGTTCATAAGCTGGCTTGCCGCCGTCGGGGCCATCGCGCAGGGCCGTCATTTCTCGCAAGTCATGACCAGCGCAAAAGCCTGGACCTTCTGCCGCCAGGATGATCACGCGGGTGCCTTTATCCTCCGCTGCCCCCTGAAGTGCCTGCCGAAGGGCCTCCATCAGCTCCAGAGAAAGCGCATTTCGGGCCTTGGGACGGTTCAGGCGCAGGGTGCGGACGGGGGACTTTTCATCGTCCAGGACAAGAGGCTGGTCAGTCATGGGTACATTGCGCTCCAATTTTGGGGTAAAATAATACCACCTTGCTATTTCTTTGGTTTTTCAGGCAAAATTCAGCCCAATCCAGTTGACACTGTCATTTGGGGCTCCTATACCCCCTCGTCTTCGAACCAATCTAACTCGAGTTATTAGAGCAATGAAAACCTATTCGGCCAAGCCTTCAGAGGTGGATAAAAAATGGCTGCTGATCGACGCGGAAGGCCTCGTGCTGGGACGTCTCGCAGCTGTAATCGCCACCCGCTTGCGCGGCAAGCACAAGCCCATGTACACGCCTCATATTGATACCGGCGATAATGTCGTCGTCATCAACGCAGACAAAGTGCTGCTTAAAGGCAAAAAGCGTACGGACAAGACCTATTACTGGCATACGGGTCATCCGGGCGGCATCAAATCCCGCACAGCAGACAAGATCCTGGATGGCAAGTATCCAACCCGCGTTCTTGAACTTGCTGTAAAGCGCATGCTGCCTTCGGGCTCACTCGCGCGTCAGCAAATCAAGAAGTTGCATCTTTACGCTGGTGGGACACATCCGCACGAAGCACAGACACCTGAAGTTCTGGATGTTGCATCCATGAACGAAAAAAATACGGCGAGGGCATAAACATGTCTGAAGAAGAAACAAAGACCCTCAACGATCTTAGCGAACTGGCATCTGTCGATACGTCCGAAGTGACGTCTGAAGCAGCCCCTGAACCAGTTGCTGAAGTTCAAGCACCTGCTGAGCCTAAGAAAGATGCGCTCGGACGGTCTTATGCAACGGGCAAGCGGAAGAACGCCATCGCTCGGGTATGGATCAAGCCAGGTACCGGTGCTGTTACGGTCAATGGCCGGGACATTCTGACCTATTTCGCCCGCCCAGTGCTTCGGATGGTTGTGAGCCAACCGATGGTCGCTGCGGCTCGCGAAGGCCAATTCGATGTTGTTTGCACTGTTACCGGTGGTGGCCTTTCGGGTCAGGCTGGCGCAGTGCGTCACGGCATTTCCAAAGCGCTCACGTATTTTGAGCCGGAACTGCGCGGCGTTCTGAAAGCCGGCGGCTTCCTCACACGCGATAGCCGCGTTGTGGAACGTAAGAAATATGGCCGAGCCAAAGCTCGTCGCTCCTTCCAGTTCTCCAAGCGTTAATCGCTGGCGGTTTTGGATTTTTAAAGCGGCGGGTGACCAAATGGTCCCCGCCGCTTTTTATTGTGGGAGTGACGTGCGGTGAGTATTGAATTCAGAGGCGCAAAGTCAGAAGACCTGCCAGCAATTGTTGCCTTGTTGGCCGATGATGTTTTGGGGCAGGCCCGTGAGAGCATTAGCGAGGTCGATGGCGAGGCCAATACGGTTGATGATGATTATTTCCATGCCTTCGATATGATCTCGATCCAGGCGGGCAACGAAGTTTATGTGGGCGAGGTGGACGGTAAAATCGTTGCGACAGCACAGTTGACGCTTATTGCAAACCTTTCCCTGAAGGGAACTTTGCGAGCACAAATCGAAGGCGTTCGCGTTGCCAGTTCCCAGCGTGGCCAGGGGACAGGGGATGCGCTGATCAAATGGCTCATTGAGAAATCACGCGGCGCTGGTGCCGGGCTTGTGCAGCTCACAACAAACAAGGCGCGGCCAGATGCACTACGGTTCTATGAGCGACTGGGATTTGAGACGACCCACGAAGGCATGAAACTATACTTGTGAGACTATGATGACCGACCCAATCAACATCGCCATTCTTGGAGCCAGCGGATACACCGGTGCAGATCTCGTGCGCCTGCTGCTGTGTCACCCCCTTGTCGCAATCAAGGCACTTTCCGCAAACTCTCATGCGGGCAAATCCATGGCGGAAGTTTATCCTCACTTCCGTGGATATGTGCTGCCTGAGCTCCAGAAGGTCGAGGAGATTTCCTGGGATGGGATTGAGGTTGTGTTTTGTGCACTGCCTCATGCGACCACACAGCAGATCGTGAAGGACTTGCCGGAGCGTTTAAAGATCATTGATCTGTCGGCGGACTTTCGTCTGCGAGATCCTGCCACCTATGCCACGTGGTATGGCCATGAGCATTATGCACCGGAGCTTCAGCCCGATGCGGTCTATGGCCTGACGGAACATTATCGCGAGGCCATCAAGGCAGCGCGTCTGGTGGCATGCCCCGGGTGCTATCCCACGGCAACGCTGTTGGCGCTTTTACCCTTGGTGCAGGCGGGGTTGATTGAGACTGATGATCTGATCATTGACGCCAAGTCAGGCGTGTCTGGTGCGGGCAGGGGGCTCAAGGACAGTCTCCTGTACTGTGAGGTCGCGGAAGGCATGCACCCCTACGCGGTTGCCGGGCATCGTCATGCGCCAGAAATTGAGCAGGAGATTGGCGCAGCAAGCGGCACAGAGCCCATCGTAAACTTTACGCCTCACTTGGTTCCAATGAATCGGGGGGAGTTGGTGACGATCTACGCCAAGACGACCAGCACCGCTGAGGCCCTGCGCGTGGCCCTTTTAGCGCGTTATCGCCACGAAGTGTTTGTCAGGGTTCTTGGCTCAGGCGAAGTGCCGACTACAAGGCACGTTCGGGGCTCGAATTTCTGTGACGTGAATGTGTTCGCTGACCGTATTCCCGGGCGCGTGATCATCATCGCTGCGATCGACAACCTGGTGAAGGGCTCAAGCGGGCAAGCCATCCAGAACATGAACTTGATGTTCGGTTTGGATGAGACGCTGGCGCTGCATCAACTGCCTTTATTTCCGTAAGTTAGACGCGGTGGTTTTCGTGGAGCTTGAGCTCCTGGATGAGCCCGCAGATGGCGGCGAATTCATCTGCTATCTTGGTGATCGAGCTTGCGTCGTGAACGGTCTCGCTTAGCTTGCCGGGTTCCAACAGTCCATTTTTAGCCATGGCTTGACTGTGCTTCATGAGGATCAGTAACTGATCCTGGTAGAAAGCACATTCGAAACTGCTGGCCCCAACCGATGAGGTCAGAGCTTTCAATCGTTCCATAAACGCAGGTGTCAGCAGGTACCGCGCTTCGATTTGATCCGTGCCGTAAACTTCGAACTGTCGTTCGAATTCAGGGTCTTCAAGCTTGACCCGGTCAAGAGATCCCAGACCACCCAATAAATTAAAGGCTCCGGCATCCCTCCGCACGATGGTGTGGCCTTCAAAGTTTTTGTTCATATCCAGGATCACAAAGAGCCCCTGAAACACGGTCACATAGTGAGTGCTTTTACCAGAGCGGCGGCGTTGTTTGAGGATGGCCTCATTAAATTCAATGCCTACACCTTCAAACTCACCAGCAAAGTGATCCTCATGTTTGTATCGGTGATAATGGGGCAGGAGCTTTGAGGGGCGCATCCGTTCCGCTGCGATGCCGCCTTTCAATTGATAAGTGAAGTTACCGAACTCCTCCGCAATTTTTGGCAGAAGGTTACTCTTGTACTCCGCGCGAAAGGCTCGGGCCGGTCCATTCATCCAATACCAGATGCCTGCACCTGCAGCGAAGGCTGCAACAATGACGAATTGGGGTTCTGGAATAAGGAACGCAAAGGGGATGGCCAGCACGGCAACAATGCCAAACCCGCCCCAAGCGAAAGGTCGCCGCTTCATTGCATCTGCCAGATGAGCTAGACGTGCTGCCTCAACGGTCTCCAAGATGGGACCCAGCTTCTTTGTAAGCTCTTCGCCAGTGATGGTCATGATGCCAGCCTAAAGATGGTCTGCAGCGTTGACCGGCGCGCGCGCCGCCTCATCAGCTTCAAAGAATGGCATGGGACTGATATTGATCATGCCCGCGACCATGGAACTTGGGAAGATTTCCACGGCGTTCTTGAGGTCCGTGGCTGCCGAGTTATAGAACCGGCGTGCCGCTGCGATGTTGGCTTCTACCTCTGTGTAGGCCCGTTGAGCCTCCAGCATTTGTGTGTCGGATTTAAGATCCGGATAGGCTTCGACCTGGACCATGAACTGGCCCATCTTGGCTTGGAGTTGAGCTTCTACCTGAAAGGCTTTCTCCGCCTCTGCAGCGCCAGATTTGGCATTGAGATTGACCGCCTGTTGGCGCAATGCCGTGATGTCGGTCAGTAGTTCCTTTTCGTGCTCCATAAAGCGTTTGGCAATGGCGAGCAGATTTGGAATCAAGTCATGACGTTTGTGCAGCTGCACATCAATGCCGGAGAGTGCTTCCTGGGCTGTATTGCGCGTCTTGATGAGAGACGCGTAGATTATGTATCCGCCGATGATAACAACAAGCAGAATTACGAGAGCAATAGACATTTCAATCCCCTTTTGGCCGCAGCGGCATCTCTGAGACGATTCGTGCTGAACAAGCTTAGACTAGCTCTTCACCAATACATAAGAACCTGGTGCATCTTCGATGGGCTTTAATTTGCCATCACCGGGAACGCGTGCTGGCACTTTTTTGCCGGACTTGCGAGAAAGCCATTTATGCCATTCGGGCCACCAGGAGCCAGGGTGCTCTTTTGCACCAGCGACCCAATCTTCTACTTCATCCGGCAATTCATCATTGGTCCAGTATTGGTATTTCTTGGCGTCAGGGTGATTGATCACGCCTGCGATGTGACCGGAACCTGCGATAATAAATTTGGTTTTCCCGCCAAACAGCTTGGTTGATTTGTAGATCGAATTGTAAGGCGCGATATGATCGGTCTTGGAGGATTGCAGGAAGATCGGAATCTTGACCTTTCCAAGGTCCAGCTTCTCGCCTGCGATTTCCATCTCCCCCTTTGCCAATCTATTGTGGCGATAGAATTCGCGGAGATAGAACAGATGCGTCTTCTGTGGCATGCGCGTTGTATCGGCATTCCAATAAAGAAGATCGAACGGGAAGGGGTCCTTGCCCAAAAGGTAATTGTTGACCACGTAAGACCAGATCAGATCATTGGCACGCAGCATGTTGAATGTGTTCGCCATCTTGGAGCCTTCGAGGATGCCGCCCGCCGACTCCATCTGATGTTCCAGTGCATCCAGCTGCTCATCGTCAATAAAGACCTGCAGTTCACCAGCCTCGCTAAAATCAGCCTGGGCCGCAAAAAACGTTGCGGACTTGATGCGGTTATCGCCCTTGGCCGCCATATAGGCCAGCGTGGTGGTGAGCATGGTGCCGCCAATGCAATACCCAATGGCATTGACTTCTTTAACGCCGGTGGCTTTCTCAACCGCATCCAGCGCCTCCATGACGCCTTCGCGCATGTAGTTGCGGAATTCCTTTTCCGCGAGCTTCTTGTCCGGGTTGACCCAGGACGCAACAAAGACGGTATAGCCTTTCTCGGTGGCCCATTTGATGAAGGAATTATCCTGCCTTAAGTCCAGGATGTAATACTTATTGATCCAGGGTGGAAAAATCAAAAGCGGACGCTCAAATACTTCATCTGTTCTCGGATTAAACTGCAGCAACTGCATCAGGTCATTTTGGTAGATAACCTTGCCGGGTGAGAGAGCAATATTTTCCCCCACCGTAAATTTCGTCATATCCGTTTGGCTGATGTCCAGCTTGCCGTGACCTTTTTCCAGGTCGCGCAGCAGGTTGTCCAAACCCTTGACGAGGTTCTCGCCGTTACTTGAAAGCGTGGTGCGCAGAACTTCCGGATTTGTCAGGATGAAATTGGAGGGTGAGATCGCATCAGAAAATTGCCGCGCATAAAAGTTCACTTTGCGGCGCGTGATAGTATCCATTCCCTCAACTTCATCAACGGTGTCATTGAGCCAATTGGCTGTCAGCAAATAGGATTGTTTGATGAAATCAAAAACAGCGTTCTCCGCCCACTCTGAATCGCGAAAGCGCTTGTCGCCGCGATTGGGTTCGACAACAGGTTCGACTTCTTCGCCCATGAACCGGCGCCAGGAGTTTTGCCACAGGTTGGCTTGTGCTTTCCAAAGCGCAAATTGCGCTTCCATCATTTTACCTGGGTTTGTCGCCATGTGCTTCAGCAGTTCGCTGAACGCATTTGCCACATTCATGGGGTCATTGGCGTCGTCATCAGGATGCTCGCGTTTGCCCTCAAGGTACCTCGAAAGCACCTCTTGGCTTTGCGCTGCCACCCGCACGAGGTTGCGCCCAAATTCTGTTGGGTCGGAAATCTGATAGGTGTCTTTTTCAGTATCGGGCTGTTTATCAGTCATTGTGTGCTGCATTTCGTCTGGGGTGCATCAATCATGCAACATTCTATACACGATCAACTGTGGATAAGGCCAGTGGGTGCTTGGCCTTGATGGTAGTATTTGGCATTATCTTGAGCCCAAACACCAGAGGAGGGGCTCATGGTTCGCCTCGGACTGACCACGCTTGTGGGATCAGCTTTGTTCCTTTGTACCGTTGCGTTTGCACAAGAAATTGAAACCAGCAAGACGCTGGAAAGTTTCCTCACGCCTGAGGAAATGGAAATGGAGTTCGGCCCCGCTTCGCGAATGGGGGAGGACGATGTTTCTCCGTGGGCGGAGTATGATGAGGATATCGCGAAAGTATCCCCTTCTCTTTTTGAGCGGACAGAAGATCTCTCCACGTTGGAAGTCAATCCATCGGACCGAATTGCGGAACTGATGCCTGCGCATCTGGATCCATACTTCGACATGGTCCTCTATATCTCCAAAGCACCTGAGGGGCCCTTGGCGCAGCAGATGTTCATCTATGAACGCGAGCCAAGTGGGAACTTAGCATTGACCGACCGCTGGCTGGTCTCAACGGGTCGGGAGCAAAGAGAGCGATATTACACAACCACGCCGCCCGGGTTCTTCATGTTGGATCCCCGGCGCTTTGTCTCCCGAGCGTACTCGGCTCAATGGAATGGCTCTTCCATGCCCAACGCCATGTTCTTTAACTACTCCTATCGCAGCCGCATGTCGGGTTATGCCATCCACGGAATTGTGCCGCGATATCACCGCTACCTGGGCCGACGGGCTTCGGGGGGGTGTGTTCGGCTTTCGTATGACCACTCAGCCAGCCTGTTTAACCGTGTAGAAGGTCATTTTGGGGGATTGGTGCCCATATTCGCGTTTGACGAGGTTGGGGGTACGACTTTCCGTGACGGCACGGTTGAATATGACGAAAATGGCGATATCCGAACCGAATGGGGCTACCGCGTTCTTCTGATTGTCGATACTTTCGGTGGATAAGAGAGAGTCGGAATCAAGGAGCAGGGCCTGTGCGGCTTGTGCTGACATCAGTTGTGGCAGTGGTATTGGCAGCATTCGCTCTGGCGGGATGCTCGCACGCGCCTGATTTAACGGGGGCAGGGTACCCGCGCCTTTCTGAAGTGCCTGATCGCCCTTTGATGCGATTAACGCCGGAACGCACTGAAGTCGTCACCAATGAGTTGATTGCCTCTCGCGAAGCAGCTCAGGCATTTGCGGCATTGGGCTTCCGAGAAACGGGACAGCCGGGTGCCTTGAGAGCCGCGCCTCCATCCAATGAGCCGGTGCCAGCAGTGGTTCGGCCAGCGCCCATTCAGCCAAGCCCTGCCATTGAGCGACCTGTCCAGGATGGCCCGTTGAGTACTTCGCCTGCTCTTCCTGCCGATCCGGCAACTGCCACGCCGGTTTCCGAAGAGCCCATCTATGCTCCCGTAGCCACTGCTGCACCGGAGCCGGAAGAACCCACGCGTATCTCACCAGAAGCTCTGGCGGCCTCAAGAACGCCGGAAGAGCTATTGTCTACCGAGGAAGATTTCAAATGACCGGGCCCTTGCGTATAGGCCTTGCCGGGCTGGGAACAGTTGGCGGCGGTGTGGCCAAGCTGCTAACTTCATCGCAGAAGACCCTTGCTGCGCGATGCGGCCGGGAGATTGAAATCGCCGTGGTCTCAGCAAGAGATCGAACCAAAGACCGGGGATTCGATTTTTCCCACTATCGCTGGGTGGACGATCCTCTGGATATCGCTCGGGCCACGGATGTGGATGTGGTGGTGGAGCTTATAGGGGGCTCGGAAGGCATCGCCCTGGATCTGGTCAATGAAGCGATTGCCAATGGCAAACATGTGGTCACCGCCAACAAAGCGCTGATTGCCCACCACGGCCCGGCGATTGCGGAGGCTGCTGAAGCCAAGGGAGTAACAGTTGCCTATGAAGCAGCGGTGGCTGGCGGCATTCCCATTATCAAGGCCTTGCGCGAAGGCTTGGCCGCCAACGAGATCACTCGGCTCTATGGCATCT
>JAJFIL010000204.1 GCA_021774965.1 Alphaproteobacteria bacterium
AAGCCCCAGGGGTTGCTGTTGGTTTCCAGAGATTTAAATGCCCGCGTCAACTCCTGCGGGTAGCGGTCCTCGGTTAAAACCAGCCCGCGCCGCATGTCGATCACCTTGTTCACATATTCGATCATGACCGGGCACTCTTCCTCGCAAGCCCCGCAGGTGGTGCAGGACCACAGGGTTTCGTCCTGAATGACTCCGCCCAGCAGTGCAGGAGCATCGGAAGATTGCGTATGAACTTCGCCCCGCAAGGAGTTCAAGTGGTTTCTCAGGTCAATCGTAAGCTCTTTTGGTGACAAGGGTTTCCCGCTTTTGAGAGCCGGGCAAAAGTTATCACAGCGACCGCATTCCGTGCAGGTGTGAAGATCCAGCAATGCCTTCCAGGAAAAGTCCCCAACTTGCGTCACGCCAAAGGATTCTTTGGTTTCATCTTCAAAGTCGATGCGCGAGAGTTGATTGCCTTTCCCGCTGACATTGGAAAAATAAACATTAGGAATGGAGGTGATGATGTGGAAATGCTTACTTCTGGGCAACAGCGTTAAAAAAAACAGGATGCTCACTATGTGCGTCCAATAGGCCAGATTATGCAAAAATGCCACCCCGGCTGGGTCCAGTGGCGCCAGCAATAGGGAAAATGCCAGTCCCAAAGGTTCCCATAACGTTCCCGCAGATGGGTTGGCGGTAAAATATGCGCCCTCAAAAACCACATCGCTGACCATGATCGCCAGGATCAGAATAAGGATAAGAATGCCCTCGCCTGAAAGATTGAGGCGCGGTGGGCGCACGACGAGCCTTCGGTAAAAGGCGTAGGTAACTGCCAGAGTCACCAGAAAAACGAATACATCCTTAATCAGGCTATAGAGGTAATGAACAAGTTCAAAACCGGGAAGCGGAATCGGCAGGTCCTGAAAAAACCCGATCACGAAAAAATGCCCCGCACGCAAAAGAAGCACCAGAAACCCCCAGAAAATCAGCGCATGCATCCACCCCGATTTTTTATTTTTAAGTAATTTGGTTTGCAGAAAAGCGATGCGGATTGTATTCCAGATACGCTCCAGGGGGCGGTCAAATCGATTTTCAGGCCCTGCCCGCAGCAAAACCCGAAGTTTGGGCCAAAGCTCGGCGAAAAAAAACCCCAGAGCGATGAGTGTGATACCTCCCAAAAGGATTGGTTGATTTTCCGCAGAAACCCAGTCTACAGCCCGATAAGAAGCAGAATTCATAAAAATATCCTCAAGGCAACTCTAAAGAATAAAACCCACAATGCATCAGTTTAAAGGAAATTATTCTTTATAAAAGTTGAAAGTGCCGGAAACCCTTGCCTGCTATCCTTACTCTAATTAAGATCGGGAGAATCGCAGTTGAATTACAACCTCCGTATGCTATATTTAAAGGGCATTAAAGGAAGTGCAGGAAATACTCAATTTCAAGCCCAATGGGAAGGATGTTCATCGTGGTTTTATCCAGGCGCAACTTATGCCTTACCGCACTGTTTACGATTGCCCCCGCAATCCTGGTGCTGGCTTTTTCTACTCCGGGTTACGGCATCCCGAAAGGGGAACCCTTTATGAAGCTCGACCATCAGGGGGCCGACCAGCAGGAACTCGGATATCACCCGATGAACCCGGTCACCCCGCCAACCGATCTTTCTCTACACCCTAACTTGACTCCTTTTATCAACGAAGCGCATCCTTATCCCGACTATATTAAAAAGTTTAACAAGGGAAAACAATTTCCGAAATATTATCTGGAATTGTTGCGAACCGCCCCGGTGAACCAGGTGCAAAGCAAAGTTTTTAACATAACCGCCTTTCAAAACGCGCGCGTCATTGGCGTGGCGGATTTTGAAAACAAAACCGAAAAGCCTTTCAAGAACGAAACTGCAGGCCATGTGGTCGCCAACCAGATATCTCAGGAATTACAATCCTACCAGAAATACAGAGTCATCCTTCCCCCCAGGAAAAGTGAGGATGTCCGTTTGAAAATCACAGCAACGCCGCTGGTTGACGAGAACGGCAACAAACCCGCAAACACGGGGGCCGTGGATAGTTCCGACGATCTTCTCCCCTACTCAAATAAAAAGGTCGATGCGGTGTTGATCGGCGCGGTTACCAAGTATATGGATTCCTACGTTGACCGCCGGGGAGAAATCGAGAAAAGTATTTCCAGCGGGGTCGAGTTCGGAGCCTATCTGGTCAATGCTAAAACAGGCGATGTGATCTGGGGCGCCCGCTTTGTCGGGACTCAAACTCCAAACATCAGAGGGTTTCTGGGAGGGAATACCCATTGGCTCAGCAAAGAGGAACTTTCCCGATCCGCTATGAAAAAGGTTTTAAAAGCATTTCATGACGTAAGAAAACAATAACGGTAAATAATTTTAATTCATTTTAAAAACACCATGTTCGATAACAAAAATTTAGCAAACCTATCCGAAAAAGATCTTGCCGCATTTGAGAAGAAGAAAAAATTGTGGAGAAACCTCTTCCTGTTGAATGCATGTATCAGTGTATTACTCGTTGGCATTTTCTGGTTGCCTTCCAAGTTAATGCAGATGGACGATTTTTTGAACTCGCCAAGCGTCAATCGGCCGGAAGAAGGTAAAATAGCAAAATCCACAGCTCCGGTTCCCGAGGTGACGACAGCAAATCAGATTCCTTCACAAATAATTACGGTCAACGCCTCCTCAGAGAAAGACTGGGCCTACTTCGACTTTTCCAGAGGGTCTGTTGTTCAAATTCATGACCCGTCCTCCCTCGAATGGGATCTGGCGTTCAGACGTGGGAAAGTGATTTCCAACGGCGGGGCCACCAATAAATTCGGCAAAGCAGGGCTGTTCAACTTGAAAGAAAGTGATTTTGACGTCGTGGCTCAAGCTCCTCTTGAAAACTATGTTCAAGACCAGACCACAAAAACCGAAACCCAGAACCCGATACTCCTGAAATGGTATTCCTACAATTATTTGACCCACAAGCTCACCGCGAAAAAGAATGTTTATGCGGTACGCACGGCAGACAGTAAATTTGCCAAAGTCCAGTTCATGAGCTTTTACTGCGAAAATAAGGAAACCGGTTGCATCAAAATGCGCTACTCCTACCAGGACAATGGTTCCAACAGTTTTCTCAATAACAGCATCGGGCTTGCATCCTCATCTGCGGCCCTAAGTCCAGTGCCGCAAGACATGTAATTGCAAAAAATCTCTGATAAAGACCGCTCCATCGCGACCCATCGCCAAAAAGTGTATTCAGGCGCTTTCAGATCTGCGATGGAGTAAAATTCACCAGGTTTTTCAAGAAAGCCGGGTTTTCAATTTCTATTATTTTCCGGGAGTGCTATTTTATAAGTTTTCGTGCCATTTAGGGTATCTTGCAAAATAACCGTTAAAATGAACTCTCATCAGGGCATACTGAGGGTTTTGGAAGGAGAACCATGTCAAGTTTAAAAGGTTTACTTTTTAGTCAATTCGCCAACGATGGGTTGAATGATTTGATTGCAGAAATGCAATCGAAATATCAGCCCAAGAAGGGCCGCCGATTCAATCACAACAAAATCACTTATGAAGTCAGCCGTCCGGCATTAAAAGACAACCAAATCGAGTTCGAGATCAGCTCCAAAATACCTGAAGACGAGGTCGATGATTCCAATAAGATGCAAGTCTATTTTGAAGAAATTAAGAAAAATCTTGCCAATAGTGGGGTCAAACCGGAGTCTGTTGAAATGGAAAACATCGTCTGGGATTCCAAAAAGGAAACCGAGAAAGAAAGAGACTATGTAAAACTGGTATACAAATATCCCCTCGACGAGTTGTTTGACACGCAGGAAGTTATGAAAACCTATGAGGAAAAACCGTCTGGTGAGGACCTTGAAAACCTCCCAAAAGCTTCCAGCGCCTTCACCACACAGGGCAAGCTGGTATTACAAAGCGTCCGTCACAATATCCAGTCGCGCGGGCGAGAACACATCGAACAGCTGATTGGAGCCAATGACAGCGTTCGAGCCAGTATCAGCAACTGAACGCCAATGGCCCAGACTCTTTACTTTTTAGGAAAAGCCCTCCAACTCCTGGGTTTGTGTACGATCACCTACGTGGTTTTTCTTTTCTTCACCGACAAGGGGATGGAGCCGCTTCTTTACATGTCTATTTTGGGCATTGTCGAATTTTATCTGGGGACGTTTCTCTTGAGCAAGGCGGAAAAATAAATCCTCTGAAACCCCGAATATAGAGGACAGAATCAAGAATTCAGAAGATTTAGCTCACTCCTTTATTCTATATTCTCACCTTCTCCCACTGTTATTATGAAAGAACTACTCGAAAAACCCGGCTTTCTGGCACCTTCAGGAACTCTGGGAGCGGACGTCAGCTATCTGCTGGCTTTGATTTTCACCGTGCTCTTTCTAATTGCCTGGGGGTTCGCCAAAAAAGCCCAGGGGACGAGACATCACAATCTGATCCTGATTTCCATGGTTTCGATGGTGGTTTATTTCTGCGCCTACTATTATGCCCGTCAGTTGGGAGTGTTGTCTTTTGAAGGAGAAGAAGGTTTCGGCGGTTCCAGGGAAGCTTACGACAACATATTTATTCCCGTCCTGACCACCCACCTGATTTTGGTGACATTGGGCTTGGTCCTGTCTTTTTACATGCTGGTGCAGGGGTTTCGGGCCAGCGAAAAAATCAACGGGGACTTCGTGCTGAAAACAGGCAACCTGGCAGTCCGCGCCAAAACCTTTAAAACTGTCATGCTCTCAATTCTCGTCGTTTGGGGGCTGAACCAGCTGTTTCTGACAGCGGTTCGCCACGCATCCATAGGGGCCAGCATCGCCTGGGCTTTGATATTTGGCACCGTAGCCCTGGTGGTCAGCCTCGAAAAGCTCATCGAAAAAGGGCTTCCAGACGGCGCTCGACGACACCGGATACTGGGGCGCGTCACCATGATTATTTATGGATTAATATTGTGCACAAGTACTGCCACATACTTAATGCTTTACGTGATCTACCCGATGAAATAGTCTCATGCAATCTTTAAAGAACGGATAAATTTTCCGTAAAAAGGGATGACAAGTTAAAACGTGAAGGAATTTAAACTTTCTTGAAACATG
>JAJFIL010000205.1 GCA_021774965.1 Alphaproteobacteria bacterium
AGATGGCGGAATTGATGGTCAAGTCATTATCCTAAAATCCTCAGTTGGTCGCTTCAGCAATGACTAATCTTCTGAAACAAAACAAATATTTTGTCAAATGTCACGCACCCTAAAGGTGGGTCACGCTATGATGCTTATAGCACACTGTTCTTTATCTTTTGCTGCGTTGCAATTCGTTGTAATAACTCGTTATTACTCCTCACTGCGCCTTGCTAAAAATAAACAACAATGCACTCTAAGCACCATCCAACTGAGGGTTTTAGGATTATTGAAGATCACTGCTATCTGATACAAGCTAAACGCTACGCCAGCCATATAAATCCCGCTCATGTTCAATCGTTTGTACGACTATGCCAAAGGCGTAGGAAGAAAGGGCTTTTTGTTCATACCGGTAAAACAGGCAAAAAAAGTTACCAGATAATCCAGTTTTCAGAAATTGAAATTATCAGTGGAGATAGGCTCTTAAATATGCTGATTAATGAACAAAAAGGCCGCTGGTTTCACGGTTTGGCAGATTCACAAGCTTATGCGCACGTAGCCGCACCGGGATTGGGATGAGTTTCATTGAGGTTTCATTCGACCTCAACAAGCTTACCGCTTTCATCAAAATCTGCGCATTCAAATCCACCCAGATTATTGGGATAGCCAAGCTGGTTTGAAATAATCCGTGTGTCGTTGATCATTTGATCATCGCATTCATGTGTATGCCCATAAACCCAAAGAGCTGGCTGGTATTTTTCAATAATATCCAGCATGTCTAAAGAATTGAAAGCTGGAGTCAATGGGCTGTCCGTAAATTGTGTGCAAGGGTTAATCACTGGAGCATGATGACTGATGACCACCCGTGGACCAACCAGATCAGATTCGAACCATTTCAGGAGATTTATGACATAACGATCATGGAGTTCTAACGTATCAACAGGTTTGAAAGGCGAGAAATCAGGGTTCTTTATCAGCCTGAAATCATTAATTTGGTGCTCGGCTATTTCCATGGCCTGTGCATCCGCACCACAGAAATTCGTCCACATCGTGCCGCCGAAAAAATGAATGCCGTCTATGCTGATAAACTCATTACGCAGGAACGTTATATTCGGGTGGTTGGTGGCAAGCCACTTTTTGAAAGCTTCTTCTTCTGCGTCTCTTGGTGTTCGTGTGTAATATTCGTGATTACCCGTAATGTACAGTACATGCTTTTCCCAGTCTGTTAAAAATTTAGATCGCGGAGAGTAATCCTTAAACGTGATGGCATCACCTGCCAAGATCATAAGATCGGCATCGAGGTCATGTGGCAAAGCCCAGCCTGATCCAAACTCCAGATGCAGGTCGCTATAAGTAATAATTTTCACGAGATTACTTCATCTGTTTTTGGGTGAAATCCGGGGTATGCAAAAGCGCCGGAAATTTGTTCGCATTCACGTTCTGAAACGCCAGCACTGCAGGCGGTGGAATACCATGCGCTGCGAATAAATTTTTCCATTTCATCAATGATCTTTCTGGCATCTTCTTCTTTGAGCAGAAAACGGATGCTTTGGGAAAGCAGGTTGCTGGCTCTGGCATAACGGCCTTCATCTCCGCATTCCATCGCTAAATCACGGCGCTCTAGGCTGATTGGAACCGCTGGCGTTAAATCATAAGCAGGAGAAAGCCGCCAGTCCTTCTCTTTAGCAATAATGGCGTGATTACGAGGGTGATCGTCAATATTTGAAATCAGGGCATTAAAGCACATGCGCCGAAATAACTCTGCCGTATCCTCTTGCGGTTTTGCACTAACACGCCGCAGTTCCTCGGCTAGAAGCACGTATGACCATTTGTCGCGGGTCTGGTACGTATCTTCGCCGCGCAGTAAAGTTAAGGCGCTGACCATTCGTGCACGTAAATAGCCATCTGTCACTTTTTCGCGATCAAAACGCTTGACCAAAAGAACATCTCGCCCGGCGACTTCAATAACCCGGCTTTCAGCCGTGCTCAGGCCGCAACTTCGCGCCAGAACAAGCATGGCATGTTCAACACGTGCACTGTTCCATTTATCATCCGGCCTGTTGAATTTAGCGATCCAAAGGCCATTTTCATCCTCAACAATGGCCTTTGGCCTTGCGCCGCCCATTGAAGTGCCGATCAACATGAGGTCTTCAATTTGATCATTGGCGGTATCAGCAGGCAGTTCTTCGTCTTTTATAATTGCATCAGCAATATCCTGTAATTTTGCCAGATCAAGTGTTTGGTTGAACTTGCGTTTGGGTGCGGGAGGTTCCACATTAAGGCCAAACCCGAGCGCCCCGGCGCGATCATCCGGTGAATAAAGAAGATAATCCATTTCGCTCAGTTGCGTTATTCCGCTGTGGCGCTCAATAACGCGGCGACCCCAATAATCCGCCCCGGCATCCCGCAAGGCACCAAAAACGCCATTGAGCGCCGTTGTCTCATAAAGCTGAGGGGCCAGTTTAAGTTCTATCGGGTCTAGCGGAAGCGCATCAGGCCGGGAAAGATAGCTTTTCCCATACACAAAACGACCAATAGGCATACCCTGTCTATTTGTCGTGAAGGTATAACGCCCTGCGGTAATCGGCGTAGTTTGACCGGGCAGCGTAATGTAAACATAGC
>JAJFIL010000206.1 GCA_021774965.1 Alphaproteobacteria bacterium
GGGGGAGGGAATGAGACCCGCATGATTGCGCCAAAAAGCACCTCCCCCTTCAGGATGGGGGAGGTCCGGAGCAAAGCGGAGGGGTGGGGGTGGCAGACCATCGTTGGGGCGCAAACGAAAACAGAGTCTCAGTTTCCGCAAACCTCATCGTTTCCAGCAAACGGCTGCAGTCGAAACAACCAATGGAGAGTTAAACCGGACAGTAGTGGGTCAAGCCGGGGAATGACGGAGACGGTTACTGTAGATCACTATCGTCCTGGAATTATTTCTTCAATTTCCAAACTATCTGGATCGAGAATATAGGTCATACTACCACCGCGCTGATGGTGATTCCTTGGGCCAAACACGATCCGGATGAAACTATCTTCCTCATCGCAAAAAACTTCCCATTCCTCGCCCGAAGAAGAAATGAATTCCGCTGTATTTGTTTCATAACGAGCAGTCAACTCAGTCATAGAGACATGAATTGCAGCAGCGCAGTTGATGCTTAGAGGCCCAGCTACTGTATCTTCTTCTCCCCCTGCAAAAGCAAGACTTCCGCAGACGACAACTATCGTCATTGCAAGAAAAGTCTGTTTCATGGTCCTGCCCATTCAAACAATATTTCCAAGGGAAACTGAGATACTCGAAACACTCGATGGTTAATCAAGAAATGCGGCGATTTGGTGTTGCTGCCCCCCTCACGAAAAACGCCCCGGAGCGGTGAGCTCCGAGGCGCCTTTGAAGAAGGTTATCTTCTCGCTTACTGGAAGAGCGAGAGGATCGATTGTGGTTGCTGGTTCGCAATCGACAAGGCCTGGATGCCCAGTTGTTGTTTCACCTGCAAACTTTGTAATCGAGCGCTTTCAACGGCCAGGTCTGCATCCACCAGATTACCAATACCGGCGGTGAACTGATCTTGCAGTTTACCCAGGAAGCTGTTGTGCGCTTCGAGCTGTTTACCCATGGAGCCAAGGCGCGCCAGAGCGGCATTCACATTGGTCAAGCTGGTGTTGATCTGCGCCAAGGCGACGGATGCAGTCGCCTTCGTGGAAACTGTTGTTCCCGCGCTCATGGTAATAATGGAGCCGCCCAGCGACATGCTTTCCGTCCCCACCGTCAACGTGTTGGAGGCATCGGCATCGGCCAGCACTGTCAGGCCATTGGTCAACGAGCCATTGATCAGGTTCGCGCCATCAAAGCCGGCATTGGTGGTGATCGTGTTGATCTGCCGCAGCAGAGCCTGGAAATCTTCATTGATCGCGTTGCGTGATGCCGTATCCAGTGAGGCATCATTGGCCGCTACGGTGCGTTCCTTCATTTCCACCAGAAGGTCGGAAATGGTTTCGCCAGCCGCCAGAGCTACATCGGTGATGCTGCTGGCGCGGGAGACACTTTGCATAACAGCATTCAAGGCCCCCACATCGCCGCGCATGTTTTGCGCAATGGCGTAGACGGACGAATTGTCCTTGGCCCCGCCCACTTTGAGGCCCGTGTTGATCCGGTTCTGAACAACATTCATATCCATGTTGGTCTTGGTCAGATTCTGCAGTGCCAGCATCGCTGACTTGTTGGTGTTGACGCTCATTGACATGGCTTGTCTCCTTCTTCGCCCTTCTAGGCACGCCCCACTTTCGCCGGGGCGCAAATTGCGTTCAGAGCTATAAAGGCAAGCCGCGTGCCAACTATTTACACGTCATAATGCATTGATTTAATTGGTATTTTTTGCTCACACGGAACGCAGATGTCGGATGTTGCAGGGCAAGGCTGGCCTAGGACGGGGACATTTTTGCCCAGTGGAATAACGCCCCTAGAACAAGGAGAGCACACCCGCGCGCGCATCGGTCGCAATGGCGATGCCCTGCATGCCAAGCTGCTGGCGCACCTCCAGCGATTGGGCGAGGGCTGCGTCCATGGCAAGGTCCGCATCCACCAGATTGCCGATACCAACCTGGAAGGTTTCCCCCAGTGCGCCGAGAAAAACTGAATGCATCTCCAGTCGTTTGGAAGCGCTACCCAGACTGGCACTCAGTAGCTCCACTTGATCAAGATAGGTTCGAATTGCCGATAGAGTATCTTTGTCGATGATAAGAGCCGACGAGGAAACTGCTGCGCCGGAGGCGCTGGTATTTGATGACGTAACCGGTGTTGTTCCCGAAGGCGCACTTCCGGCGGATGGTGCTGGATCAGTCACAATAGGCGTGGGTGACGGTGATGACACGGGCACCGGTTCCGGCGCAGGCGCTGAGACTGGCGCCGGTACTGGTGCCGACACTGTCGCGGTCAAAAGAGTTGAAAGCACGGGCCGCACGGGATCAGCCAATTCAATTGCCGTAACAACATTGTCAGCCACCTTTTTGTCATGGCCTTTTGCCTTACCCGGATTGTCCCGCCCATCCGGCTTATCGGGTCTATCAGGTCTATCAGGCTTGTCCGGTCTATCCGGCCTGTCAGGTCGACCAGGCCTGCCGCCACCTTGAGGAGGCGTATCTGCAGGCGGCGCAGGCGTTGGTGTCGGTGCTGGATCAGGCGCAGGCGCCGGTGCTGGTGTGGGTGTCGGTGCGGGATCCGGCGCTGGTGCAGGATCTGGCACGGGCGTAGGTGCGGGCGAAGATACAGGCGGCGGCGCGGGAGCGAGGACGGGGGCTGGGTCAGGGTGGAATGATTTCTTAAGCCCTGAGAAATCCCGGCCCTTAACAGAGATCTCTGCAGACTTGTGGCTACCGCCTCGGACCTTCAGGCCCTCCGGTCGGCTGCCATCAAGCAGGTTCACACCATCAAAGCTGGCACTGGCGACAATTTCATCGGCCTCGTCCAGCAGGCCGGCAAAATCTTGGATCAGGGCCGCGCGGGAGCTTTCATCGAGGGAGCCATCAATGGCGGCCAGCGCTCGCTCTTTTAATTCAATCAGCACATCTGCGATGGCTTCGCTTGCGGCAAGGGAGACGTCAGTGATGCTGATTGCGCGGACAAGGCTTTGCTCCACAGACATGACCGTAGAGCGATCATCCCGAAGCCGTTGAGCCATGGTGAAAGAGACCGGGTCATCTTTTGCGCCCGCCACACGCAGACCGGTAGAAATTCGCTTTTGAACGACAAATAGATCCCGGGCGGCCTGCGCAGTAATTTGCGCAGCCGATCCGGTTCCTCTGCCAAGAGAAAACGCATCTGGCATCGACAGTTACTTTACCCCACCCGGTTACGCGCGCCTCCCAACATTCCAACCAAAGGCAGCGCACCCCCTGGTTTCGTCACCGATACTTTAAAAAAGTCACGGCCGAGGGCGGCGCCCCCCGGCCGTGAAATGGTAGTCGTGAACTGAACTCAAGCTCGACGGTCCACCATAATTCCTTCCATAACTCGAAGAAACCGTATCGAACGTAGTAGCTGTTCCGCGGGGTACTGTTTCATAACTTCCCCCGTGTCGTTGTGGACGGTTTCATAAACATATCGGCCAGAGACTTTGTCCTCGCTAATTCGCAAGTGGGCGTTATCCACCCCAGCCTGGCTTAAAATTTCATCCTGCAATTCCGACAAGGCAGCAAGCCGTCGGCCTTCGCGATCTTTATCTTTTTTGGTCTCTGCCTCTTCTCTCGAGACAGGTACGTCCCTATCCTGGGTCGTGGCTTCCACGCCCTGGCGGTGCTCAACGCTTGCCACTTTGGCAACTGCGTTGGGAACGGTAGTATTTGATACCGGTTCCACCATAATCTCAAATCCCGGCTCAGGGACCCTCCTTTCAAGTTCGCCGCATCTCCATTGGTCGCTGGTGCATTTTCGGCTGCAATATTTCTAAGCTGCGGTCGGTGGAGCGGAAATTTCCGCCCCACCAAACCAAGGCAGTTCTTAGAACAAGGACAGGAAGATCTGCGGTGCAGAGTTCGCAATCCCAAGGGCCTGAACACCCAATTGCTGCTTAACCTGCAAGGACTGCAATTTCGCGCTTTCTGCGGCGAGATCGGCGTCCACGAGGTTACCAATACCAGCAGTCAGAGCATCGCTCAATTTGCCGACAAAGCTCTCGTGCAGTTCAAGCTTCTTGGAGCCAACACCAAGACGAGCCAGAGCTTCGTTGACGTTTTCCAGTGACGTGGTGATGGTCGCAACAGCCGTCGAAGCTTTTGCAGCCGTATCAACAGTTGCCGTGCTGGCAAGGGTCACAACCGAACCACTCAGCGACATATTTTCCGCAGACACGGTGATAAAGCTTGAGTTGTCCACATCGGCCAGAGCCTGAATGTTGGCGGTTGAACCATCGACCAGGTTGATGCCGTTAAACTCAGCATTGCTGACGATTGTTGAAAGCTGATCGCGAAGAGCTGTGAAGTCTTCGTTCATGGCATCGCGGCTTGCGGTATCAAGCGAACCATCAGCGGCACCGAGCGCCTTTTCCTTCATTTCGATCAAAAGATCGGAAATACCTTCGGCTGCTGCAATGGCAACATCGTTGGTGGAGCTGGCACGGCTCAATGACTGGCTAACAGCATTGAAGCCCGCGACATCGGCACGCATGTTTTGGGCAATAGCGAAGACAGCGCCATTGTCCTTAGCAGATCCGACTTTCAAACCCGTAGAAATACGGTTCTGAGTAACGCCGATCTGATCATTTGTTCTGGTGAGGTTTTGAAGGGCGATCATCGCGCCCTGATTCGTATTGACTGTGGCCATTTCTTGGACTCCATTCTGGTTTTACAACGAGCGTTTTGCTCTATGGGCGTTTTGCCCACGGGAAACACTGCAATGTGCAAGCCAGACTGAATGTCGAATTTTTGATTAACCAACTAAACTCAAGAATACTGGGAAAAAATTGCTGGTCAGAATTTTCCTGGTAACAAATGGCCCGGCAGAAAGTTCCGCGTCTAGGTCAAAACACTAGGCATTTTCTTCCGGGTACGGAGTTTTTTGCCTAGTTACATACTTTCCAAATCCTTAAACGGTTTCCAACCCGTTAAAGAGGAAAAGTGAAGGTGGAGCCAAATACGCGGCTCCACCTCCAATATGGCTTATCCGAAGAGGGACAAGAACATTTGCGGTGCGGCATTTGCGATCCCCAATGCCTGCACGCCAAGCTGCTGCTTGACCTGCAAGGATTGCAGCCTCGCACTTTCCGCGGCAAGATCCGCATCCACCAGGTTGCCGATACCAGCAACAAGAGCATCGCTCAATTTGCTGATAAAGCTCTGGTGAAGTTCCAGTTTCTTCGAGCTTGTGCCCATCCGTGCAAGGGCCTCGTTGGCATTTTCCAATGAGGTCGTGATCGTTGCAACGGCTGTGGAAGCCTTCGCTGCGGTGTCAATTGTGGCCGTACTTGCAAGGGTCACAACAGATCCGCTCAGCGACATGTTTTCCGCAGACACGGTGATAAAGCTCGTATTATCGGCATCTGCCAGGGCCTGAATATTAACGGTCGAACCATCCACCAGGTTGATCCCGTTAAAGGCCGCATTGGAATACATGGTGGAGATCTGATCGCGCAGAGCGACAAAATCTTCATTCATTGCATTCCGACTGGCAGTATCGAGAGAAGCGTCAGCCGCGCCGAGCGCCTTTTCCTTCATCTCAATCAGAAGATCAGAAATACCTTCAGCAGCAGCAATAGACACATCGACCGTGCTCAAGGCACGACCAAGCGATTGACCAACTGCGTTAAAAGAAGCCACTTCCGCTCTCATATTCTGTGCAATGGCGAAAACTGCGCCATTGTCCTTTGCCGATCCCACTTTCAGCCCAGTGCTGATGCGGTTCTGAACCATCCCAATTTCGCTGTTCGTCTTGGTCAAGTTCTGAAGCGCGATCATTGCGCCAGGATTCGTGTTTACTGTAGCCATGGTAATTTCCTTCCATTCTGGCAGGGTGCTAGCATTTTGCTAATAGGCTTTTTGCCTCGGTAGACGAGAACGCAAGAAAGGCGCCAACTGCGAGACTGCAGGGCGCCTTGTAACACATTGATTTTGCTGGAAAATGATCGCGCGCTTGGTTAAGCGCTCGTTAATTCGTATGCGGATGGGAAAGCTTTACCCGGCCAAACTTGCCGAGGGGCATTGTTGATTTCAGGCGCCTGCCGCTGCAGCTCCACTGTTCAGTGCAAGGCCTTCCATGATCGTCTTGTTGATGTCGATCAGAGGCTCAAGGGACTGTTTGTCCCGTGTTACCATGCCGGAGTACTTAGTCACCCAGATGCTGAGGGAGATGATTTGCGCGCGCGTTTGTTCGGGCAGACCATTGGCCTCGGACGCGCAGTCCGCTGCCAACATCGACCATAAACGTCGGTTCTTGTCGATTGCCTCGACGAGCTGAACACCCTTTGCATTACTGTCCAACGCGTCCATCAACATGCCCGTCACCCGCGCAAAGACACGATGTTCAGTGTCACGCGGTGTTTCGGTCCTCGACTGAACCGTCTGATACGCCTTCAGGGACATAGTTGAGTCTTTCCTGCTCGTAATCGAATAGTTTTTTGCATGTCACCAGTGCCTTGTAGTACTGGCTCGCCATGACTTCCTTGCTGATATGCACACAAAGGGCCAACGCACTGGGGTCCTTGATGGCATTCATGAATTCAGACATGCGCAGAACGAATTCATTGTAGAACTCGTCATGGTTCTCTGAATCCAGATACATCATCATAACCGGGAAATAGATGCGACGCGCAGGCGTGTTGGCATCTTCCATTTGCATGATGTCCCGCTCGCGCAGGATGGCCGCAGTGTTCTGCACAACGAGGCTCGAGCGCCGGTCGCCATTGACGAGAACCGCGCCATTGAGGACGAATTTCTCGCCCGGCTTCAATGAGAGCTTAAGAGGCATGATGCCCTCCAGCTAGAAACTCCGATACGCAATTGAATCGGATCAGATGTGAGTCAACCGGATTAGAGTTAAGAAACTCCTGACATCCCACCTTCATTTCTCCATGGCTGGGTCAAGGACCTGGTCAAGGCCCCAGCTGGGCTTAGGCAAATATTAAGCGTGTTTGGCCAGTTTCATGAGCAACATCAAGGTGGAGAGAAAAATGAGTGCAACGCCAGCTATGGACCCGTCCATATCGTCCCCCATGCCCAACGAGACGCCCAAAGGCGCGGCAGGCGTGGACGATGCCAAGGCCCGGTTTCTCAAGCGCGTTGAATCCCGCGTTAAAAGCGGCAAGTACAAAAACTCCAAGAACCTGGGAAACAAGAAGCTGGTGGTCACTCTGCGCCGGGCGCTGAAGTGCTATAATCGGATGGAATATGCCGACGCCATCAAGCTTGCTCTGGAAGCCATTGATATTGATTCAGAATCTCTTCAGGCGCACCAGATCCTGGCTATATCTCTTGAGGGAAAGGGCGAGT
Source organism: Alphaproteobacteria bacterium (assembly GCA_021774965.1). Classification (GTDB taxonomy): domain Bacteria; phylum Pseudomonadota; class Alphaproteobacteria; order JAJFIK01; family JAJFIK01; genus JAJFIK01. The sequence continues at coordinate 7,308 of JAJFIL010000206.1, forward strand.
TGAATAAGGCCATTTCCGTCTACCAACGCGCCATCGAGCTTGACCCCACCGACCCGGATTCGATCCTCAATCTTGGCCTGTTGGCCTGGAAGATGAACCTCTACGATGTGGCGGAGAAATTTTTCCGCATCTTCCTCACCATGAAGCCCGAAAGCCCCTCGGCGATTATCAATCTTGCTGGCACCCTGCGCGATCAAGGCAAGGCGGATGATGCAGTCGAGCTTCTTCAGGCCGAATTGTTCAAACACCCTGAGAACCATGAGCTCTGGAATTCTCTTGGTTCCGTGGTGATGGAGCAAGGCAAATACGAAGAAGCTGTCACCTTTTACGAAGAAACCCTTCGCCTTGCACCGGACTATGCCCGCGCCCATCACAACATGGGCTATACGGTGCATCACCTTGGCCGGGTCCAGGACGCCTTTGATTGTTACAACAAAGCCCTTGATTTGATGGGCGTGAGCCCGGATAGGGCAGAAACCCTTCACGGCCGGTCGCTCGCCATGCTGGAGCTTGGATCTCTGGAAGAGGGATTGCGCGAATGGGAAGTGCGCAATGACCTTAGCTTCCGCACCGCCATGCATTTCCTTGTGGATGCGCCTTACTGGATCGACCAGGACGTGCGCGGCAAGAAGCTGCTGGTCATGGGCGAACAGGGTATCGGGGACGAAATTGCCTTTGCCAATGCCATTCCTGACCTCATCAAACATGTAGGTCCAGAGGGCCAGGTTTTCATCGCCGTCGATAAGCGCCTGGTAGAGCTGCTTCAACGCAGCTTCCCCGAGGCCATCGTGGGAACCTATGGCAATCTCAACCACAACGGCCGTATGGTGCGCCTTGCGCCATGGATGAAGGAACACGATGGTTGCGATTACTATGTGACCATGGGCTCCACCCTGCCCCATTTCCGCAAGACGGTTGAAGATTTCCCGGCTGATCGAGAATTTATGGTGCCGGACGCAAGCAAGGTTGCCCATTTTCGCGAAGAATTGGAAAAGCTTGGCCCCGGCCCGTATGTGGGTCTGTGCTGGCGGTCCATGCGCACCGGTGGTAATCGCGCCAAATACTACAGCCCTATTGAGCAATGGGGCCCGGTGATGCGCAACAAGAATGTTACCTTCGTCAATTTGCAATATGGCGATTGCCAGGCCGACATCGACGAAGCGCAGGAACGCTATGGCATCAAAATCCACCAGCTGGACCTGGATCTCAAAGATGATCTCGATACCAACGCGGCCCTGTGCCAGGCATTGGATCTGACCATCGCTGCCCCTACTGCTGCGGCGGCTATTTCCGGCTCCGTAGGAACAGAGACCTGGTTTGTTACCATCGGCCGGGTCTGGCCCATGTTGGGTACGGATCATTTCCCCTGGTACGCTCACTCCCGCGTCTTCTTCCCCGAGGAATTTGCCAATTGGCCCGAGGCCATGGGAGCAGCGGGTGAGGCTTTGAGCGAATTTGTGGGTAAGGCCTAGGCCAAAGATCTCGTTTCAATTCGAACCAATGCATTAATGTTTGATTAATGCCTGCAGCGGATGCTTTGCACATGAGTGCGAAGGTAACCCCCAACAAAAGAATCCTGCTCATCTGGCCCCCTGGCATAGCTGGGGCGGACTGGATGCTGTTTCCGCTTGCCTTTGGGTTCCTGCGCAATCATGCAGATTGCGATATTCTCGATTGCACCCTCACCCCCCTTAGCCCTTTGGAGATTGCTCAGCGTGCCAGTGCCTATGATCTGGTGGGAATCACCGTATGGGGCTTTAATGTCCGAACGGTGCAACACCTGACGGACCTCATTCATCAGCATACGAATGCAAAGGTCGTGGTAGGCGGACCCTCTGCCGGATTAGTCAAGGCGGACTATGCCCTCTTAGGGGAAGCGGAAGAAAAGTTCGGCGAACTGGCAGCGCAGGTTCTAAGCGGTGGAAACGCCGCGGACCTGAGTATTCAGGGCCTGGGCATCAATGGAAAATCACAAGCAAAAATGCCCGCGAGTTTTACCGGAGATCTGGATGAGCTGGGCCTGGTGGATTATGGCGCCCTTGGTCTTGGCCGTTACAATGCTGCAGGATACAAATACTGGCTCTATACCTTGTCGGACAAATTCACCACCGGGCCGATGATGGCAACCCGCGGCTGCCCCTATAAATGCACCTTTTGCGCCGCACCGGCATTGCAAGGCGTCAAACTGCGCAAACATTCGGTCGACTATGTACTCGCCACTATTGAAGACCTCTACTTCAATCATGATGTGCGACAGATCAGTTTCCTTGATGACAATCTGACCCTGGATGCCGCCTGGGCCAAGGATCTGTGTGTGTCCTTGATCAAGCTCAAGGAAGCCAAGGGGATGGAGTTCATCTGCTCCACGTCAAACGGCGTGCGCTACAAGACACTCGACGATGAGTTGTTAGGCTTGATGAGACGCGCTGGCTGGGGCGAGATTGTCCTTGCACCGGAAAGCGGATCGCCCCGAACACTGGAGCGTATGAAAAAATACGTGGACCTGGATGTTCTGGAAGAGAAGGCAGCCCTCGCAAAAAAGAATGGGCTTAACACGGTCGGCTTTTTCATCATCGGCTATCCCGGGGAAACGCCTGAGGATCTGGAGATGACCCGCGCCTATATCCATCAATCCGGGCTTACCCGAACTTTGGTGAATTGGTTCAACCCCATTCCCGGAACGCCGATTTATTATGACCTGGTGGAGGCGGGCGAGATTGACCCCGAGCAAATCGAGATCAACTACGGCTCCATCGATAAGCTGGACTACCTTACTCCGGGCCTCACGAAGGATGATTTGCGGGCCTTTGATGCTGCGGTGAAGTCTCGTTCGGCTTTCACCGACATGAAATTTGCGGACCTGCTCTCCGTCAACGCGGCCTAAGCGGACCCTTCCCCAGCGTCACTCGAACGTTTTGCGCCCCTTCTGGACTCTTGCTGCTCCGCACCATAGATTTCTCTTCAAATGACAGATTGTCGGGCAACCCGAATAATGGGCAGCTCGGCCAAATAATTTCGAGGAAGATCCATGCAGTTCGAAGGCACCAAGAATTACGTCGCGACCGAAGATTTACGCGTGGCGGTCAACGCCTCTATCGCGCTGGAACGCCCGCTGCTGATCAAAGGCGAGCCCGGCACCGGCAAGACCGTTTTGGCTCATGAGGTGGCAGGTGCCCTTGGCGTGCCTCTTATTCAATGGCACATCAAGTCGACGACCAAAGCTCAACAGGGCCTCTATGAATATGATGCGGTCTCCCGCCTGCGGGATAGCCAATTGGGCGACGAGAAAGTCAAAGACATCGGCAACTACATCAAGAAAGGCAAGATGTGGGATGCGTTCACCTCTACGGAACGGCCCGTGCTGCTGATTGACGAGATCGACAAGGCCGACATCGAATTTCCAAATGACTTGCTGCTGGAGCTCGATCGCATGGAATTCTTCGTCTACGAGACCGGCGAGCAGGTGAAAGCCGAACAACGCCCCATCGTGATGATTACGTCCAACAATGAAAAGGAACTCCCCGACGCCTTTCTGCGCCGTTGTTTCTTTCACTACATCAAGTTTCCCGATGCGGAGACCATGACGTCCATCATCAATGTTCACTTCCCGGACCTGAAGGGCCGCCTGCTCACCGAAGCACTGAACGTATTCTACGAAGTGCGCGACACACCGGGCCTCAAGAAGAAACCTTCCACGTCAGAACTGCTGGACTGGCTCAAGCTGCTGCTGGTGGAAGACATTGACCCAGAAGTGCTGAAAGAACGCGACCCGACGAAACTCATCCCGCCGCTTCACGGGGCGCTGCTGAAGAACGAACAAGACGTGACCTTGTTTGAGCGGCTGGCATTTTTGGCGCGCCGGGAAAGCCGGGGGTAGGCGGATGGAACCAAATCCTTGGGAATTTGGTTGGGATGAGCTAATTGCGATCTTGAGCCTTGCTGTTGTCATTTTTGGAATTATTGCGGCGGCTGCATCCGTCAAGAAATGGCAAAAGGAAAAACGCACGGAACGCAGATTTAGCATTGCCGAGGAAATTCTTGAAAAAGCTCTGGACGCTCGACTAACTGCTAACAAAGTCCTCTCTTTCGGGATTACTACCTCCCAAAAGGAAATGCAGAATGGGATGTTCCGCAAGTCGAGTTTCTGTGATGTTGAGGAAATCTTTAGACGTGCGCGACCATTGGTACTTGAGCTACAGGATTGCAGCCAAATACTGACAGCTTCGCATTTCTTAGCGGACGTATACTTTGACAAAGCAGTCGATGAGGCAATTGATCTGTTCGCATTACATGTTTCCGCACTGCATTCGAAGTACTGGTATCTCGCAACAGTTGCCCAAACCATTCAAAAGTCTGTGAAAATATCAACGGGAAACCAAGACTACATGAACATTCCGTTTGAACAACTCATTGATAGCGGTCAATTACCGGAGACTATAGCAGAAACATTTTACTTGTTTGTTTTTCTAAACTCAGACCGCTGTGAGGAATACTTGAATGAACTGGATAGTAGGTTGCAAATAGTTCGCAAAGAATTGAAGAGGTTCCTATAAATGTTCTACACACTCTTCTCAGAACTGCGGCGGGTCGGCGTACCGGTCTCGCTCAAGGAGTACTTGCTCCTGCTCGAAGCCATGTCCAAGAACCTGGCGGGCTATCATCTCACGGACTTTTACTATCTCGCCCGTTCAGCATTGGTAAAAGACGAACGGCATCTGGATAAGTTCGATCAGGTGTTCTCCCACGTCTTTCGCGGGCTGGAATATATCGACGAGATCATGACCGCAGAGCTGCCGGACGAATGGCTCAAGGCGCTCACGGAAAAATTCCTCACCGAGGAGGAAAAAGCCGAGATCGAATCCCTTGGTGGCTGGGACAAGATCATGGAGGAGCTGCAAAAGCGCCTCGAGGAACAGGAAAAGCGCCACGAGGGCGGCAGCAAGGCTATCGGCACCGGCGGCACCTCGCCGTTCGGCAATTCGGGCTATAATCCCGAAGGCGTACGCATCGGCCAACAGGAAGGCCGTCACGGCAAGGCCGTGAAAGTCTGGGACAAACGCGAATACAAGAACCTGGACGATACCGTCGAGCTGGGCACGCGGAACATCAAAGTGGCCTTGCGCCGCCTGCGCCGTTTTGCCCGCGAAGGCGCGCCCACGGAACTGGCCCTGGATGACACCATCAGGGCCACGGCTCATCAGGGCTATCTTGACCTCATCTTCCGACCCGAACGGCATAATACGGTCAAGGTTCTCTTGTTCTTTGATGTGGGCGGTTCCATGGACCCGCATATTCGTCTGTGTGAGGAGCTTTTCTCCGCCGCGCGCACTGAATTCAAACATATGGAATATTTTTACTTCCACAATTGTCCGTATGAGTTTGTCTGGAAGAACAATCGCCGCCGCCATTCCGAACGCACGGACATGTGGGAGGTGCTGCACACCTACCCCGCCGACTACAAGGTCATCTTTGTAGGGGACGCCACCATGTCACCGTACGAGATCACCTACCCCGGCGGCAGTGTGGAACATTGGAACGAAGAGCCCGGTGCCGTCTGGATGGATCGCATTACAAGCATCTATGACCGCGCCGTCTGGCTCAACCCCACGCCGGAGCGCTATTGGGACAGCACCCCGTCAATTCAGATTGCCAAGCAGCTGATGAATGACCGCATGTTCGGGCTGACACTAGATGGCCTCGACGGCGCCATGAAGGAATTGAGCAAGTAGGGTTTTATCTTACTGATAGATTGCCCCCTCACCCGGCGCGGCGCGCCACCCTCTCCCCCAGGAGAGGGTTATTGGCAGTCACTCTTTTTCTCCCTCTCCCTCGGGAGAGGGCTGGGGTGAGGGGTGGGCCTCAATTAAGACAATCTGAATTTGAGACAACACACCTTCCAGGTTTTCCAAAACTTCATTGTTCCAGAAGCGAATAACGCGAAACCCCTTCCCTTCAAGGTACCTCGTTCGGTGTGCATCCGTCTTTGAATCGGCATGCTGCCCACCATCTAATTCAATGATCAGTCGAGCCTCCCAACATGCAAAGTCTGTAATATAGGGGCCGACGGGAAACTGCCTGCGAAACTTCGCGCCGCTTAGTTGATTTGCCCTAAGTACCTTCCACAGTTTCTTTTCTGCTTCCGTCGTGTCGCGCCGAAGCCGTCTCGCTTGTTGTGTCGTTCCTTTTCTTTTTGCGCCTGGCATTCTATTCCCCCTCAATGAAAATCGCGGGAGCGCAACATCGGGCTTAGGAAGCTGGTGGCGGCGGGAGTATCACGGGGGTCTTTGGGGAGGACCTCATGAAGCGCATTTGCGATAATCCCGCCGCCGGGCAAGTGACCATCCACCTCGTAGGGACCAAGGGGGATGGATTGCCGTCCGGGCGTCACGGTCTGAGGTGGGGACCCCAGAACCGAGCCGGAGAGCCCGGATAAGGATGTTCTTGTTTTGTTCTAATTCTTGAAGCAGGAAAAGTCAAGGCGTGAACGTCTGCGTAAGTGATTTTCCTAACGCTTTGAACGTCGAGGCGGACAATCAGCGTCGAGGCCACCATTCTGACCTCTGAACATCGAGAGGCAAACCGCGCCTAGCCGACCTCTTCGCTTTCCTCAGGGGCCATTTCGACAGCCTGGGACGCGCCGCAGTCGTGAAGCTTTGCAACATAATCAGCAATAGCCAATTGAAGCGCACGCTGCCCGGCATATCTTGTCATTGCCTCAGAAGTGCCAGCAGGGGCCACACCTTGGCCATAGGCCGTAACGCGACCTGCATTTATCGCGACATTGTTTCGCGCAGCTGTAGTCAGTTCCGCTGTTATGAGATTACTGGCATCTACCCCTACAAAGGCAAAGGCAACACCAGCAACAATCGCATAGGCCCGGCGACCATCGCCCGTCCGATGCGGCGAGAGGGCTTCAAACTCAGCAACACCTGAAGAGGTAAGACAGGCGCTAAACTCATCTGTCTCAGAAAGTTCGTTCAGCGTCTCAAATTGAACCTCAGCCAAAACCCTTCTGCCGCCGTCCGTGGGAGAGATTTGAAATCCCATTGCATTTGCTGTCAGCCCATACCGCGCCGCCGATGCATCAGCCGCCAGGTATCCATGATTGCGAAGCGATTTCGAAACGCCCTCTGAAAAGCTCTCCTGGGCAAGTATACCGTCCGTGCCCATCTGTTCGGCAACGCCCACCTGCAATTCAGCATCCTGTATCCACAAAGCCTCAGATAAACCCGTGCCCGAAGCCGTGGGGAGGCCATGCCGCCCACTGACAGTCATCAGATCCGCAGTAAGAGGTTCGGGTGGGATAGTCGAGCAAGCACCCAAAAACACAAACAGAAATAATAGGAAATACCGCATTGCTCGCACCTATTGGCGATCAAAATTTCGGCGCAACTTCTCTGCGAAGTCATTTGCCATTATACCTTCAATGTCTGGTTGGATAATCGACTGAGCAATCGCACCGATGATCCCGGCATTGGACGCATAATTCCCTGTCGCGCTATAGACGCCCAGAACAGTGTCATCAGAAAGACGGACAACACTCACCGAGGCACTCACCCCATTCGATCCACCGATTATGTTTCCAAACGCTGCGCCAACTCGATGATAGGTCGCAACATCCACATCAAAGCGAACGGCCTCTGATCCCGATGGGGAATTGCGAAATTCTTCACTGACACGAGCCTGAAGGAGTTCTATCAAGGTTGCTTTGCCAGCTGCGTAATCCTCATTTGAGGCCGCCTTGGCTTCATCATCCACTGACCAGCTGACCTCAACAGAGTCAACATAAACACCATACCGAGTATCGCTAGACAAAGGATTAGGCGTGGTCGTGGTACAACCCGCAACCAAGAGAAGGCTCAGGCCAATGCCCATCGCCCTCACTACGGATTTTGCCCAGGAAAGAACCCCCAACGGACGGACGAATGAACGGTCTGTACCAACCACATGAGTGTCCATAGTGCTTACCTCTCCTTGCATACTCAATTTTTGATTGAGTGGAAGTGATCAAAAAATTTCCATGTGTGTCAATGGGTTGAAGGTAAGCTATAGCTCTTTCAACCCACACTGTAGTTTGGTTGCAACAGGTTGAAGGCGCGTCACTTTCTAGCCCAAATACCTCACCCTGCTCGAAGGCTTAAGTGAAACGGGGGCAGAAAATCCATGACCGTCATGGAACTGGACACCAATTGCTTTTCGCGTCACAAACTTTGCTAATGGACATCAATTTAGGGGTCGGCTGCCGCGCTGACCCTTTAAATAGTTGAGCGCCTAAAACCCGGGAGAGCCTTATGAGTCACGACCTTCGCCGCATCGTCACCGGCCACAATGCGGATGGCAAATCCATCATCGAGATTGATGGCGGACCGGCCGTTGAAGCGGCAGCCAATGGCTCTGGCCTGTTTGAGATCTGGCTCTCTGAAACAATCCCGGCGGATAATTCCAAGCTTGTAGACAAGATCGCCGAGGCAGCCCCTACCCTTTGCCCTCCGCCCGGTGCTGTGAAAGTGCGCTGGTTCATGGTGCCGCCCGAAGATGACACCATGTCGGCTGAAGACAAGGAAGCTGCCGCTGCCTTCACCTTCGATGTGGTGAAAGCCGGTCACGCCCGCGTAGATACAACGCGCCACCCCAACATGCACAAGACCTCAAGCGTGGATTACATCATCCTCATTCGCGGCGAAGTGGACATGCTGGTGGATGAAGGCGAAGCGAAATCTCTCAAGCCCGGCGACGTGGTGATCCAGCGCGGCACCAATCACGCCTGGGTCAACACGGGCACAGAACCTGCCTTGCTGGTCGCTGTGTTGGCAGACGCTGCCGGGGCTTAACAAGCTTGGGTAATCATCCGCAACACTCCGCGAGGGAGGGATAAGCTTTGAAAGTCTACGGCATAACCGTCTCCTATTATACAGGCAAACTCGAGGCCTACTTGCGTTACAAGGGGATCAACTATGAGTTGGATCATCCCTATGCGGACCAAAAACGCATTAAAGAGCTGGCTGGGGCTATTCAAATCCCTATCGTCGAGCGTAACGATGGTCGTTGGATGTCGGACAGCACGCCAATAATCCAACAGCTGGAACAAGAGCATCCGACGCCGACTGTTCTGCCCTCCGATGAGACCGTTCGGTTTATCGCAATGCTTATTGAGGACTATGCGGACGAGTGGCTATGGCGGGCCGCCATGCATTATCGTTGGAGCTATGAACATGACCGCGAGCTCCTGTCCCGGATTTTGACAGATGAGGTCATGACCCACATCCCCCTTCCGCGTTTCATGCGGCGTCGCCTCATTAAAAAAAGACAACGCATTGGTTTTGTCGTGAGGGACGGTGTTTGTGCGGATACTCAGGCTCACGTAGAAGCCGGTTATCTAAATGCGCTAACGAATATGGAGGCGATGTTGAGTGAGCGCCCATATTTGCTGGGCAGCACGCCTTCAATTGCCGATTTTGGACTAATGGGCCCTATGTTGCGCCACTTCGGGCAGGATCCCACACCGGCAGAGATTATGCGCGACAAGGCCCCGGCAGTTTTTAGCTGGCTAGCCCGCGTCTGGAACGCCCGAGCCACTGCGGGTGAGCCCACTTTCGTCAGCGAGGTTCCTGACGTGGCAGCGCCCATGCTGAAAGAGATTGCTGAAACGCATCTGGTTCAGCTGGCAGAAAATGCCGCGGCATACGGCAATCAGCAAAAGCACTTTGAAATGACCGTTCAGGGGTGTTCTTACAAGAACTTGCCTGTCTCCCGCTACAGAGTTCATTGCCTGGAGCAATTGCGGGAGGCATTTGATGCCCTGAGCGATGGGGCTCAAAGCAAAGTAAAATCCCTTCTGCCCTATCCGGAGGCAGAACTGCTCTGGCAGGCCGCACCAATTGCAAAATCAGAATATGATGAGGCGCGGGAGGCACCCTTCAACAAAGCAATCAATGTCTATGGGAACGGGGTCCCGCAGTAGGTGCACGGCCAAGCCCCATCCCGTTGCCCGCCGCCCGGTACTGTGAAAGTGCACTGGTTCATGGTGCAGCCCGAAGATGACACCATGTCTGCTGAAGACAAGGAAGCCGCGGCCGCCTTCAGATAGCGCTGTCGCCAAGATAATTCCCGAGGAACCCAAGCGTATTCATAGTCCCGTGCGCTAGAATCAGTGGCCAGAGGTTTCGGCCGAAAAGCACATAGCAGATCCCGATAAAGATCGCTGCAGGGAAGAGCTGCAAGGCACCATATGCACCTTGATAATATAGATGTACCGATGCGAAGACAGCCGCCTGAAATACAATTGCAAGGGTAGTCGAAGCCCATCGCGATTTGATCATTGCCTCCACACGGGTGAGGAGAAATCCACGGAAAATCATTTCCTCGGAGAAACCACCAACAACCCAACTCAGCAGAACCCACCACAAATAGAGTTGGAGGTTACCCTCCATATCCCCAAATCGTGCGTTCAATGATTCGGGTTCTTCGAAAAACTGCTCAGTAATCAGAGTGGCCGCGTAGACCGCAATGATGGTCCCAGCAAAAACGACCAAAGCCTGCAGCAACGTGAGCCAAATTTTACGGGGCCTTTTCAGACCAAGGTCACGCCAGTTCACTCCCCTGCGGTGGTTGAGAATGGTGATCAGGACAGTCGCAGACAGGGCTGTAATCGGCCCAGCATAAACCCAGGTGATCTGATAGATTGTAATGTTCACAATCAGCATAAAGCCCAACACGGCAGCTACGTCGTTTCGTGCTTCGACTTTGTCAGTGTTGCTCACCCTACGCATCCTTTGTACTAATCATTGTCAGGTACTTGCCTGGTGTCTCTGGGAAATCCGTTTGGCAAGACTACGCTCAGCCAGGGCTGATTTCACCTTGATCAAGGCGTCGAAAAGATCGACCCCTGTTTCCTCGAAAAGGATCAGAAATTCTGCCTCCGTATCCTGACAAATACTCTCCATCTTTCGCGCAACACTCTTGCCGGTTTTTGAAAGCGCAATCAGCGTTCGGCGACCATCATCTGGATCTCGTTCTTCGCTGATGATCCCATGAGATTTCAGGTCTTTGACCCGGTGACTGGCCAGTTGATGGGACATCCCAAGAAAGTGGGCTAGATCAGTAATTGAAGTCCGCCCGTATCGGTGCAGGTAAGCGATCGTTGAACCCGACCGCGACGGAATCTCTATTCCTTCACGGTCCACCAATTCCTGACCCTGGTGCTCGACAATGGAAAGAAGCTGAAACAGTTGAATACCAACAAAGGCAATACCCAACTTATCCGCTGCATGAAGATCAGCTATTTCTTTAGGCAAATTCATATACAAATAATTGCGCAAATATTTGTATATGTCAAGATATTTTCACCTCCGCGAAAATCAGCCTATTTCAGAAGCTCTCCGTCCGGAAAACTCGCCACTAGCCGCCATAACACTGCAGCAATGGCCGCCCTACTCCATCTCCTCAGGGTTTACGCGCACCACGAAATCTGAGATCAATCCGCCTACATACAAACCATCAGCGTGTTGATTGACCGAAGTGGTCATGCCCACTTCACCATTGGCGCTTTGTAGATTGTATTGCACCTCGCCATCCGTATCGAACCCGACGGCCATGCCGTGCATCACCACGGGGGAAAGCCTCAGAAGGTTCACCATGCGATAGAACATCTTGCGGAAGAAGGGATTGTTGCTGCCGATCTCGGCTGCATCGGTGCGCGGCGTTGCAAAGGCAACCCAAAATGTGCCCTGCCCGTCAAAGGAAAGATTGTCAGGAAAGCCCGGCAGGTTTTCTGCGAACAGGTCATGCTCCCCGGCGCGCGGACCCGTTAGCCACAGGCGGGAGATGCGGAACGCCATAGTCTCATTGACCAGCACATATTCCTCATTCGGGCCCAGGGCCACGCCATTGGCAAAATAGAGATCATCAAGATGCACGATGGTCTCATCGCGACCTGGGTGATAGCTGAGCAAACGCCCGGAAGCTCGACGCTCATAGAAATCATTGAGGTTTTCATGCAAGTCCCAACGCGTGGAAGCGTCCGAGAACCAGATGGTGCCGTCCCGCGCGATGGAGACATCATCTACAAAGATCATGGGCTCCCCATTGACGCTATCGGCCAGAACCCGGATTGAGCCGTCTGAATCTACTGCGATAAGACCTTTGAAGGCATCGGCCACCACCAGATAACCGTCCGGATGAAACTCCATCCCCAACGGGCGACCACCCGTGTTGGCCACGTCTTCCATTGTGGCGGCTACATTGTCAGGATCAAAGCGCACGATGCGCCCGTCTTCAAAGCCCGTATAGATCAACCCGTCATGATCCATGGCCGTGTCTTCCGGTCCATGCATAAGGCCAACGCCCAGACGTTCCGCACCGGACAGAATATCATTGGCGGCATAGATACCTACATGGCCGGGATTTTCCGGAGCCTCGAACACTGCAGGATCAATCGGCACAGGCCAAAAGCTCAAATAGGCCGCCAGGCCGACAGCCAACCCCGTCACAATAAAACTTAGCATACGGAACATATCGTTCTCCCCTTAAAGCCCATTTGAGACGCAATTCAGATCAGGCGGCAGGTGCGCTGAGAATGCCGTCCACTTCGGTAATCAAATCCTGCCACGCTGTCTCCATGGCACTGGTCCAGTCTGCCCCCAAGACATCCCGGAACACATCACGCACGGTAGACAAAAAGGTTCCAAAAATTTTGGGCGGAACCCCCAAACCATCGTGATTGATCATTTCAGTTTGCAGAAGGCCCACCGCGTAAGCGCGCTCCCCCGCCAGATCCAGAATACATTCAAGAAACTCTGCCAGCATGTTGCCCCTGGCGCTGCTATCGCGATCCAGCACAAAGAGGTGCTTCATTTCCGGGTGAAGTTCGAAAACGCGCTCATAGATCAATGGTGTCGGATCGCCAGCACGCTCTGCAACAAGCTCCAGGCATTCGGTAATGGTGTTAGCGCTCACTCCGTATTCCTCATCAATCAAGTTGGCCTTGCCGTGCCCCAATAATTATACCCCAGAATTTGCGGGGTTGAGGGCAGATACATCTGATCAATCTCAGTGATCTCAAAGCCCGAGGCATTCAGCATATTCGGCACCGAGCGCGTTAAATGGCAGCCCCCGGCAATGGCCTTCCATGCGGGCTCAATCCGTTGCTGCCATTTTGCGACTTTCGCATCAGGCGCAAGACCGTGTTCGCAGAAAATCATCTGCCCACCGGGTTTGATCACCCGCCGCATACCGGAAAGTGCCTTCATCACATCGGGAATGGTGCACATGGTATAGGTGATGAGAACCGTATCAACGGCTTTGTCTTCAAGGGGAATTTCTTCCCCCGGCAGATCGAGATATTCAATTTTGAGAGGGCTTGCCGCCACACGCTCTGCTGCCCGCTTGCGCATGGCCATGTGCGGCTCCAGCGCGAAAAGGCGATCCACCTTGTCCGCATCGTAATAGGGCAAGTTCAGCCCGCTGCCGAAGCCCACCTCCAGCACGGTGCCAGAAGCTTTGGGCACGACCTTGTCCCGCTGATAGCGAATGGGTTTTGCCGAACAGGCCAGATTGACCAGCGGCGGCGCAATATATTCGTCCCATAGATTCATGGGGGTATGGTGGCATGTCTTGGGAGCAGCGAAAAGGGCTTTCGCGCTAACTCATCACCGCCTTACCCAACGTCAATGCCGCCTGCCTCCAGGGTTGCCTTCAAAACCCCAAGGCGATCTTCGAACTGACGCCATTTGCCCACCGATGATTGATAGATTGGCTGACGGATTTGGGCGGCGCTGGCCGTCATCGAGGCGCGAGGGTTTGCCGTGTGATCGAGGCAAGCCTCTTCCCATTCCAGTCCAAGGCGTTCGATCAAATCGCGGGTGGTGGTTTCTGTATCTGCGACAAGGTCTTCGTATCGCACATGAATGATCTTGCCCGGCATGACCTTTTCCCAATGGGCCATGATCTTGCGATAGGCGAGATAGTAATCGCCTAATTCTTTCTGGTCATAGGATGCGAAGTGGCCTTCGTTGAAATGCTGCTTGTACATGGCAAAACACGTGTCCATGGGATCGCGCATCACATGGACAATCTTGGCATTAGGCAAGGCGCAGGCAACCAATCCGCAGGAGAAAAAATTGGTCGGCAACTTATCGGTAAAATAAGGCCGATGCCCCGTCCGGGGGCGCGTGGATGCAATATAGGCCTTGCCCAGATCCTTCATCTGAACCTTGTCCATAACCTCGACCGGGTCCGACGTTCGCATCTCGTTGGCGTAGATGGCTTCCGTCATCTTGACCTGGGAGACCCATCCTAAGTTCTGCAACTCCCCGGCCGCAAAGACAGAGGAGTGCGCACCAATGATATGCTCCACAAGCGTGGTGCCCGACCGAGGCATGCCAACGACGAAAATTGGTTCCTCGGATAGGCAGGCCTTCCTCGCGCTTTCCTGAATAAACTGGGTGCTGTAGATGGTAATCGCGGCATCAATCTCTTTGGCAAGATCATCCTCAGTGTATTCAATCTGTCGCCGTTTGGCTGTTGCTGCCTTCTCGATTGTGTCAAAGGCCTCTTTGTTCTGCCCCACATCCTCATATTCTTTACCCAGAGCGTACAACAAAAGCGGAGATATTTGCTCCTTACCCGGAGCATTTTCAACAACCTTCAGGAGTTCTGGAATGTGGTTGCTCTCAGGGCTTTGGCGACGTAACCAGGATCGATTGAGAAAGATGAAATCATCCGTGCTGCCCTTGGCTATCGCCTCATCATAAAGCGCTTCGGCCTTATCAATCTCTCCCAAAAACCCATAAGAGACCGCGAGGTTTGAGATCACCCGAATCTCATTCGGTGCCATCTTGTGGGCCTTGGTAAAGGCCTCATGGGCTTTTTCAACTTCGGAAAGCTGTCCATATTTGTTGCCCAGCTCATCATAATCCACATAGGTCCGGCACAGCTTTTCTGCGGTCTCCATGTGCTTGTGCGCTTCTTTGGTAAAGCCAAGGCCCAGCTCAATGTCGATGAAATCCAGCAATAGCCGGAGATTACTGGGTGCGCGTTTGTGTGCTGCCTGCAGCCCTGCCAGAGTGGTTTTAGAATCGGCAAAGCGCTGGCCCAATTCTGCGACGGCCATGCAGTCTTGTGCACTTGCCGCAGGCAGCTTGACCATGCGTTGGCCCAGACTAAGCGCCGTGGCGCGATCATTGACCTGAATAGCATTCATGATCTTGTCGCGCAGAACTGCTGGGTCTTTGGAGCTGGGTGCCACGAAAATGCCTATCGGTTGGTGATCACGTATCAGCCCTAAGCTTTAGCAGAGCATTGCGCGAAATGGCAAAACCTACTCAGGCTCAATGCCCGGTGCCAAAGTGACCTGCAGGCCGTTCAAGCTTTCATCCATAATGAGCTGACAGGAAAGGCGCGAGTTGTCCTCTACTTCAAAGGCCTCATCCAGCATGTCTTCTTCTTCGTCGCGTTTGTCGGCCAGCTTGGGCAGCCACGCCTCATCCACATAGACATGACAGGTGGCGCAGGCACACGCGCCGCCGCATTCCGCCTTGATGGGCAGACCATGCTCGCGGATGATTTCCATCACCCGCCAGCCTTCAACGGCATCAAGGTCATGGGTGACGCCCGCTCTGTCTGTGACGTGGATTTTCATTTCACGCCCAGTTTCTTTTGCAGATTGGTGGAGGTGGTCGTGTATTGGAAGATTACCTTCTGATCCGGGTGCACAATCTTCTTGGCAGCCTGCGCCATCAATGCGCCCTCGTGAAAGCCAGACAGGATCAGCTTCAGCTTGCCCGGATAGTGATTGATATCGCCAATGGCAAAGATCGTCGGCTCTGAGGTTTCAAACTTTTCCGTGTCCACCGGGATCAGGTTTTCATGGAGGTTCAAACCAAAGTCAGCGATGGGCCCCAGTTTCATGGTGAGCCCATAGAAAGGCATCAGCGTATCGCATTCGATATCGTATTCGCCGCGCTCCTTGTGCTCCACCGTGACCGAGGAGAGTTGCCCATTTTCGCCATTGAGCTTTTTGATCTTGGCGATGTGCAGATCCATGGCTTCGTTTTCAACCAGCGCCTTCATCTCATTGACGCTTGCCGGCGCTCCTCTAAAACCGTCCCGGTGATGGATCAGTGCCATGGAGCCTGCGATCCGTTGCAAGTTGATGGTCCAGTCCAGCGCGCTGTCGCCGCCGCCAGCCACAAGAATATTTTTGCCCGCGAAATCTTCCCGGTGGCGCACGGAATAGAAGACGGATTTTGCTTCATATTCATCAATGCCGGGGATGGGAGGTTTCTTGGGCACGAACGACCCGCCGCCCGCAGCGATCACCACCACTGGGGCTTCGATCACTGTGTCGTAATTGGTGGTAACCCGCCATAGTCCCTCATCGGTTTTGGTGAGGCTCATGGCCATCTGGCTGAAATGGTAGGTGGCGCCGAAAGGCTCGATTTGTTCCAGCAACTGGTCCGTCAATTCCTGGCCGGAGACCACCGGCACGCCGGGAATGTCATAGATCGGCTTTTCGGGGTAGAGCTCCGCACATTGCCCGCCGGGACGATCGAGAATATCGATGAGGTGCGCTTTAAGGTCCAGCAGGCCTAGCTCGAAGACAGCAAACAGGCCCACGGGGCCTGCACCGATGATGATCACATCCGTCTTGTGCGGATTGCCGTCCGGGGTTGGCCCATCGGGGACGATATTAAGTGCAGCCTTGAATTCTGCCATTTCCAAGCCTTTTTACATGAAATTCGCGTGCATTGGCCGTTGGAGCGTTTCCAACAGGACCGTTTGCGAGGTTTTGCCATTTGAGACCTACAAAACACAAGAGCCAGACAAAACGAAGGTCAAATTGTGTCCTGCGACAAGCTGTGCCTCTTTGTCCCTTTCCAACCGGCGCAAAGCACCTATATTGGCGCGCATTATCTCGCTCACGCCGATGCGCCTTCAAGGCGCGCGGCTCCGCGGGGGCGGCACAGGAGTGCCGGGCCACGGTCGTGGCCTTGAATGACAAACCTGAGCCTGCACCAGTCGGAGTGAGCCTTATATGACCAACCCAAACGACATCCGCCGCAATACCGGACCGGAATGTAAGGATATGCCGGACGTACGCTATGAGGTGGATCGCCTGGACCGGGTGTTGGTCGCTCTCATCGCTGAACGCCAAAGCTATATGGATGCCGCAGCCCGCATCAAAGGGGATCGCAACACCGTGCGGGACCCAGCGCGGATTGAGGACGTTGTCTCAAAAGTTCTGGCAGAAGCCGCCAAGCAAGGGCTTTCGGCTTCTATTGCTGAACCCGTCTGGCGCACCATGATTGAGCAATGCATTCAACATGAGTTCGTTGAGTGGGATAGTTTGCGCGAAGAACCTGCTGAAGCGGCCCAGGAAGCTGTAGAGGGCTAGCCACCTTTATGCTGGCTCATAGGCATCAATCTTTCCGAGCTGGCTTTTTGCCATGGCCTTTATATTTTCAACAATCAGTCCCGTACCCGGCTTTGCGGTGTAACCCGCAAGATCCCTCAAGAGGTCTGTGTAGTACGCCCGATTGGCATCGACGATCTGTTGCTCCACGTCCTTAACCAATTGAGATAGTTGACGACCTTTGGGTTGCCCGCTCATTTTCGAGAAGAAAAACCGCAGGATACGTCGCAAGGCGCGGGGCGAGTTTTTAGGCGGAATATGAAGACATCCGATCTCCAGACGCTTGCCCTCTTTGCTAATCCTCACCGGAGAGAGAAAGCGCTCAAGGCCCTCAAGCTGCGGCGGCACCGGGTTGAAATTGTGAGGCATATCCGGTCGCCGGTGGATTTGCAGGATGCCAAGACCAGGCACATCCAGCTCAAGTTCCTGAGAGACCACAAAAGGTGTTCGGGTCTCCACATAGCCGTAACCCGTCAGCATCAGGTGGTCATCGTGGGGGCCATATTTCACGAAACACTCGTTGCCAGTATCGGAAGCTGCGAATTTACCAACAGCCACTTTCCCATCGAGCTGAGCAAAGCCATTGGCCATTGGATGATTGTTGAGAAAATCCGCAATCGGATTAATCACGAGGTTGCGACCGCTCTCCGTGCGATCCGCTCTGAAATCAAATTCTCGCGCGATGAGGAAAGACTTCAAAACGAAATCATCAGCTCCCCTTCGGGCACACATCTGAACAAAGTCATCACTCGTTATGCGGCGCAGTAAGGCTTCATCTTGGAAAAAGAGCATGTCCACGGAACTCGCCCGATGAGCGGCGACCTTATGGGTCAGATTATAGATGGATACCATGGTTTCCAGCAGGGCCACTTGCTCCGGTGGCATGTCTTTGGAGGTGGAAGCGATGGAAATATCATCCCCCTGCAACGCCAATTGAAATTGATTGAAAGGCAATGCCGCACCGGGTGAAAGCGCCAGAAGCAAAGCGCTCTGGGGAACGACCTCCGGAGCTTCAAGGCTTAGATTACCCCCCTTGCAGGCAATTGTTAGATCCTCATTGAGGAGTGCTCCGCGCGCGCGCGCAAGATCACAGAGGTGTCCCAGCTGCTGCTCAACTTCACTATTGTCAGAGATGATTTGAACCACGTGTCCTTGCCCTCGCCCTCGTGCCGCCTGCACAAAGCAGATCAAAAACGCCGATTAACTGCGCGCCTTCTCAAATGAGTAAGCCTTGACCTTACCCAATTGGCTAGCGGCGGAGACCTTTACGTTTTCGATGATTTGCTCAGAACCGGGTTTGGCCACATAGGTTTCAAGATCAGAGATCAGGTCTGTGTAGAATTTCACATTGTTATCGATAACCTGCTGCTCTGCGTCGTTGGCAAATTGAAACACCTCAGTGAAGTGTTTGCCCGTATACATTCTGCCAATAAAGAATTCCAAAACTCGCCGCATTGCTCTCGGCGCTGAAGCCGGCGGAATTGACAGGCTACCAAACATAAGATGGGTTCGGTCATCACTGAGACGAACCGGTGGGAGGTATCGCTCCAGTCCGCGAAGCTGACCTGGAAGCTCTTTAAAATTGTGAGAGGCATTGTGCCTTCTCTGCAGCTCAATAACGCCTAAGTGGGGTATATCTATAGTCATCGGCTGCGAGGCAACCATGGGAGACTGGGTCTCCGCATATCCATAGCCGAGCATTATCTGGAAATCATCATGCTTCCCATATCTGACGAAACATTCATTTCCAGATTGGGCCGTCGTAGATTTATCTACGGAAATTTCAGCTTCAGTATTCACGAAGCCCTTGGCCAAAGGGTGGTGATTGAAAAAATCAATCAAGGGCATGAGCACCTGGCTTTTCTCAACACTCTTTGGTGTGAGTTTTCGGCCCAATTTACGGGAAGCCAGGAATGATTTGAGATAGAAGTCCCCCTGGTCCCATCCAGAACACGTCGCAACCAATTGTTTGCCCGCAAGTCGCTCAAGAAGTTCGGTATCATGATGATAAAGAGCATGAGTGGTGCTTGCCTTATGGAAGGCAATCTTTCCCGTAAGATTGTACAGCGTTGTCATGATTTCCAGCAGAGTAACCTGCACTGGCGACATCGCTTCTGATGTTGAATCGATGCAAATATCATCACCGTTTAGGGATAGCTGGCAGTGATCCAAAGTCAGCAAAGCATCCCCCGGCACCGCTACAAGTCGCTGCCTTTCGGGAATGGAATGAGGCGCTTCAATGGTCAGATTGCCGCCCTTGCAGCAAATCACAAGGTCCTCGTGAATAAATGCACCATTGGAGACCAACACCTCCTTCAACTTAAGGAGTTGCTGCTCAATCTCGTGAGTGTCTGCTGTAATTTCGACCATAATCGCTCATTCCAGAAAAACCGGAGAATGCATAGCTGAAATCTGGCCCCTTGGATACGGTCTTTTGGTTAAATGCCTAACCTGGCCTCACAGGACGAGGGAACCACTTATGCGCCCTAGCGGTGGTCCTCCCCCGTCCAGCCGTGCCCCTTCAGATGCTCATCGGCATAGTCGAGGGGGCTTTGTTCCAGCTCCGTGGACAATGTGTCGTTCCACCGGTTGAGCCAGCCAAAAAGAGAGATCACAGCAACGATCTCGATAATTTCATCATCCGTATAGTGATCTTTAAGCTTGGCAAAGTCCGCATCTGTTACCGCATTGGGCACAGCCCCGCCCCCTTGCGCCACCACAAGGGCTGCGCGTTCAGCATCTGAGAACAGATCGCTGGTCTCATATTCCCAGATGGCATCGAACTTTTCTTGAGAGACCCCACCGTGCACCGCGGAATGGGCCGTATGCGCCATGCAATACTGACATCCCGCCGAGCGGCTGCAGATAAAGGCAATCAGGCCCTTGAGTTCTTTGGAGACCTTGCCCGGCCCATTGGCAACGGCTGCCAGTCCGGCAAAAGCATCCATCAAGGGCTTGTTGCGCCCCATATCCAGCAGCGAATTAGGCAGAAAGCCCATCATCCCTTCGACCAGTTGAAACAGGCCTTCGTGCTCAGCCAAATCGTCCCGTTTCGGTGTATCAAGTCTCGACATGGGAGACCTCCCTCGTTCTAATGCTGCGTGCTCAAACCCCAACTCGTGGGAGACCTCAAGATGCAGCCTAACATCCTTTTTATCACAGCGGACCAGTGGCGCGGCGATTGCCTTTCCCACGGGGGCCATCCCATGGTCAAAACTCCCCATCTGGATGCTCTCGCCAAGGAAGGGGTTTCATTCCGTAGGCATTATGCCAACTGCGTGCCGTGTGCGCCCAGCCGCGCCTCCATCCATACCGGCATGTATCTGCAGAACCACCGCTCCGGCACCAACCAGACCCCCCTGGACCGGCGCCATACCAACTGGGCGCTTGAGCTACGCAAAGCAGGGTATGACCCGGTTCTGCTGGGCTATACCGACACAGTGCCGGACCCCCGCAATCACGCACCGGATGATCCCATGCTTGCCAATTGGGAGGGCGTATTGCCGGGCCTGAAGGCTGAGTTGGACATGAACACGGACCCAGGCACCTGGTATGAGTACTGCAAAACCAAGGGCTATGACGTCCCCAAGGCAAGACCCATGCTCTACGCCCTGCGAGGGTCCGGGCCTGAGTGGGAAGAGGGCGCGGAGGCACCCAAGCCGCTGGCGATCTCCAAGGACGACAACGACACGGCTTACCTTTTCAACCGGACCATGGACTATATCTCAGACCAAAGCCGCCCCTGGGCGGTGCACCTTTCCATCATGCGCCCTCACCCGCCGTGGATAGCGTCTGAGCCTTACAACGCCATGTACGACCCCATGGATGTGCCGCCGTTCGCGCGCAAAGAAACCGCAGCGGAAGAAGGCAAGCAGCATCCCTGGCTGGCCCATCAATTGGGGCGCAAGATTTATCACGCACCGGTCAATGAGAAGTCCCTGCGCCGTCACAAGGCGGTCTATTATGGGCTCATGACCGAGGTGGATCACCACATGGGGCGGTTGATGGAATTCCTCAAGGCCTCAGACCTGTTGGACAATACATTGGTGGTGTTTGTGTCTGATCACGGCGAGCAGATGGGCGATCACTGGCTGCGCGGCAAGTGCGGGTATTTCGATGGCTCCTACCACGTACCCCTGATCATTCGCGACCCACGCAAGGCGGCAGACAAGACCAGAGGCACGCAGATTAATTCGTTTACGGAGAATGTGGACCTCATGCCGACGCTGTTGGCTCATGCCGGGGTGGAAGTGCCCGTGCAATGCGACGGCCATGACTTATCACCGTTCATTGAGACCGGCACCGCGCCAACTCATTGGCGCTCTGAAGCGCATTGGGAATTTGACTTCCGTAACCCGGCGGACGATCACGCGGAACAGGATTTAGGCCTCTCCTTGCACCAATGCGTGATGAACATCATCCGCGATGAGAAGTTCAAATATGTGCACTTCGCAGGCCTGCCGCCCTTGTTGTTTGATCTGGAGGCGGACCCGGGGGAATTCAACAACCTGGCCGAGGACCCGGCGTATCAGGGAGTGCTGTTAAAGTACGCCCAGAAAATGCTCTCCTGGCGCATGACCCACGATGAGCAAACGCTGACGCACTATGCCATCACGCCAGAGGGCCTAAAGGAACGCGCAGCACCGAGGTATCCGCTGTTCTCGGGGGCATGAGTTTTTTCATTGTCATTCCGGGGCAGCTAGCTGAACCCGGAATCTCCGGATCTCAGATTGCTGGTCCAGATTCCGGATCACGAGCAAGCTCGCGTCCGGAATGACGGATTATCCAACTCCCCTCCCCCAGTGCGGGCACACCCCTACAACACCAGCCGCACGTTCTCCCACGCGACGAACGCATGCTCACGCATGTTGAGAACTTGATTTATTTGGGCTTTGGGGCGCTAGCGAACTAGGCGCTGCGCCATGTGTTTGAGGATTTGCACTTGCGGCAGATGCGTTCGCCGGACCATTCGCTGGAGAACGTTGTGCTGCACATCAGGCATTTGCGGGTTTTGGCGGTTGGCGTTGTGTCGCCCTCTGAAACCGGCTTTTCCGGATTATCCTTTAAGGCGTATCTGGCCATTTCAAAACCTTTCCTGAACTCGATAAGCTCATTGCAAAACTCGTGGTTTCGCAAAAAAACCGCCCCCAGGAAATCCTGGAGGCGGCCTTCGTGTAGTTAGTCAGCCATCGCAATGTTTTCGGCAGATTCTTTGCCGTCGCGACCGGGCTCAAGGTCGTATGTGACCTTGTCGCCTTCGTTGAGGGTGCTCAGACCTGCGCGTTCGATTGCAGAAATATGCACAAACGCATCTTTCGAGCCGTCTTCTGGCTGAATAAATCCAAAACCTTTTGCGGTGTTGAAGAATTTAACGGTACCTGTAGTCATCATCATATCCTTTCACAGAGATGTTTGCGTGGCTCACCTCATGTGAGGGCACGTTTGGCAGCATTCCAATGTAAGGGTATAACGAGAGATATCGGCGAACCGGTATTCAGTATCACCATCGCTGTAATGCTTGAGGCAGGCAAATGACACAAATCTCAGAAAAATCAAGCTAAATCAGGATATTAAACAGCTAAACAGCTCTGCACCCCCGCTGCGCGCCACCTGCATTTTTGGAAAAATTGGCAGAAATCCGGGCCTAATCACCCTTTAATGCCCACCATTGCCCCTTAAAGCACCAGCCGCACATTTTCTCGCGCCACGAACGCGTGCTCCCACATTTCGCGGGCGCGGCATTCGATTTCTTCCATCTTTTCGTCCTCGTGATCGGGGTCATGATGGAAAATAGCGAGTTGTTTCACATTCGCGGCTTTGCAGAGGCGGATGCCTTCTTGCCAGGTGGAATGGCCCCAGCCGACTTTGGCGTCGAACTCTGCGTCATCGTAAGAGCAATCATAGATCACCATGTCCGCGTCTTTGATCAGCCCAAGGATGTTTTCATCGGGCTTGCCGGGCACGTGTTCGGTGTCTGTCACATAACAAAGTGACTTGCCGTCAAATTCCAGACGATAGGCGGTCGCCCCGCCGGGATGATTTAAGGGCGCCGTGCGCACATGGATTTTGTCGGATAAGTCAAAGTCATCCCCGGCGGTGAAATCCTGAAAGGAGAACTGCGCCAGCATGATGTCGATGGGCACGGGGAAATAGGGCGCCGTCATTTGCTCCCCTAACACGCCCTGAATGGTGCGGCCTTCACTCTCATGCCCATTGCTCGTATGTGCGTCGCCCAAATGCCCTGCCATAATCTTGAAATTACATTGGGCATCGAACGCGGGCTTGAAGAATGGAAAGCCGTTGATGTGATCCCAATGGGTATGGGACATGAGGATCGTGGCCTCATGCGCACCCTTTTTCAGCATCCAATTGCCCAGATTTCGGATGCCGGTGCCCGCATCAAAGATGACTTTCTCCCCGCCCATGGAAACTTCCACACACGAGGTGTTGCCGCCAAAAATGGTGTGCTTGGGCCCGGGACAGGCAATGGTGCCGCGCACCCCCCAGAATTTCACTTTAAAGGCCATGGGATCTCTAGTTTCCACGATTCAACGCAATGCCAAGAATGGCACAGAGATAGGATGCGTCAAGATCGGGTAGGTATCCAACTGGATCAGCGGCAATTGACCAGCCCTCAGCCAACCCTCACCACGCAACCCACACCCAGCACGAAGCGCTACCCAGCGAATGAGCCGTCTTCCAGAAGCTGATTGGCGTAGCGGGCTGCTCTTTCTGCTGCCACGCCCAGGCGCTCCACAATATCGCTGTGTTCGGGGGTGGCGAGGGCGTCCAGGCCCTCCGCGGCGACGGCCAGATCAGCCAGCTCACCTGCGCCGACCCCGAGACAGGAGCCTTTGAGGCGGTGGGCCATCCGCTTCCAGACGTCAAACTCAATGGCCCAACGCAAATCCTCGACCATCTCCCCCATTTGCTCGATAAAGAGGCGCAGAACCTCGCGGGTGACCTCTAGATCATTGGCCGTATACTGGGACAGATGTTCCAGATCTATGGGCAGGGGCCCGCCATCTATCGTCTCAACATTACCCATAACTTGCCTCACATGAGCAGCCGGATTTGGCCTTGGGAGAGACAAGCCTACCCAAGAGAGCTTAGAGGGAGCTTAAGGACGCCCTCAGGGCCCAAAATTGAGGCTGGCAACTGTTAAAAACGGTTAATAAGTGATTAAAGGGACTAGGTTTTACGCCTCGAAGCGGGTAGCTTCGGCGGCTATGGGAGTTACATTCGTTGAGTTTCGTTGCGGGGGCACGGGCTGGCGAGGAATATGCGCATTGCAGGAGGCATCCTGAGGGCCAAAGCGCACGATCCTTGCGGCTGAATACGAAAAGGGGCACGAGAGGCCTTGCCGCCACCAGCGCAGAACGCGCACCACCCAGGCGACTTTCCCTCCATCCGCTCCATCTTGGTCCGCACCTCCCCTATCCGGGGCGGGCGTTTAAAGTCAGTTTTAATGGTCAGTCTTAGAGTTCAGTTTAAAGGTCAATTGCATGCAGCGTTCTGATATTCCGAAGATTCAGATGCCTCCAGGATCACGAGACGTGATCACCCGCCCCACCGGCACAGCTTCCGGCAAAGGTGCTGGCAAAGCGCCGGGTAAAAACACTGGCAAGGACGGGGAAAAGCCTGCTGCAGAAAAATCTGGTCGCACAAAAGCCAAACGCGGCTCGAAAGGCCGAGCCTGGGTCACCCTGATCACCAGCAGCCTCAGCCTGGCATGGATCGGAGTGTTCGTTGCCTTCTCTTACGGGTTTTACAGAACCGAAGGGGTCTATGTCCCCAATCTCGCCCCAACCTTGTGGGCCGGAATCATCACGGCCATGCTGGTGCCCGTGGGCATGATATGGCTGGGGGCCGCCGTGTTGCGCCGCCTGCTGGAGCTCAATGAGACATCTTTGAGGTTGGCAACCGTCTCTCGCGATCTGGTTGATCCCAGCACCACCGCGGCCAATGACGTGGCCAAGCTGGGCGCTGTGATCCGCAAGGAGCTTGAAGGGCTGAACCGGGAAATCGACGGTGCCGTCAGCCGGGTGAGCGAGCTTGAATCCCGTCTCAAGCAACACACCACCATGATCAACGAGACCGCCAAGCGGGTAGATCAGCGTACAGACGATATCGCCAACCGCCTGGGCGAGGAACGCGAAAAGGTGGATGCGGTCACAAGGTCCCTGTCATCTGAGGCCAAGCTCATTGGCGAGACTTTGGATATGCAGGCCCACGCCATTAATGCCTCCTCGGAAAAGGCCACCAAGGCGCTTAAAGAAGCCGAAGACAGCCTTGCCGCCCGCACCGAAGGGCTGGACAAGACCGCTCAGGATGCGGCCGATACCACAAAGACCCTTGCTGAGGATATTGAACGGGAAACCGGCAAGCTGGAAACCGTCTCCTCCAGTGCGCGTTCGCGTGCCGAGGTCATCTCTGCCCGCTATGGTGAACAATACAAGACCATGGTGGAGACCCTTGAGAGCCAGAACGAACAGCAGACCAAGCTGGAAGCTGCCATGGAGCAACAGCATCGCCTGGTCAGCAAGATGACGGAAACCGTGGCCCGTCAGATCCAGCAAATCAATGAGACGGTCGCAGGGGCCGCGAAAGGTTTTGAGCACTCAGTGGAAGTTGCCCGCGAAAAAGCAGCGGATGCAGGTCAAGGCTTTGAAGGTCAAGCCGCCGCCATGGCCAAGGCCGCAGGGGACGCCGCCAGCCAACTCAGCGCCGCTGCAGATACGGTCAACGAGCTGACCCAAGAGGCACAACTGGATCTAGAAAGCCAGTTGCACAGTGCCGAAGCGGTATTGAACCAGCAGGCCAAGAACGCCCGTGATCTGTTGACGGATCAATCAGCCACCACGGAGGCCGCATTGAAAGGCCAGTCCGAGACCGCCCTCGCCGCTCTTGAAAGCCAGACCAAAACCGCGACGGCGAAACTAAGCACTCAAGACAAGACGGCGCGTCAGATTTTGGCGGATCAATCCGAAGCTGCCGTCGAGCATTTGGCTACGCAGGATGAGAAGGCACGGCAGCTTCTCTCCGGCCAATCGCAAGCTGCAAGTCATCGCCTCAGCGATCATGATGAAAGCGCACGCAAGCTCTTGGAGAAAAAGGCTGTCACCGCAGAGGTTCTGCTCACCAAACAGGCTGACGATCTGGCCGCGGCCTTTGAAAGCTCCCTCGACACATTGCGGGCGCGGCTGACAGAGCTGGCTGATCAAGGCTCCAATGCCATGATCGGGCGTGCGGTGGAATTGAACGAAGAGCTGCGCCGAAGCGAAGCCAGCATGCGCGAGCTTTCCGCACGGCTGGACACAAGCGTCCAGGGCGTCAGCGAGGGCACCGAAGAAGTGGGCAAACAACTGGCCGAGACAGCAGATGCCTTTGAAGCCCGCATGGCACAGTTCCCGGCCCACGCAGCAGATGCCGCCAAACAAGTCCACAAACAAATCCATGCCCAGATTGCGCAACTGGCTCAATTGGCCAGTGCCGCTGCGGACAAGGCCCAGCATCTCACCCAAGCCCTTGAAGAGAGAAATGCCCTTGAGGCAGACCCCGCACAGGAGCGGCTGGATCTTGAGCCTGCGAGAAGAGAGCCGACAAGAGCTGAGCCAAGCAGAGCGGAGTTTGGCAGAGCGGAGTTTGGCAAAAACATATCTGCGCATGAGCCGGTTTTAAAACCTCTGCCCAAAAAAGAACCACGGCAGCGCTCAGAACGATCCGCTCAGGCTCGTCAGGCAGAAGCGCTTGGCGGCCTTGAACGTCCCGGCAGTCAGGACAAGCCCCGCAAAGGGCGCTTCGGCGGAGGCGGCTTTGCCCGAACCCTCGCGGACCGTTTACGCCCCGGCAGCAATCGCAGTGAAGACGACGGCAATCTTTCCGCTGGCGAACGGGCTGCTCAATCCACCGGCGCGGTTCCTCAGGCAGGTGCGGAAGATATTTCTGATTTCCGCGTCGTGCACACTGGAACTGAGAAACCTGCAAGCCAACAACGGGGCGAAGCAGAACGGCGCGAGACACCGGCCCATGTGGAATTGGGCTCAGCCATTCCCGGCTTTGAAGATCGCGGGTGGAAACAAATCCTCAAGTCCATGGACCAACAAGAAGCGAGCCGCAGTACCACAGGCGCAGACGCTGCTTCCGGCGACGACGCCACTTTCCAACGGGATGCCTTGCTGATCATCGAAAAACTTCAGGCGCTCTCCATTGATCTGGACCGGGCCCTGGAAGATGCACCGTCTACGGAGCTTCTGGACCGGTACATGAGCGGAGAACGCAACGTCTTCGCCCGACGCCTTGCCACCTTTACCGGCGCTGACATGCTGCAAAAAATCGCCCGCACCTATCGCGAGGACGCAGAGTTCCGCACGGTGGTCACCCGCTATATCGAATCCTTTGAAGGGCTGTTGAAGGCCGCACGCGGACGCGACCGGGAAAATATCCTGATCGAAACCTACCTCACCTCCCAGACCGGCAAGGTCTACATGATCCTCGGCACCGCCACGGGTCATTTGAAGTAGGGGTGACGTCCTCGGCCATCCAAAGCAGTCATTCCCGGACTTGATCCGGGGCAATTGTATTTCACGTGCGGTAGATGCCGGGTTTGGCGAGCTCTTCTGAAACTTGAACTCAAACCCCTCGTCATAGCGGGACTTGATCCCGCTATCTGGCGATGCCAGCAAAGCCAACGGGGACAGACCGCCAGATACCTGTGTCTTGGATCTGTGCCATACTGTCCGGTTTAACTTTGTAGGATTTGTCTCGAATGCAGTAGTTTGTTGGGATTGATGCAGGTTGTGAAAACTGAGACTCTGTTTTCGTCTGTGCCCCAACGATGGCCTGCCACCCCCACCCCTCGCTTTGCTCGGACCTCCCCATCCCAAAGGGGGAGGTAAAAGTGCATCCGGCCAAAGAAGATATCGTCCCCTCCCCCCTGCGTGGGGGAGGGTTAGGGAGAGGGGGATGCCGAAGGCATAAGCAAAAGACCGCAGCACCTCACCCAATTCTACTCGCCATTCTCCAGTCCCAGCTCGTCGGCATTGGTATTGCGATATTCTTCTGCCGTGCGCAAAGACCATTGCACCGCGCGTTTCATGACACCGCCAAGGGCATCATCGAAGGCTGTGACAATGGCTTCGATATTATCGCCTTCCAGCAGCTCTCGCCGGGAGAAGGTGGTTGAGGCAATGATATTGGCCGATGGCATTTCGATGAGTTTGAAATTCATCCGCACCAGGACACTTGGGCCATCACCGTTTTGGAAATATTCCGCCTGGAACTCGCGCAGCTCGCTCTTCAGATTATAATCCCCGCGCAGGCCAATGGTCTGACGCCCCACGGCAACAATATGGTCGGAGTTCTCAAAGCTTTCCACCAGACGGGTCTGGATCATGCGCGGGGCACGATCACTCCACCGAGCTCCTGAGATATAGCCGATCTCAAACGGCGTGCGTTTGATCAGTATCCGGTCACTGTCCACAGCGCGGGAGGAGACAGGTTCCTCCACCACCAGCTGCCAATCCACCGTGGGCATCTCATCGAAGGTGCTTTTGGGGGAGAGGTCATAGACATTCGGTGCTGGGCCGCCCGGGCCAAGCAGGCTCACGCCGCCACAGGCCGAAACCGATGTAGCCAGAAGAAGTATGCTCAGCCCTCGGAATATCTGCTTAGATACTCCAAAAGTGCGATCAGTTTTCATATTCAACATCATTCTCTCCCAGCCCTAGTCGGGAACACTAATTTCAGCAGTGGTTTCCCCACCGCCAAATAAAAATCCGGACGGATCGCTTTCGAACCGTTGTGCCACGCGATCCAACGTGGTGATCAGTTGCCTCGATTCAACAACCAGATAGCCCAGCTGTGCCAGACCCTGGTGGGTAAAGCTGAACACGGCATCTTCGTTCCGGCGCAACATATTGTCTGCATCATTGGCCAGCACGGTGAAAGCTTCCGCTGCCTCATTGATACTGCCAATGGCTTCGGCCACGTCCTCATTAAGCAAGTCGTTGGCCGTTGAAGCGATGGAGGCCACATCGTCAGCCATGGTCACCAACATATCACTGGTCTCACCCAGGCTCTCAGCAAAAGCGCTCAGCGATTCAATGCTGCGGTCGATCTCATCGCTCCGGCTGGCAACTGTTGATGTGATGGTCTGCGCATCCTGCAATATGCTGGTAATGATCGCGCGGTTCTCATCATTCAAGAGATCCTGAACCGAACGTAGCGTTGCCCGGGCTTCCTCCATCATCGCGGGTGCTGCTTCAAAAAGCTCCTGGATATAGGACCGCCTTGAGCCGATGGAGGGGCGGTTTTCTTCGTCATTTGGATCGGTGACCAGTGGCAGAGGCTGGCCCTCTGCCCCACCGCCCACGATCTGCACGAAGGCGACCCCGGTGATGCCTTGGGACTGAAGCGCTGCTTCGGAACTGGAGCGGATGGAAAAGTCATCTCTAACTTGAATACGCACAGTGACGCGCACGCGGGAAGGATCATCCTCATCCACGCGAATGTCCGTGACCGTGCCCACAGGGATGCCTTGGAACTGCACATCGCCGCCCGTAGTGAGCCCTGCGACACTGTCCTCAAAGACAATGTCGTAATAGGCAAAGGACTGATCAAGCTCGCCCTTCAGTGTCCAGAAGACGAACATGAAGATGGCTGTGATTGCCGCCAGGGTCACTACCCCGATAAGCAAATAGCTGGCTCGCGTTTCCATTATTCGCGCTCCTCAGTTGTGTTAAACCTTATAGCCATTTCAAACCTCGTGGCCTTTTGCATCAATAGCCGCACGCGCGCGCGGACCGTGGAAATATTCGCGGACCCAAGGATGATCAAAGCGCTTCATCTCTTCCATGGTCCCTATTGTAATCACACGTTTTTCGGCAAGCACCGCGATCCGATCACAAATAGCGTGAAGACTATCCAGATCGTGGGTCACCATAAACACCGTCAGCCCCAGTGTGCGTTTGAGGCTTAAAATAAGATCATCAAAGGCCGCCGCCCCAATGGGGTCCAGCCCGGCCGTGGGCTCATCCAGGAAAACGATTTCCGGATCAAGCGCCAGAGCGCGGGCAAGCCCTGCCCGTTTGCGCATACCGCCTGAAAGCTCGGACGGATATTTCGGCCCAGCATTGGGCGGCAGGCCCACAAGGCCCAGCTTCAGCGTTGCGATATCATCCATCAATTGCTTGGGCAGTTTCAGATGTTCCTTGATGGGCACTTGAATGTTTTGCGCCACGGTCAGCGAAGAAAACAGCGCGCCGTCCTGGAACAAAACCCCCCAGCGGGTCTCATATTGCCGCCGCTCCTGATCATTCAGCTTGGTCAAATCCTGATCAAAGACCTTGATCTGACCTTCGCGCGCCTTGTTCAGGCCAATGATCGTGCGCAACAGTACGGACTTACCTGTGCCCGACCCCCCGACGATGCCCACCACTTCACCACGGCGGACATCGAGATCGAGATTCTCGTGAACGACCTGTTCACCGAACTGGTTCTTCAGACCACGGATTGAGATGATGTTGTCATGTTCTGCCATCTTAATATCCGATCTCGATAAAGTAGATGGCAAACATGGCATCCAGCACGATCACCGTGAAGATGGCTTCCACCACCGACAGGGTTGTGCGTTGGCCTACGGATTCGGCACTGCCTTCGACCTTCAGGCCTTGATAACAACCGATGACGGCAATGGCGGCAGCAAAGAAGAAAGACTTGATCATGCCCACATTGAAGTGAGCGATCTCAGTGACATTCTCAAGCCGCGTAAAGTAAAGCCCCGGCGACATGCCTTCCAAAGCATAAAGAACGATCCCGCCGCCCAAAAGCCCCATCATGTCAGACACAAAGGTCAGCAGCGGCAGACAAATGACCATGGCAATCACCCGCGGCAGCACCAGCAATTCCACGTAGTCCAGCCCCAGGGCGCTCATGGCGTCAATTTCTTCGCGCCCTTTCATGGAGCCTATCTGGGCAGTAAAGGCACTGCCCGACCGGCCGGCCACCATAATGGCGGTCAGCAACACGCCAAATTCCCGCAAAAAAGCAAATGAGACGAGATTGACGGTAAAGACTTGCGCGCCAAAGTCTGCCAGAAGGTCCGAGCCCAAAAAGGCCAGCACGGCACCAATCAGTATGCTGATCAGAGAGATAATGGGAACAGCATTCAACCCCACTTGCTCCATGTGATAAACAACCGGGGTGATGCGAATTCGGTTGGGCTTGCCAACCCAGAGGAAGAAGGTTCCCACCACCCGGCCGGTAAAGCCCAGCAGATTTGCCCCCTCGTGGAGCGCCTTGTAGAGGCCCTCCCCTAGTCCACTGATCGAGGCGACAAGAGAAAGGGTTCGGTGCGGCGTTAAATCTGTATCGTCAAAGGCTGCGGCCACCTGTTGCATGAGCTGGTCTAGCGCGGGCTCTGCGCCCTTCACCACAACGCTGCCTTGGGCTGCAAGCATCTGGCGCGTGCGTTCCAGCAGCCAGGCGCCGGTGGTATCCGC
>JAJFIL010000207.1 GCA_021774965.1 Alphaproteobacteria bacterium
AAAAATGCGATTCGGCGTGATCCGGTTTCAAACGAATGGACGCTTTCAACGCTTCCATCGCTTCCGTATTTTTCCCTGTATAAAAATACGCTTTCCCAAGTTGAAAACGCAATTCCGGGTTGTCAGGGTCTTTACGAACCCCTTCTTCATAGGTTTCAACTTCGCTCATGGGTCGGATCAGTTTTTCTGTAAAAAAAAATTAACGGTGAATTTTGACGATGCCGCCCAGTATACATTGGATTTTCAAAATCTATCAGCTTTACCAAAAAGTTCCTGCCAAAATTCCTGGTCCGCGCGCTTTTTGGCTTCCGCTTGCTCACTCTTCAATCAGGACTTCCCATGGACTTCCAAGTTTACAGGGACTGCGTCTCCGTACCAAGAACGCGGGGAAACAAGATCTCGTTTTCTTTATAAAGATGAACATTGAGGTCGGCGTCCAGATTTTCCAATGTCTCCATCAGGAGGCGGTAGGTTTTGCATCCGTCCTCAGGCGTAGCGAAATTATTTGTGATTTTGCGCAATTTATCCTGCAGGGCTTCGGCCCTCTGGTGCTCCATCCGCATGACGTTAATAGGCCCTTGCGTTCCGCAGTGCAACTCTTCAACGCCAGTTCCAGATTCTATCTGCCGGATCATCGGAAACAGCACCCGTTCCTCCTTCATTAAATGCGGCTCCAGGTCGGCCCGAAGAAGCGCAAACACTTGCTTTAAATCCGCTAGCTCGGGATGCCTTACCCCATGCGCATCAACAACCTTTTCGATCAGGGAAGACAACTTTGGGAGAGCCTTTTTCAAATAAACATGATGCGTCTCTTCGATGTGAGTCACAAGATCGGCCAAATCTGCATCCGACCAATCTTTTTCCTCCCCTACGGAACCCGCTGGTTCTTCAACCGGAATCAGTTCTTTCAGGACAACCGCAGGGTCGAGGCCCTTTTCGCCACAGGCCTCAGCCAGAGATTTGTTGCCGCCACAACAGGTATCGATTCCAAACCCCTCCAGCACGTTCGTCCGGCTCATATCCTCTTTGGTAAAATCGTTGACCAGCGAATGAATATCAAGATTTTTCATGTGCATGACGCCCTCCTGTAAGAATTTTTCCAATAAACGCTTCCCGCAACAGGAAAAGCCAATCCATAATCAGATATCAGGACCTTTTTATCCTGTTTACTTTTAACATAATCGTGCTATAATTGGATGTCAAGGTATAGATATCTAATTTATGAAGAAATCATGAAATGATCTCCCAGACAGCAGAATACGCCCTCCGATCGGCGGTTTGCCTGGCAAGTTATCCGCAAACGGCATTGACCACGGGGCAAATCGCTAAAATCACCAAAGTACCCGGCAGTTACCTCTCGAAAGTGCTGCAGGCCCTCGGCAAAGCCAGAATCGTCCACTCGCAACGCGGGTTGCACGGGGGGTTTTCCCTGGCCAAACCGGCTGAGGAATTGTCTTTACTGGAAGTCATCAACGCGGTGGATCCTTTTCAACACATAGACAGTTGCCCCCTGGGCCTGAAACAACACGGTCACAATTTGTGCCCGCTTCATAAGCGGCTCAACGATTCCATCAACATGATTGAAAAGGCGTATCAAGAGTCCTCTATTGGGGACCTGTTAAAAGAACCGACGCTGAGCAAACCCCTCTGCGAAGAGGCGCAAAACATGTAGCTGGGGGAAACCACGGGCCATGCTTCAATAGCGCCGGGCTGGGTAAAATTGTTTTTTCCTGCACCGAAACCCGGCTGAGTCCATCTAAGATTAGGAAATGCAAACCCCTTTTATTAAAGGAATTTTTATGAACGAAAAACTGGAAAAAAATTATGAAGTCGTGGATACGGAGCTGACCCCAAATCCGAACGCCTTTAAATATATTTTAAACGCCTCTGTCATCGCTTCAGGAACCAAGTCCTTCACATCCGAAGAAGATGCCCCTGACAATCATTTCATTCGGTCGGTATTTGCTCTGGGAAATGTACAAAATATTTATCTGGCGGAAAATTTTGTGACGGTTTCCTTCCTCCCGACGAATAACCTGAATATTCTTGTGGAAGCGGTGGAGGATATGATCGAAGAACACCTGACGTTTTATGACGGCCAGAGCACCGAAACCGAGAAAAAAGACGAGCCTTCTATTTTGGAAAATCTGGATGAACTCGATTTCCCCAACCTTTCGGACCCGGAAAAAGGTGCGGTGATCGACGCGTTGCTGGATGAAACGGTAAGACCGGCATTGGCCAACGACGGCGGAGGCATCACGGTCCTTGACTTTGCAGACAATACGCTCAGGATTCGTTACCAGGGAGCCTGCGGGAGCTGCCCAAGCTCTGCCACCGGGACATTGCGGGCCATTGAAAATATTTTACGCAGCTACCTGAAGCAGGACATACAGGTATCCATCGCTTCTATTTAATCGCCCCAAAATGCCTGGGAATTCAAAATAATTCCCAGGCGAATTCCCCGATACCCTCGCTGAAAACCTTTATCTTATCGCCTGAATCCAGTGGCCCGACCCCTGAAGGTGTGCCCGTATAGACTAAGTCCCCAGGCAATAATTCCCAGATACCACTCAGGTATTGAATGATCTTCGCAATGGAATAAATCATCTGGCCCGAGTTTCCCTGCTGGCGCAGATCTCCATTCACAGCGCAGGAAAAAGAAATGTTTTCCAAGTCGATCGAATTATTGAGAGGAACGATTTCTCCCAGAGGCGCACTCTGATCAAAGGCTTTAGCGATCTCCCAGGGCAGGCCTTTTTTCTTTAAAGACGACTGCACGTCGCGCAGAGTGAGATCAAGCCCCAGAGAAACCCCGGCGATGTGGAACCGGGCATGGGATGCACTGATATTGCTCCCTCCCTGTCCGATCAAAACCACCAGTTCCACCTCATGATGCAGGCAGGTTCCGTGAGC
>JAJFIL010000208.1 GCA_021774965.1 Alphaproteobacteria bacterium
TTAACAGCCGGTACCGGCAATATCGATTTTGATAATACGGTGGGTAATGCAACACCGTTAGGTGCAGTGACGATTAATTCTGCTAACAATGTTACCGCGGATAATACATTTTCTGCTGCCAGCTTTACTCAAAGTACAGCCGGTACGGGTACAACACGATTTGACGGCCAAGTAGATTTAACTGCAGCAGGTACAGACTTTCAAGTTAATACAGCAACGATAGATATCAATGCTGATGTGAATACGAATGGTGGCGCGGTTAATTTAGATGCCACTACCTTAATTGATTTAGCAACGGGACAAACGATTACAACAACGGCTGCGGCGGAAAGTGGCACGGTATCGGGTGCGATTGATATCGATGTCAGTGGTACGGGTACAGTAAAC
The DNA here is from genome assembly GCA_021774965.1 of Alphaproteobacteria bacterium. Classification (GTDB taxonomy): domain Bacteria; phylum Pseudomonadota; class Alphaproteobacteria; order JAJFIK01; family JAJFIK01; genus JAJFIK01. The sequence continues at coordinate 388 of JAJFIL010000208.1, forward strand.
CTAGTAGGTAATCTTGATACGACGGGTGCGGCACGTAGCGTCGGTTCAAGTGGTGCAGCGAGTGTTGGTGGTCAGGTTGATGTTGATACGGTTGATGGTGATATCTTAGTAGGAAATATAACGACATCAGGTGGTGCACATACGGGTACAGCGGCAGGTGATGATGGTGGTGCTGCAGCGGCAATTAATATTACGGTGGGTGATGCGGCCAACAGTGGTGGCGATAATATTACGATAGGTACCCTGACAGCATTAGGTGGTACTGCAGCTGGTGCAGGTGCAGCGGGCACAGATGGTACGGTGACATTGGATGCTGATGCGGGTGGTACTGGTGGTGGTGCAATTATTGACGGTAATGCCAATGCAGCGGGTGACAATGTGGCGGCTGGTACTTTAATAGTGGATGCACGAGAAGGTGTTGGTTCTGGTAATGCCTTGGAAATTGCAGTTGCAACATTGGATGTGGACAACACGACATCCAATAATATTGAATTTTTGGAATCAGATGCGATTAGCGTTAATCAACTCGACCAAGATGGTACGGGCGCAGTTACATTAAATACAACGGCTGGTGCGATAACGGTTGTGACAGGTCAATCAGGCGTCACGTCGACATCGGGTACGGTGACATTGAATGCAGGTGGTGGCACGGGTGATGTCATTATCAATGAAGACATCACGACCATTGGTGGGTTAGTTGATATTGATGCAGGTCGCAATATTAGTAGTACGACCGGTGATGATATTACAACAACTGCTGCAGTTAATACTGGCACGACTTCAGGTGCCGTACAAATTGATGCAGTAGGTACAGTTGGTCTTGTAGGTAGTGTATTGACGACAGGTGCAAATAGAACAGCAACTACTGGTACAGCTGCGAGTACTGGTGGTGCAGTGACAATTAACGCGGGTACAACTCTAGCAACCGCTTCAATTACAACATCAGGCGGTAATCATACGGGTGCTGCTGCCGGTGATAACGGTGGTCTTGCAGGTGCAATTGCATTGGATTCAACAGGTGGTAATACCATTACATTGAACGGTAACTTGACCTCAGCTGGTGGTACCGGTGTAACAGCGGGTAACGGCGGTAATGGTACGGCTATAACTTTTGGTGATCCGGTTGTATTGGGCGCAACGATGGCGATCGATACACGTGGTGGTACAGGTGCTGTTGCTGGTACTGGTGGTGGTGCAACGTTTAACGGTACAGTCAATGCTACGGCAGCCAACACACAAGGCTTAACGGTGCGCGGTGGTGCTATAGCTTTTAATAGTACGGTTGGCACAACTGCTCTTGGAGATGTAGTTATCTCAGACAGTACTCTGGTTGATGTGGATGCAGCGTTTACAGCAAACAGTTTAACAGCTACGAGCAACATCACGGCGTTTGATTCAAGTGGATTTACGATAACAGCAAATACCAATCAAGATATTGCTATCACAACTCAGGCTAATTTATCAGTTGGGGGATTGACGACGAGTGGTACGGGTGATTCTACGTTGGGTTGGGGTAAGAACAATGCAGGTGCAACCTTCGCACTGAGCGGCGCAGTTACTACTAACACTAGTACAGCTACAGGTGGTACAGGTGATGATACATATAATCAGATTGGTGCATTAAATCAATTTGCAGGAACTGTCGATGGATCGACTCATACAGGTGGAGATTCCGCTACATTTAATGGTGGTAATTTTGTAAAAGCAGGAGATGAAGGATCAATTACAAACTTTGAATCTGTGAGTGCAGCGAAGATTGTTTGTGGAGCTACTTGTGATGTTACGAATGGGATTTATACAGCTACTTTATTAGAAGGATCAAATACAGTATTTAGCTTTCTTACTGAAGGTGGTGAAGGAATTACAACTATCTCTGATTTAGGTGGTGGTGGTACGATTAATGGTAGTATCTTCGTCGCTGTGGGCCCTCCAACAGCAACGGGTAATGATACTTTTGCCATAACAGGGAATAGAAGCGGTACAGCAAATAGTGTTGCATTCAGTGGTATTACTACGATAGATGGTCGGGCAGGAAATGATAGTTTTACATTAGGTACTGGAGGCAATTTATTATCTGGTCTTACTGGTACTATGACATTAACAGGCGGTGCGGGGACTGATAGTTTAATACTGAACGATTCAGCAGAAGCAGCAGCTGCAGTTTACGCATTAAGTAACACTTTATTTACTCAAGATCGTGGTATGGGGAATATGACCCTTAGTGGTTTCGATACCTTTACTCTTAATGCGGGTAGTGGTGTAGATACATTAAATACTGGTGCCTTAGGTTCAACAGCAATTGGTGCAGTCACATTTAATAACGCTGATGCAATCACTGTAGGCGGAACAATTACCGCGAATACATTTACAGCAACAACAGGTGTTACCGCTTTTAATTCTAGTGGTCAAACCATTACTACAACTGGAGTTGCTAATGCAAATGGTGGAGCAGTACAAATTACATCAGGTGGGGCAATCACAACTGGTACTATCAATGCGCAAGGTGGAACAACCACGGGAGTCGGACGTAATGGCGGTGCTGTAACATTGAATGCCACTACGACTTTGAATTCAGGTGCGATTAATACATCAGGAACTGCTACTGCTACTGCAGGCGTTGGTGGTAATGCAGGCGTAATTAATTTAGATGGTACGACCTCAGTTACGTTGAGTGGTGATTTGACATCAAAAGGCGGTAACGGTGTTGGTGGTGTTGGTGGTGATGGAGCAACAGTTACATTTGATGACCCAGTTTTACTAGGTACCGGTATTACGATTGATACTACAGCGGGTGCCGGAACTACAGCTGGCACTGCTGGCAATATCACTTTTGGTGGCACTTTAAATAATACTCAAGCACTGAATTTAACCGCGGGCACCGGAAACATAGATTTTGATAGTACGGTAGGTAATGCCACTCCATTAGGTATTGTTACCATTAACTCTGCAGCTAATGTAACTGCAGATAATACGTTTGCGGCCGCAAGTTTTATTCAGAACACAGCGGGAACAGGTACGACTCGATTTGACGGACAAGTTGATCTTACAGCAGCTGGCACCAACTTTAGAGTTAATACCGCAACGATAGATATTAATCATAACGTCAATACAAATGGCGGTGCAGTCGACCTTGATGCAACAACATTAATCGATTTAGCAACCACACGAACCATTACAACCACAGCAGGAATAAATACCGGAACAATTTCAGGAGCTATTGATATTGATACGAGTGGCACCGGTACGATTAATCTTGCTGGTGATTTAGTCACCACAGGCGCAGCGAACAATGCTGGCACGGGTAGTACGGGTGGTGCAGTAACAATTAGCGCAGCGGATGGCACGGTGGCGGTGAATGATATTACGACCACGGGTGGTGCGGGTGTTGGTGGTCAAGCCGGTGGTGGTGCAGGTTTAGTGACAGTCGAAGTGGTTGATGCGGACGGGATAAACCGAGATATTACGGTCGCAGGAACAATCAATGCGGTCGGTGGTGCATCGACTGGGGCAACGGTTGCCGGTAACGGTGGCGTTGTTACCGTCCGAGTTGTTGATGCGGGTAATGATGGTCACGGCGACATTAACCTTATGGCAATCAATACGAACGGTGGTGCGAGTGATAATACGGCCGGTGCAACAGAAGGTGATGCGAATACGATAACGATAACGTCGGATACGGATGCAGCGGGTACAAATACCGAAGGTGTGATTACCTTGGGTGCGAATTTATCGGCGGTAGCCGGTGCGGGCGGTACGGCTAGTACCCAAGGCACACATAGTAATATTACGTTGAATGCCGGTGGTAACTTAACGATGGTTGGTTTTAACCTAACCGGTAACAACATTGATTTAGATTCAGGTGGTGTGGCTTCGGGCACAGGTACCTATACAACGACGGCAGTGGATGATACGGGCACGGTATCAGGTACGTTTGCTCTTAATACAACTGGAACAGGCGGTATTAATTTAGCAGGTAGTTCGATTGTAACGACAGGTGCAACCAACAGTGGTGGCACTGCTAGTACGGGTGGTGCGGTGACAGTCAGTGCCGTCGATGGCACGGTGGCGGTGAATAACATTACGACCACAGGTGGCGCAGGTACGAGTACCAATGCCGGTGGTGGTGCCGGTGCAGTAACCGTTGAAGTGACGGATGCAGGTGCTGGCGGTAACAGTGATATCACGGTAGCCGGCACGATTAACGCAGTCGGTGGTGCCTCAACGGGTGCAACAGTTGCGGGTAACGGTGGTGTGGTAACGGTTCAGGTGTTAGATGCAACAGGCAATGATGGCCACGGTGATATTACCGTTGCTGCAATTAATACGAATGGTGGTGCGAGTGATAACACAGCCGGTGCAACGGAAGGTAATGCAAATACGATAACGTTAACGTCAGATACGGATGCGGCGGGTACGAATACCGAAGGTGTGATTACCTTGGGTGCGAATTTATCGGCGGTAGCCGGTGCGGGCGGTACGGCTAGTACACAAGGGACAAATAATACGATTAAGTTAGCTGCAGGCGGTGACTTAGCTTTAAGTACATTTAATATTACAGGTAACAACATTGATTTAGATGCGGGTGGGGATATTACAGGTAATGGTGGTTCATATTCTACTCAAGCAGCAGCAAATTCTGGGACAACTTCTGGAAATATTACGATGGACACGACCGGTACTGGTAACGTTACTCTTACTGGTGCATATACACTGAATACTAGTGGCTCATCAGTTACAAATGCTGCCGGAACGAATGCAGGTAATGTTACATTAAATACTGCGGGCGCAGTGAGTTTAGCTAGCACAGGATCGATTAATGCGGCAGGTGGTGCTGGTGATGATACTGCTGCTGGAACTGATCAAGCAGGTGGTATCGGTGGTACGGTACAGATCACTGCGGGTAGTACGATTTCAGTTGGACCAATTAGTACAGCAGGTGGCGCAGCAGCTGATGGCGGTGGTGCAACGGCCGGTGCGGCTGGTGGTAACGCGGGTAATACAACACTAACATCTAATTCAGATGATTCTGTAACCACAGCAGATAACATTACATTGAATGGAACGATTAATGCGCTTGGCGGTGCAGAAGTGAACACTGGCGGTAATGGTACTAATGGCACTGTTACGATTGATGCAGAAAGTACGACTGCTGGACGTGGTGGCTCAATTATTGATGGTTTAGCAACAGCTGCGCGTGATGTTGCTGCAGGCTCTTTGGATATGGAAGCGGCGGGTAATATTGGTACAACCACCGCGGGTCAGGAAATCGATACCGATATAACTAATCTTTCGGCGAGTTCAAAAGGTGCTGGTGGTATTTTTATAAATGAATTAGACACATCTACATCAGATGGATTATTTGTGAATGGCGCATCTGCAAACGGTGCTGTGACTGCAGGAACAACAGGTGATGTGGAATTGGTTTCTGCTAC
>JAJFIL010000209.1 GCA_021774965.1 Alphaproteobacteria bacterium
AGCCAATTTTTAGAGATGCGCTATATTTAATCCAATGCTATTTTAACCTGGTTTCTTCCATCGGTTTTTGCCTTGAAAACCGCCTGGTCCGCTCTTAGAAACACCGACTCCTCCGAGTCATTTTCTTTAAATTGAGTCATTCCCAAACTGACCGTGACGGAAAGATTTTTTCCGTTCTCTAAATAATTATCTTCTTCCACCTGACTGCGGATTTTCTCCGCTACTATTTGGCCTTGGTCCAAAGAACATTTTTTCAGGAGAATGACGAACTCTTCTCCGCCATAGCGAAAAATGAAATCCGACGAACGAATCGAGTTATTCATGGACGAGGCGACAGAGCACAAAACACGGTCTCCGGTTTTATGACCATAATCGTCGTTCAGCTTCTTGAAATGATCGATATCCGCCACGATGAGAAGGGTGGAGTCTTTGTAGCGGCGGAAATCCCGTATTATTTGCTCTAAAGTCAGGTTATAGGCGTTTCTGTTTAAAACCTTTGTGAGAGGATCGACCAGAGCCTGGGTCTTCCATCGTTTGGTTTCATCGAGCTTATTGGCTTTTACTGCTTTGATGATGGTGCTATGAAGGGCCTCTGATGAAATATTGTTCTTGATCAGATAATCCTGTACCCCGCCTTTCATGGCTTCGACAGCCACCGTTTCGTTTCCCTGGCCAGTCAGCATGATGACCGTTCCAGAATAGCCTCTTTCCTTCAATAGAGAAAGGAATTCCAGGCCGTCCATATCGGGCAATGAATAATCCAGGAGGATGCAATCCGGGCTTTCCTCTTTACAAAGCTGTATTCCTTCGTGTCCGGTTTCGCTTTCAAAAAGGGAATAATCCGAATCCGTGAAGCTCTTTTTCAAATGACGCGAGTACGTTTCCCGGTCCTCAGGACCGTCGTCCACAATAAGAATTTTAAGCGGGCTTTGCCGAGGTTCCATTTTTAACGGTCCTCCACGGGTAAGAGCGCCACTTCGAACCAGAATTCCTGGAGTCTTTGAATCGACTCAAAAAAACCAGGCAAGTCAACAGGCTTCACCATGTAAGAATTTGCTCCCGAGTTATAACATTTATTTATGTCCATGGAGTCGGATGAGGTTGTGAGAACAATAACGGGAATCCTTCTAAGGTTGGGGGCTTTTTTTATTTCCTCCAGCACTTCACGGCCATCGGTTCCAGGAAGGTTGAGGTCCAGCATGATCAACTCGGGGCGGGGAGAGGTTTCCGGATCAGTATATTGTTTCCTCCGAAAAAGATAATCTAAAGCTTCTTCCCCGTCTTCACAGCGATTGATAGGGTTCGCCATTTTTGCATTTTTAAATGCCCGTGCGGTTGTCTCATAATCGGTGTCGCTATCTTCGACTATGAGAATCCAATGGTTGGACTTGATGTTGTTCATGGTCGCTTTTCTCCAGGGTAAAATAAAATGTCGATCCTTCGCCTAGCGTAGATTCCAACCAGATTTTTCCTTTGTGTTTTTCGATTATTTTTTTGACGATGGTTGTTCCTGCACCTGTACCGTCACCAAATTTTTTTCTTCCATTCAATCGTTTGAAAATCCGAAATATGGATTCGAAATATTTTTCATCAATGCCGATGCCGTTATCCTTCACGTAGAAAACGTCGGAATGGCTTTCGTTGGATACGTTCCCGTTTCCATTCGATAAGCCTTCTCTTGAATTAAAGCCAATTACTATCTTTTTTTCAGGCTTGTCGTTGTATTTGATGCCGTTGGCGATCAAATTCTGAAATACCTCTTTCACTAAAGTTGAATCGCAAGCGATGATAGGTAAGTTCGTAGAAAATTGCACGTCCACGTTGGATTCCTGGATAAGAATTTGAAGATTGTCCAGAACCTCTTTCAGAATAGTATTTAGGTCAACGGCCTTCACATCCATATTTTCTCGCCCCAATCGGGCGTATTTAAGGATGTCGTTGATCAACGCTTCCATGCGTTGCGAGAGCCGGACAAGCGTGTCCAGTTTGTCCCGGCCTTCTTCATCCAGCTTGTCCTCATAATCTTCCTTGACGAAGGTGGCGTAATTATAAATTCCTCGCAGAGGTTCCTTGAGGTCGTGAGAGACAATATAGGCGAAGTCTTCCAGCTCCTTGTTAGATGTGAAAAGTTTTTCATTAGCTTTTTTTAAACTTTTGGTGTAATCCGTTACGATTCGCTCGTTCCTTTTGCGTTCGGAAATATTGCTGAAGGTGACCACGGCACCCACCACTTTTTTGTTTTCCTTGACGGGGGTGCTGACATATTCAACGGGGATGGGAGTGCCGTCTTTTCGCCAGAACACTTCTTCCGATTCGCGGTGCACCTTGCCATCTAGTGTTGCGGCATAAATGTGGCAGTCCTCTCGAGGGTAAGGGGACCCATCCAGATTGGAATGGTGGATCAGGGCATGTTGCAGTTTGCCGAGGAGTTCTTCCTCCGTGTACCCCAGCATTTTTTCAGCCGCCGGGTTGACAAAGGTCGTATACCCATCCAGATCCAGGCCGAAAATTCCTTCTCCCGCTGACTCCAGAAGCAGTTGGTTTTTCCGGTTGGCTTGTCTCAGTTTTTCTTCCGCTTCTTTTTGTTTGGTAATATCACGGACGATGCCGGTGAACATGCGGGTCTCGCCGAGGTGCATCTCGCTGATTCCGAGGTCCAACGGAAAGGTCGATCCGTCCTTACGCAAGCCGACAACTTCGCGGCCAATGCCGATGATCTTGGAAACTCCCGTTTCGATATAATTTTTCAGGTACTGGTCGTGTTCACTACGGTAAGGCTCCGGCATCAGCATCTTGACATTTTTGCCCATCACTTCTGAGGGCTGGTATCCAAACAGGCATTCGGCGGCATGATTGAAGGATTCGATACAGCCTTGTCCGTTGATGGTGATGATGCCGTCGATAGTATTATTTAAGACGGTGTTGGACAAGGTTTCCTGAACCGTCTTTGCTTGAATTAGTTTTGCTTTATCACTTTTTTCGATCAAGCAAAGGAGAGTGGTTATCCAAACAGCTGATACAGCTAGACCGCGATTGGTCAGAACTTTCCAGAGTTCACCGCCTGATGGTGAAAAATAAGCACCGAGAAAAATAAGCACCGAACATAGAATGGCGCTAATGAATATAACTTTTCTTTGATTTGACCATAAGCTCAAAAAGATGACAGCAATATAAGGTACACCACCTGCCACCCCCAAAGGGAGGTTGATGTCTATAGCAAAAATCGCCAGCGCCAGTAAAAAGCTTCCAACTGGAAGATAAAAATCAAGCCTTTGATTCTCCTTTAACTCTAACTTTGCTTTGATATTTTTTTCTAAAGCGCAAACCATGCTCGTGAACCAAACAGCAAATAAGACAAAAGCACGATTGGTTAATGTGGCCCGAGTGTCCTCTCCTGGGGGTGATAAATAAAAACCGAGAATAATCAGCACCGAGCATAGAATAGCGCTAATGAATATAACTTTTCTTTGATTTGACCATAAGCTCAAAAAGATGACAGCAATATAGGGAATACCGCCTGCTACCCCCAAAGGGAGGTTGATGTCTATTATAAAAATCGCCAGCGCCAATAAAGCGCTTCCAATCAGAAGAATTAATTCAGTCCGGTTCGCTTTATCCATTGTTTATATCCCATTGACTCAAAAAAAAGACTGGGTAAAAAATATGCACGAAGGGGATTAAGCGGGTGGCGCTGGAATCATCTGCTAGTGAGGTGTGTAACTTGGGCATAGAGTCCATTTTGCGTCTCAGGGGGATAAATGATTATTGTTGTTGCAGATATTTTCGGATTTCCTGAAAATTGAGTGGTATTTTTTTAATTAAGATTACGTTTACCATTGTTTAGAATCTATTAATGATATCAAAAAATAGCGAGATATAAAACTAAAAATCATTAAATAACAGGAATTTACAAGGTTTTTTTTAGGGAAATCGGAAAAGAGCCTTTTTTGAAATCGACCTCAAAAAGCCTGTTGATGTGCTGGAAAGTTTTCAGTAGTACGAAAAGAAAGGAAATGTGGATAGGATATATATTGGTTTTCGGAATATCAGGAGGCAATTGAGAAGAGGCTTTGAAAATGACTCTGGCCGAATCGCCCCGAAAGAATCGGAGTTATTCGGCCAGA
>JAJFIL010000210.1 GCA_021774965.1 Alphaproteobacteria bacterium
TACGAGACCCCATTCGGCACTCGGGAACATCCCGCCCGCCGAGTATGCACTAAAAACAAGACTGGAAATCAAGGCCGCATGAGGCCACAATCGGGTACGAAGACTCTCCGCAAAAATGGAGGGAAGATGGGGCTCAGGTCATCATCAAGGTCTCAATGGTGCTCTACCCGACCCGCACTGCGAGAAGGCAGATCGAAAGCCCTCCCGTCTAAGCGCCCACCTCTGGAAACAGCACTGTCACGGTTTGTATCAGCTACCCGAGGCGGCTTGAATTGTAATTCGCACCCAACAGGTTCTCTGGACTGCGTGGCGGAGAGACAGGGATTATCCGTCGACACGCCATATGCCAGCAAAATCAATGAGTTAAATCCTATCTCCCTGACCTAGTTGTACCACTTTTTGTACCAATTGATGGCCAATTTAGAAACAGTGAGCGGGCACGCAAGCCCGACCATGTCGATTTGCAACCAGTAGCAAAATCTCCGGCGAGGTTCTGGATTTGCGGAAACGATTTGATATTCGAAGTCGCTACTTACTTGTTACCTGGGCTTAAGCGGTTTTCCTCTGACAATGTCCTCATGGTCAGTCCTTTATCAGATATCGCGATGGAGGATCAGCAATTTTGGATCTCTCAGCCGCTGGTAATCTGTGCGTGGTTGATGTGTCGGCTACCAGATCAAACACATGTCCTTCAGCTTCGGGGTGCACAACAACTCGCCTAATGAAGTCAAAATTCAGCAACGGATAAATCAGACCGTTCCCAGTCTCTTTGGTTCCAGCGCGAACATCAACACCGGCTTTTGACAACTCTCGAGCGGGCAAAATAGCTCTTACTTCTTTCTCATGTTCAAATTCATCCCGCTTCAATGACAAAAGGTGGACTTCCTTCAATTTCCCCCCCTCATTGAATTCCTTATGATCGATGTATCTGACCATCCCTATTGAAAATAGGTCATCAAATACCGTTTGTAATAGCTTGTATTCGGTTGCAATGGCCACGCTCGCTTTCGTCTTCCCATAGATTTGCCACATCGCTGTGGATTCACCTTCGTGCAAGTGCCAGCAACTTACATATGCATTCATGAGATCGTCGATTGCTATATTCATAATGTCGCGAGTATCGGAGAATTTCTGATCTTTGACCTCTGCCACGTCATTCGCTTGCTCGGCGCTCCTTTGCAACGATCGCTGCCAGGCAAGAGGCAATGAGCCTTCATAAGGGTCAACATTTGCCAAGAGCTTTGCAGAAGGGATGAACAACGACTTATTGCGCAACATCCATTCAAAATTCTCGAATGGCATGTATCGCCATACCTTGGACGTGTCGTTCTCAGGTTGGATTAGATGCCCGCCTTCCGGTTTCGCCATCTTGAGCCTCTTTTGTCTGTATAACGATCACTTGAAATCACGATACAATTCAGAAGTCTAACACTTAGACAGTTGCTCGCCCCCAAGGCGAGCGATGTATCGAGCCACTGGTCAATTGGCAGCGTATACAGGTAATTGTAAAGCTGAGAATAAAAACTTGCAAGTGACGTTGAGTACATTCATAAATTGTGGTTGGTTGGCAGGACCGAGAATGCCTCCGCAGGAAGTCAGCAATGAACCTAAAAGAATACAAAACAGTCCATCAGCAGAGATACAAAGAACTGGCTGAAGCGGTCAGACACATCTTGGAAAGCGCTATCGCTCAAGACCCTCAGTATCGACTGCAGCAAATCCAGTATCGCGCAAAGAGCGTGAGTTCCCTGTCCGATCGGTTACGGGAAACGGGACAATTGGAAGCCGCAAATATTGAGGAGATTAGAAAAGACTTGGCTGGGTGCCGGATCGTTTTCTACACAAACAGCGACGTAAATAGATTCTTGCAGTCTGGAATAATTCACCAAAATTTTGATGTTGATGGAAGTAGGTCAAAAGTTCATTTTCCAGTTGATAGCTCGAATGATGCCAACGATCAGTTCCGTTCGCACAATTACGTGGTTTGTTTGAAGGAAAGCCGCGCCGCACTAGCAGAGTATGGACATCTTGCCGGTCTGTGGTGTGAGGTCCAGGTTCAAACTACGCTGAACCATGCATGGGCTGAAATGGCCCATGACACAATATACAAATCATTTTCTACTGAGGGTTTCGGAAAGCGAGACAAGGAACAAATCAATAAGAGCCTCGACAAGGTTATGAAGGATTACTTGGTCCCTGCCGGTTACTACCTCGACAAAATCGCCCAAGATGCGCGGAGAGTTCAGGAAGGCAAATCGCTACTTGACACCGATATTCTTGAGCTCACCGTAACGGCCAAAGACAACAATGAACGTTTTGATGTAATTGCCAAACTCAAGAACGATGTATTGCCTCACTATGACGAACCTAATGCAGAACTTCCCTTCATTAGAGGAAAGTTGGAGCAAGCATGGTTGTTAGCTCTACAGGCAGATGAGCAAGAATACGAAACGATATTTGGATATACGCCGGGACACAGCGCAGAGGATGTAACTGGATTGATCGTTGAGATATTTTCGTACTATCGGTATGTCGATCCTATCGCGACGTTTAACAGCCTGTGCAAGCTGTACCGCATCACGAATATTGAAAAATCAAGATCTCAACTCTTAGAGTTCGCCTCCACTTTTGCGGCATACAATCTACGGAACTGGCGAAGAGGTGGTCCAGCAGATCAGGTACGACTTCGTGAAATGATAGCGACCGTCAAGGAGAGTAAGGAGATTAACCCACTTCTGATAGCAATGTTGGGAGAGATGTTGAAACCTGATGTAACCGGAGAAAGCAGCACCTCGAAAACTGTCTCATTTGAGTTCGGCGCTATTTCCTACAGCGATGAGATTGAAGGGCTCCGATCAGATGCGATCAAGCTTCTGAGAGATTTGGCTGAACAATCAACATCAAATGATGTTCGATTAGAGGTGCTTGCCGCACTATCAAATGCCTACAAGTTTCCGCGCCACCCGGAGTACGCATATGATGTCGTGGCGATGATCGTGCGCGGGGCTCGCGAAGCAGCTGATGCTGGATGGTGCGTTGTTGATAAGTCAGCCTTCCGACTAAAGATGAAATTTGAAAAGAGGCTATTCTATTGTTTTGACAGTATCGGTCGCCTTCCCGCTGATATGCAACAGGACCCTAGCGTAGCTGACAGTAGGATTAAATTTCTAAGTATTGCAAAGGAGTTTAGTGATCAGCTAAACGCATGCGAAGAATACGTAGTATTCAAAACACTGATTGGTTTTGACTCAATCCCACAGCAGAAGTGGCTGGTTGGCACGGACGAGCCTGCATCGATTTATCGATTGCAAGATCTTGAAGTCAAGAGGTTGGCCGATCAGGTCAATGATGACAATTGGGCCATTTGGCAAGAGCGGATCATGCGATTGTCCAACGAAGGGCGAACTGACCTTGGCGCGATTTCCCACCTTATTGGGTTCATCAAGATCGTAATTGATCAAAGCCCTCAATTTGGCCTCTTATTGATTGACACTGCAGATAAGTTGCCCTCCCCGATCGTCACAACAATTCTCGGGTCTCTTCTTACCAGCAATCAATCTGATCGCACATTGGAGATTATCTCCGAGTGGATATCAAACGCCCAACATCTGCAAGAAACTGCTAGAGCATTACAGGGGAAGGGTTTGGGTAACTCAGAAATAGTTGAGAGGCTTGTAGAACGATCCATAGACGAAGGTTGCTTGCTCGCGATCGCCTTGCTGATGGATATGGCGGTAAGGCGATACAGTGAGGACCCTTCCTTTTGGACAGACAAAGTCTTCATGCTATGCCTACGCTTTTCCAAAGAAAATGGGAGCTTCATGTGGGTCCGCTATACTGGGTTCGCTGCATATGAGAATGGTCTGTTCCATGCTCTGGATGATGCCAAAGCCCAAGAAGTCCTCGAATCAATTGTTGAGGTAGACAAAATTGAGCATGAGGCAGACGCCATCATTGCTGTCATTGCGGCACGGCTTCCAACAAAAGTATTGGATTTCTATTTGTCGCGCATTAGTGAGCAACGCAATCGATCTGCATTCGAATTTGACGCAGTGCCGTACAATTTTGGACGAACCGGCGAGATCCTCAAACAAACCCCATCTCAATTGATTCAGTATCTGCTAGCTTCTGAGTACGCTAATATGGACGTTCTGCCTTGGGATGTATCTCATTTGATCAGCCGTATAGATCCTGAATTTGGTGACCCGCTATCTGAAGCAATTCTTGAGGCAGCCAATGCCTCCGACGGTCCGCGATTACGATTCATACTCAACATTCTGTTTGGCTATGAAGGGAACCACAAGGTGTTGTCATTTCTTCGTCGAATTGTTCCCAATGAATTTTTTGACGAAGACGCCATGGTGTTGGCAGAAGCAATCCTTTGGGAGACTGGATGCACCGTAGGCGAGTATGGCCAATCTGAAGCTTATGAGGAGAGAGCCAGATCTCTAGAGGATTGGGTGAGCGACGAGAACCTGAAAGTTCGTGATTTTGCGAGTGACCAGGTTCGAAGACTAAATCAAATGGCGTTATCGATGCGTGCAGATGCTGAGTCCAGCATTGCAATGAGGCGGCTTAATTTTGGAGAAAGCCCGGTTGATAGTTCATCGGGCGAAGATGGGGAGGAATGAGTCTCCTTGCTCGCGTCCAACTCAGTTCATTGATAGGATCTGATTAAAACTCAAAAAAATCCGAATGAGCTGCCTAGCTACGATAGGCCTTGTGTTCGATGCCTGATTGTTCTTTGAGGCGCACGGCAGGCCGAGGCTCTCGGAATGCTAGACCGGTTGATGTTCCAGCAATTGCAGCTCGTTGCGAATTTGCCCCCGCAAGCAAACGAAAGGATGGAGCACATGATACCAATTACAAAAAGTGGAACTCTAGAACGAAATGCTTTGTACAAGGCTGTTTGGTCCACTCCAATGACAAAACTCGCCGCTGAAATCGGCCTAAGCGGGCGCGGCCTTGCAAAAATCTGTGGCCGTCTGAAAATCCCAGTGCCGCCTAGAGGATACTGGGCTAAAGTGCAGGCAGGAAAGAAAGTTCGGCAAATGCCCCTCCCTGAGACTGGCCCAGAAACGCCAAATCAAACTCAAGTTTTTAGACAACTTGCAGCAACGCAAAATCAGAGATCAAACGAATTGCCGCAAACGATTGAGGGAGACCTCAACCGGGCACTCGAACAATTAGGTGAAATTGCTGTCCCTAAGACACTCAAAAACCCGCACCCCATCATAGTTGAGTGGCGTAAACATGGCCGCGAAACGCAAACGATTGCCTATCACGATGACCGCGGAACGAGCGGCAGATTTGACAATTCGATAGAGAAACGGCGATTGAGAATTCTGAGCAGCCTATTCAAGGCTTGGGAACTACTAGGTCATTCCCTCACATATCCAGACCACTATCGGTATCGCGTAAACTTCAGTTTTGGGTCGGAGCAAATCGAGTTTCGGTGCGAGGAATACCTTCGGCAGTTTCGACGTCCTCTTACTTTGGATGAGAAGGTTGATCCTCTCTACCAGCATCAAAAATGGCGTCAAATCAAAGAGCCAACCGGTACACTCATCTTCGAAATCAAAAGTCATATTCTTCAAAAGAGAACCTCCGTCTGGAAGGAAATTGATCAAGCACCTCTAGAAACACAAGTCACCGAGATACTCCAAGAACTTCTGATTGCGGGGCTTCTCCTGGCAGAACAAACCCGGCATCGAGAGGAAGAACGTCGAATTTATTGGGAAGAGCAGAACCGGTTTGCTGAGATTCAAAGAAGAGAGGAAAAAGAAGAAGAGCGCTGGCAACAACTAGTTCTCCTGGCTAAAGCTCACGAAGAATCTAAAGTTGTATTGAGTTTTTTGGAAAGTGCTCAGAGTACAGACATTGATCTGCTTGAGTTCGTCCTCCCCAGTTGGTGCAAGAACATTGATTATGCCAAGCGAATAGCTATCAAACGTGACCCACTTCGATAATCTGAAAGTATGCAGGTACCGTTGCGATATTTCTGAAAAATAGTTTCGTCTCTATAGTTGAGGCAGACAAGGCGTAGTCCGTCACAGCTACACAGCCCACGGCAGCCATTACTATGACCGTCAAGGCCTTACCAAGTGTGCTTGGCTACCGCCACCAACAAATGGCTGCACACGCACAGGAGCAAAAATTGGAACCTACAACTGTTTCCAAAAGAAGTTCCTACCAGCCATGTACTAACGAATCTCAAGGGTCAATGGCTCACTCTCCAAAAAAACTACTCGCCACCGATCAAGTTTCGTTTTCTCAGGTGGTTCCATTCCTTCCCTCATGCTCATTGCGATACTAAGAATCTCGGAAGGCACCTCGTTTGAAACCGAGGGAACCTCAATCTTGCTATCTGACTGCCCAGGTGAACCTTCGCCAGCGTTACCAATTATCCTTTCTAGTCGCTCTTTGATGACCGTTGGACTTGGAATGCTTACAGGAGGAAATTCCGTGAGCGCGCCGTATAAATGAAACAGTGGCGATGCTTCCGCATCAAGTTGCAGTATTGGTTTGATTCGAAGCGGCGAGGGGCACAAGAGGTCGGTTAGTTTGAACAGGTGCGGCTGGATCGTCGCGAGTTTTCTATTCTTCAAGCGGTTGCCCTGGTTGGCAATCGAAGATTGCACGAGCGACTGAATCACAAAGCCACTTGCAAGATTGACGCCCATAAGTTTCTTACAACCGCTCGTGGCGGCCCAATCACAAGTTTGCTGTGAATGATAGAAAGCATATAGAGGCATACAGCCCTTTCCAGACCGCTTCGCATTTTTGACTAACGTATCAGCTTGAAATTTCTTTGGATTGCCGGTTTGGTGATACAACTCTCTGTAGCTATATCTCTGCCAGATTTTGCCCGTTCCATATTCCCGCTTCGCTTGGATATATAGGCAGTATATACTTGATAGGTCCCTGCTGACGAAATTCCACTCCATATCTGCGCCAGTTGTTGGCTCATTGGGGAAGCTGACATGAAGGCTGTTACCTCTCATCACGGCAAGACAAGCCATCATCAGATCAGTGATCGTTTCTTCCCTGATGGACCTCCCGTTCAACCGACCGCGATCCATTAGCATTGCGCTAAAATTGGGAAACTCTTTGGCAAATCGGCAAAGCAAACTGCTAACTCCTTAAAAATGCTGCGGTGACCTTGAGAGAGCTTCAATTACTCCAGATCGATTAGACGGCGAGCACTTGGAAGGCGCTGCCTAATCGCTCCCTCACTGTCTGCTATTGGTCAGGTGGACCAAGGCGAGCTTGATCGACCCAACCTGCGAGCTCAAAATGTGGCGGTGCTCCCGTGAACCTATCGCGGATGGATTGGTGATGCTTTATGGCTTCCAAACGACGCGCGTCGACCTCCTCGAGTATCTCCGTTTTGGCTCCAAGTTCTTTGAAGGTCCGACTGACCTCACTCCAGCTGCCGTGGAGCCTCGGAGGCTCTGCCTTGAGCGAAACCAGCTCTTCGGCGCACAGCCTCGCGAAAACCTCCTCCGCTTTCGCCGAAACCGCGCCGTCCATCTCCTTCAGCTCCTCCTGCATTGCCTTATGTGTTTTGCGAATGGTGCGAAGACTGCTCAGAGCTTTGAGGTCATTGGGAAGAAGTTCCAGGATTTGCGAAGCAAAATCGCCCTTGCCAAGCCATGGTCCTATGTCTGTCAGATCCTCTAAGATACCTTCGAGCTCGGCATCGATCTGTGCTATGAACCCGTCGAGTAGCTGTAACTCCGCCCCGCGTGCGAGAAGCCGCTGCCAAGCGTCACGGCGCCAATCAGCTACATGCGAAATTTTATAGTTCAGCAGCCGTTGGAATGTGTCAGGAAGATCTGGCTCTGGCAGGCTATCAACGAGCTCCGCAAGTTCGCTCTCCACACCAAAACTGGCGACCTCGTAAAAGGCTACGGCATGGAGATCATGGTTGGGTGTACTCGAGAGTTGGCGAATCACGCGAGCCCAAATCGGGCTCTGCGAATGATGCGTCCCATACCACCACAGCGGCTGAGGCCAACCCACAAACATATGGACGCAGGCGGAAAACAGTGTCGTCCCAATTTTGAGCTCCATCTCATTTGCCGCAAGCAAAAGCGTCTGGGGATCGCCAATTAAGGTGGTCACCAATGAATCTGGCGGGTTCTGCATAGTTAGAACTGTGGCGGCAAGCCACCGGGCATCATCGCCGCTCTCTGCAAGGACGTCTTTGAGCAGCTCGCGTTCCGTGGAGTTCAGAGCTTCCCAATTGTCGGTCAGCGATTTGACCGTCACAACACGCGCTCCTGTATCGGCTGTTCCAAATAGATCTCGGATAATCTGCAGCCTTAATTCCCCATCCGCCAATTTGAGGAGCGGGTCGACGATCGCGAGTTCAAATTCGGTCAGAAAATAGCGCTTAATCCGCCGCAGCAAGCGCGCGCTCCAGGTTTTGACAAGTGGTGAGAGCGTTTCGGGGGGCAATTCACGCATCGCGTCTGTGAGGACATAATTTAGGCGTCCATTTTCAAAAGGTACACTAAGCGGCAGATGCTCAATGACTACGGGCATGAGCTTTGCAAAAACAGGCCAGGGAGGCTGTTTGCCGAAACGCTCTACCCTATTGAACAGTACAAGCCGATTATGCAGAACGCTCGCGCAGCCCGGTGAGCTGGCATGCGTGACTAGAATGTCAAGAATCCGTTCGCGTCGGGATTCAACCAACCCGTCCCAGCTTTGCACAAGTTGATTCAATATCGCGACGCTGATCGCTGGCGCCGCATCGCCGTCAAGCCGAGCAAGAATGTCGCCATCCTCCTCATGAGGTAGTCGGCACCATATGCGAGCAGCCGCAGCACGAACCACGGCTTCATCGGCGCGAAGGAAGCGACGCACAGCTGCATGAGTTAGCGCTGCTGGGTTCTCGTCGAGAGTATGGAGAAGGCGTTGCGACAACGAAAGATCAAGTGCAATTGGCTCGCCCTCTTCAATCGCGTCTAAATAGGGTTGCACATGGGCCAACGGCGAGACTTTGGAGGGCCAGTTGCGTTGGTCCGTGATGAAGCCGACACCATGTCCAACATCAATGTCCTCGAGCTTGATCAGCATGCGCTCCGACCAGTGCGGCACTTCATTCTTGAGTTCTTCGGGCAACTGATCGACGAACTCAATGAGAAATTCAAAGCAATAGTCGCGTGTTGCTGGAAATAGCGAGCGGATGCCGAACCGTGCCAAACCAAACACCGCGCTGCCACCGTTGGCCGGCAAGGCCTGCCGTAGCCAACGCAGATTGCGGGCTGCGGCAAGCGACGTCATTGGGGAACAGCAGGCCAACGCGCGCTCAACTTGCCCCAATATGCGTTCTTGGTCGTGCGGGATGTCGGGCGAAATCAACGTCTGGGCACCGGCGCGCATATAGGGATGGGTGAAATTAAATAGACTATCGCGCTCTTCAAGTACGCGGCGGCGTTGAAGCGTCTCTAGAGCATGCTGCTGGCCTTCTGTGAGCAATGGCGAGACCTCGTAGACGGGCAGGGGCCGTGGACGACCGCCCACGGTGATCACCGAATGCGACGGCTCAAACCCAGGTCGATCCTCATCACCGTTGACGATAAAGGCGAGCTCGGCGTCGACGACACCCTCGGACGCAGAAGTAGCTAACGCTGAGGCGGTCAACATATCGCCAATACCAGCTGCAGATGCTGCCAATGCGCGCGCGAAATCCACCGCGTCCTTCCGCGCCTGATGCAGGATCTCCGCATCTAGTGGATCATCTTGAAGATCGTCCCAGGATTGCGCGAGGTAGGCGAGCGCGCCGGGGTCACGCAGTTTCGGCTCCTGCGCGATCAATTGCTCAACCCGCTCAACTACTGGAGCGGGCAATGCCTGGCCATCAGAGGCTGCTTGCCAAATTGCCTGCGCACGCTCGACTTCCAGAGGCTCAAGCCGCAGCCACGACCGTCCGCCAAGCGCGCATGCAGCAAGGTTAGTTGCGGCTCTTGTCTGCAAAAGGGCTTGCTCTGACTGGGAGACAATGAGACGACGATTTGGCGGAATACGTTCACTTAAAGTACGAAGGGCCGCAAGGCGGACGTTGGCATCAGGTAAGGACTCGCGCGCGCCGATCGGATCATCGAGCAAATAAGCACGCTCGGCACCAACCGGATCGGTCAGGAAGCGCTCGGCCTCCTCAACAAAGGCACCTTGTCTGACTTCGTAACCGCCCTTTTGAAGCTTGCCGCCGATCGCTCGAGCAGTCCAAGACTTACCCACACGCGGTGGGCCGGCAAGTAGCAATACATGTTCTTCTTGAAGCTGGACCTCAAGATCGGCCTCAATGCCGCGCTCGAGATAACCGTCAGGCAGCATTGCGTTTGGTGCACGTTGAGCAAGCTCGCGTAGGATTGGGGCTAGGGCGTCGGCCTTAGTGCGCTTGGACACAGCCATAAGGTCACTTAGCTCGGCAAGAATACCACGCAACGATAGAGTGTCGAACATCTCGGCGCGTAGAATCGCATGCAATCTCACTTCAATCGTCTCGGCAGTTTCTTGATCAACCAAGCTTGTTTTCGCAAGCACGCGCTCGAAGTCGACGATCGAACGCGCGGCGAGCACCGCTGCATTTTTCAAACGCGCGAGTTTGAGTTTGCTAGCATTTTTCCGTGGCTTAACGTTTGATATCCTACCAAACTCATCACGCAGTGCCTCAGCAAGCGCACGCGGAGCTGGCTCCTCAGTTGGGAGCCCATCAAGTGGCCGCCGCTGCAGCAGAGGTGATAGATCATCGTTGCATCGAGCCGTGAGTATGAACAGGGCAAATCGCGTATCGTCACCAAAAACTCGCTCGAACAACGACCCCCACGCCTCTCGTTCAGGGTAATGCAAAAAATATTCTGCCAGCTCCGCGACGCCAGCGATTCCCTGCGCACCTTTCACCTGAACTTCAAGAGTTTGACCAAGCTCTGCAGCCCATATTAGACTAGCATCCTCACCATCATTCGGCTCTGGTACGAGAGTAAACGCACCGAATGGACGATAGCTTAGAGCCAGTTCGATGCAAGCCATGTCCTGGAAAGCAAATTTCTCAGGACCGATAACAGCGATATTCAATATTTCCGTGCTCCTAAGAGAGGCTGCGTAATTTGAATTCGTCTAGATACCTCGACTGTATTGCGCCCTTTACCGTAATTGCCATGCGGCACGGCGCAAGTCGAACACAAACGACATACAGTCGTTATTGCAACCCGTTGCAAAGTATCCAACTGCGTTTCTAACAAACTCAATCTCCTATTATCCACCGTCCTCAAGTGCCAGCCTGATCTCATCCAATGTCCGCCCCTCATACTCCCAGTACATTGGTCCCGATACAGCTTTCCAGGTATACCCCATCTTGTTGACCGCCATCAGTGCTGCCTTGGACAGACTCATCTCTTCATTCTCAAATCTCACCCTTCGGTCATCAAGTACCTCGCATGTTACGTTCTCATCCTTCACATGCGTGAGGATGGCACCAGCTGGAATATCAACCACCCGAAAATTAAAGCGTCCTCGACGTTCGCGCGCTACATTCAGAGCTCGCTCGTCGTCTCGATCCTCAAAAATGTCTTCTTTGGGCGTCACATCCTCACCACGAGATAGCTTCAGAGCCGAAGCAACACGTTCCGGACTAATGCGGAAGAATTCTCGCCGTGCTCGCACACGATGATCAGCGAACGCATCATGCAGCAATTTTTCCGCTTCCTGCATGTTCTCTACTTTCGCCGCATAAAAGCACTCAAATGGCAATGGCACGCTGGTCGTATCGAGATCGGTCATCCTTCGCTCAACTTGATTTGTAGTCATTCCAATTTTTACATATCCCGGCATCGCTTCGTTTGTAAGAATATAGATTGTTCCAGACACGATAGATCCTCCTCACACTCAGGCAATCAGCTCAAAAATCATCAGAAATTTCCACACAGCGGAGCAATGATACAAACTCAGATGCCCACAATCTAAAGAGATTTACGTGTCTGGCAATTCAATATATGCTTTTTCCCACAACCAACCCGGGGTAGAGCGTATTTATCCAAGATCTCATGGAGCATTGAATGGACGTTTTTGATCTGGACGACTTCGTCCTCGACAACTACACCCGATTTGCGCGTTCATTCTCCAAAATTCGCTCGCCAGATCTGCAACAAAAAGTAGACGGCCTTTACGGAACAAAGAAGTTTTGGCCCGACGCGCTCGTCCAACTCAACCCGCACTATGAAAGCGGTGGGACCATTCGAGATTTTGTTCATTCCAAAGACCTTGAACCAGAATGTGAGGAAATATTTGGCGGCCTTCCTTCACTAAGAAAACACCAGGAACAAGCCATTGGATTGGCCCTTCAGGACAAGAGTTTTGTAGTCACCACCGGTACAGGCTCCGGCAAATCCCTATGCTTCTTCATACCCATCATCAACGAGGCTATTCGTCAGAAGAAAGCTGCCAAGCCCAAGTCCACAAAAGCCGTGGTCATTTATCCGATGAACGCCCTAGCAAATAGCCAAGTCAAAGAGCTTGAGCGCTATCTGGGAGCAAAAGGGGGTGAACAGGTTACATTCGCTCGATACACTGGCCAGGAAGGGGCGACAGAACGCGAACGCATCAAAAATGACCCGCCTGATATTCTCCTTACAAACTTTATGATGCTCGAACTTCTTATGACGCGCCAAAATGAGTTGGATCGCCAAGTTATAGAGAATTGTCGCGGTCTAAAATACGTGGTTCTCGATGAGCTTCACACCTACCGGGGCCGCCAGGGTGCTGATGTAGCAATGCTGATGCGACGTCTGAAGGCAAGAATGGGTGATCCAGATAATCCACCGCTTTGCGTCGGCACATCCGCCACGATGGCTAGTGAAGGAAATCCGGAGGCAAAGAACGAAGCCGTTGCAGAGATAGCATCTCAAATATTCGGAACGAGTATCGAAGTGGATGCTGTTGTTACAGAGACGCTACGCCGAGTAACGAACCCAAAAAGAAGTGCAACTTTGGGACTAGCTGGGCTGAACGATGCTGTTAAAAAGGTAAGCGAGGGAAATGCATACGTCAGAAAATCAAATGCAGATCTTGCCGATGATGACCTTGCAATTTGGGTTGAAACCAGCTTGGGATTGAAGAATGTTGATCGTAAGCCTGAACGAGCAAATCCACTTTCGCTCTCCGATGCAAAAATTCGCCTGGGAGAAGATGCGGACCTTTCTGAGGACATCTGTGAGAAAGCGCTAAAGGAAGCGCTAATTGCTTTCAGCACACCAGAGGCGGACAGAGGTGTTCCAAAGGGAACCGTAGACCCCCTCTTCGCTTTCAAGCTCCATCAATTTATTTCGGGAGCTGGGCGCCTCTATGCGACGTTGCATGGTGAGGGACAACGAACAACAACGTTTAATGGTCAAAAGTTTGATCCTCAGAGCCCCGAGAACCGCCTCTATCCTACGCACTTTTGTCGTTCCTGTGGCCAAGAATTTCACCCAGTGACTCTTTGCAACGTCGCAGGCTCCGAGGTTTTTGAGAAGCGTGAAATAGATGACGTTCCAGCCAACGGGGATGAAGAAGAGGACGGCCAATGGGGCTTCATTATGCCTGAGCCCTCAGATAAGGCCTTTACATTTGCAGGGCTCGCAATTGATTACCCCGAACAGTGGCTTGAGGAGACCAAAAAGGGGGAAATACGCCTTAAAAAAACCTATCGCAAACGCCAGGCTCGGCCTTTCAACGTTCTCCCGACTGGTGAAGTCGAATCATCAGGGCGGCGCGTCTGGTTTGTTTCCGGAAAGTATAGTTTCTGCCCGACCTGTAAGGATGTGAACACCTCAAGCGCAAGAGACATCAACAAACTTGCATCATTGAGTGCGGAAGGACGGAGCTCTGCAACAACCATTATTATTTCCTACATATTGCGTTGGCTCAATCAACCAGATTCACCTATTCCAGAGCAAACAAGAAAGCTCCTCGCATTTACAGACAACCGTCAGGACGCAGCACTGCAGGCCGGGCATTTTAATGACTTTATTTTTGTATCCATGCTCCGCGGTGCAATTCTGTCAGCAATAAAGGACGCCGGTGAAGATGGTCTAGACGAGCCAAAATTCGGAGAGCGCATCCAAGTCGCACTTCGATTTTTAGCTGGTCCCGAGTTCCTAGAACGTAGATGTGAGTGGCTGGACAATCCTAAGCTCAAGGCCGGCGCCTTAATCGATGCGGAAGCAATTCTACGAGAAGGTCTTCAACATCGGTTTTGGATCGACCAAAGACGCGGCTGGCGATATACGAATCCAAACCTGGAGCAGCTGGGCCTACTTTCCGCAACATATCGTCACCTGGAAGATTTGGCCAAAGATGATGAGGAATTCCAAGATCACCCTGTTTTGAGCCAATGCACCCCTGGTGAACGAGAAATGGCCCTCAGATCCCTTTTTGATCACATGAGAAAGGGTCTTGCCGTCAACACCTCCGTCCTCGAAACACTCCAAGTCGAAACCTTGGTCAACCGAATGCGAGGCCAGATAAAAAGTCCTTGGAGCATTGAGGACGATGGCACGATAGCAACAACTCTAATGCTGGATCCTCCCAAAGCTAAGGAACTTCGCGTAAGGGATGAAGCAAGAATTGTACGGGGCACGGCAACTAGTGCTATTGGCAAAAAACTAGGCGAACAGAAGTTTGGTGGCAAACCGCCTAGATCAAAAGAGATCCCCCTAATCCTCGAAGGCCTTCTTCGCGCATCTCAAAATTATGGCCTGGTGAATGAAGTATCGTCCCCTGTCGGGGGGATGGGTTGGCAACTTGTTGCCACCAATATCACGTTCCACTATTCTAAAACCCCAAAGGATCCAGAACTCAACAATGCCTTTTTCACCGAGTTGTATGAGACAATTTCGGATCTACTTTCATCCGGCGGGCAAGCGCTTTTTGGCTTCGAAGGGCGAGAGCACACTGCTCAAGTCGAGGGCGACCTCCGAGAGCTTCGAGAATTTCGATTCCGTTATGATGACGAAGATCGGAAAGGACTGATAGAAAAAGAGGATGTGCTCAAAGAGTACCGCGAAGATGCGAGATTTTTGCCAACGCTCTTCTGCTCGCCGACGATGGAACTTGGCGTCGACATTTCTTCGATGAACGTCGTTTATCTTAGGAATGCTCCCCCCACTCCAGCGAATTACGCGCAAAGAAGTGGTCGCGCCGGACGAAGTGGTCAGGCCGCTCTAATTGTAACCTATTGTGCGGCGCGGAGCCCGCACGATCAGTATTTTTTCTCCCGGCAGGATGCACTGGTGGATGGTGTAGTTGTTCCTCCATCAATTGACCTTCGGAACTTGGAGCTTGTTTCAAGCCACTTGCAAGCAGAATGGCTTGCGGCTACAGGCGCAGAACTCGATGCCCGGATTCCAGAAAACCTAAACATGCAATCCGATGGAAAGCGGCTTCAGGATGTCATTCAGGAGAAAATAAAATCAAGGAAAGCCATTGGTGAGGCAACCCCGCAAATTGAAAAAGTTCTCAAAGCATTGGAAGACGACTACAAGGAAGATATCCCCCTCTGGTATAAAAAGGGTCGTAGAGAATTTGCAAATGAAATCGTTGCTTCAGCGCCTACCCGATTTGACGATGCTTTCAATCGCTGGCGTGAGCTACTTGTAGCAGCTGAGCAGGCAATTGAGTTAGCAGTCAAGACTTTGAATGACTACTCCATATCCAGCGCGGAAAGAAAGGCCGCCCAAGCCCGCCAGCATATGGGCAATCAACAGCGCAACCTATTGCTTCAAGGGATCTCATCGCAAAATACAGACTTCTTTCTTTATCGCTATCTCGCAACGGAAGGATTCTTGCCCGGCTACAATTTTCCACGACTGCCGCTGCTCGCATTTGTCTCTGGGGGCAGGGACAATAATAGCCAAAGGTTCATACAACGTCCGCGATTTTTGGCAATATCAGAGTTCGGCCCCCACAGTCTCGTCTATCATGAGGGGCGGGCTTTTCGTGTGGATCGAGTTCTTCTTAAGGAAGCGGGAGATCAACCTGATGGCACCCTCACCACGAACTCTCGAGCGCTATGTCAACAATGCGGCGCTGGACATGAGGGTGAGCATCCCGAGAAATGTCATGTATGCGGAGCCGCATTGAGTGGCGCAATGATCATTTCTAACCTTTATCGTATCGAAAATGTAGGTACACGTGGCGTCGAACGTATCACGGCGAATGACGAAGAACGACGCCGACAAGGGTACGAGCTACCAACTACGTTTTCGTTTGACGAATCTAGCTACAGTGTAAAAGGCCTTCTTAGTGATGGAGATGGCGAGTTGGCACTCCTGCATTTTGCTCAAGCGGCTCGGATAAGCCGAATCAACATGGGACTTCGTCGGCGGAAGGACAAACACAAAATTGGTTTTGATATTGATCCCCGAACAGGGGTTTGGCTTCGACAAGGGCAAGAGGATCCAAACGAACCACCTTCTCCGATCAAACAACGGCAGACAATTGTTCCCTTCGTAGAGGATCGAAAAAATTCACTTCTCTTGCGGTTCCCACAGAAGTGGCTTTCAACTCTCGGCGATAACGCTTCGACCACCTTGGCAACTATCCAGCACGGCCTTGCTCGAGGGATGGAAGCAATATTCCAAATCGAGGAGGGTGAAATCTTGGTTGAGCCCGTACCCTCACGTGATGAGCGAAACGCCATTCTCTTTTACGAAGCTGCCGAAGGGGGCGCCGGCGCGCTTGGTCAACTTCTTGATGACGAATTTTCTTTTGCGAGAGTGGCCAAAGAAGCCTTAGAGATTATGCATTATGACCCAAAGAGTTTCTCAAAGGGCGCACATGACCTTGAAGAGATCGAAGATGCTGATTGCGTTGCAGGATGTTACCGTTGCGTTCTTTCCTATTTTAATCAGATGGACCACGATGTAGTCGACCGCAGGGACATCAATGCGCTTGAGTTTCTTCTGAGGCTGACCAATTCCAAATCTCATTCAATTGAACTGATTTCAAAAGATTTGAATGACAAAGAGGAGCTACCACCACATGACGACGATCCATATGACGTTGATGGCTTTAAAGTAACAAGAATCTGGCGACGCGCCCGTGTTGCCGCCGTTGAAGAAATCGAATGCCCGGCGGGTCTTCAGTCATCTCTGGACGCCAGAGGCGTCCGTCTATTTGTTCTTCCAAGCAATGTGGAAAAGAGACGAGTAATCGAGCTTGAACTTCAGCAGGCCATAAAGGGATGAATTTATGAGTTCACTAAATAAGTTCACACCCGGAGAGCTCCTAAGAGCGCGTGGTCGTGAATGGGTTGTTATCGATGCCACGGACGGTCTTCAGATACGTCCTTTGTCGGGCTCCGAGGATGAAATTGAAACCATCATCCCAGAGCTTGAAATTGACCCGGTTGGCTACGCATCATTTGACCCACCGAAATCAGGGCATGCTGGAGGTCGGGACGCTGCCCAGTTGCTGCGGGATGCGCTCCGTCTTTCGCTCCGACGAGGAGCTGGACCATTCCGCGGGGCAGGCCGCATTAATTTTGAACCACGAGCGTATCAACTTGCCCCACTAATGATGGCGCTACGTCAGGACGTAACCCGCCTTTTGATCGCCGACGATGTGGGCGTAGGTAAGACGATCGAGGCAGGGCTTATTCTACGGGAAATGTTGGACCGTGGCGAGATCGACAGGTTTACCGTTCTGTGCCCACCGCATCTGATTGACCAATGGACACGGGAACTTGAAAGCAAGTTTTCAATTCCTGCAACTCCTGTGACTGCATCAGCCGCAGCTCGGCTTGAACGAGACCTGCCCAATACCACGAGTGTTTTTGAGGCTTACCCATACACCGTCGTCAGCCTTGATTTTATCAAGAGCGAAAGACGATTTTTCGACTTTAAGCGCGCCTGCCCAAATATGGTAGTTGTAGACGAAGCTCACGCGGCGGTCTCTGGCAGTCGAGGCAAGCAAAAGCGCTATGACCTCGTTCGAGCGCTAGCAGATGATCCCGATAGGCACATGGTTTTACTTACCGCTACACCTCACTCTGGTGATGAGACAGCGTTCCACAATTTGCTGGGTCTTCTTGATCCGCAGTTCGCAAATCTTGACGAACTTGGTGTTGATGCTCGGCGCAAGGCTCGTGAGCAACTAGCAACTCACTATATTCAGAGGCGCCGAAGCGACATTCAGGCCTGGCGGGAGCCCGGACTTTTCCCCAAACATGAAAAGTCCGAGCTCCGTTATCGCCTTTCAGGTGAGTATGAGGCTTTCTATGCAAACATTCTCGATTATTGCGCCGACGTTATTCGGTCCGAAGAGGGATCGGAGCGCCAACGCCTTGCATTCTGGGGCACCCTCATGCTTATGCGTTGCGTTGGATCAAGTCCGGCAGCCGCCGTTCGCACTCTCAGCACTCGTGCCCTGAACAATTCAAACCAGATATCAGAGGAACACCTCGCAGCTCAGGCTCTTGATGATGAAGAGCTTGCAGAAGATGATATGGAATCTGTTGCTCCAACGGATGATCCCAGGTTGACGGATCTCATTGCTCAGGCGCGAAATCTGGCCTCCTCTATTGAGGAAGACCCAAAATATGTTGCTCTTGCGAAGGCGGTGCAAACCCTTCTCAAACAAGGCCATGCACCGGTGGTCTTCTGTCGGTTCATCGCAACAGCTGAATCTATTGGCGCAGCGCTCTCCAAACACTTCAAGGACCATACAGTTGAAATTGTGACAGGGAGCTTGCCTTCGGAGGAGCGCGAAGTCCGGGTTGAGGAATTGGGGGATAGTGACAAGAGGATCTTGGTTGCCACCGATTGCCTTTCAGAAGGCATCAATCTTCAGGCCTATTTCGATGCAGTGATTCATTACGATCTCTCTTGGAACCCAACGCGGCACCAGCAAAGAGAGGGACGTGTCGATCGTTTTGGACAAAAGAGCCCTATTGTTCGCAGCATCCTGATGTATGGAGAGAACAATCCGATTGATGGGGCCGTCCTGGAGGTCATTCTGCGAAAGGCCCAACGCATTGAGCAACAAACAGGCGTCCGTGTTCCGATGCCCGATGACGGTGGGAGCCTCACCAAGGCATTGATGTCCGCGGTCTTACTTCGCACATCGGGACAGAAACAACTCTCGCTGGATATCGATATTAGTGACACCGCTGAAGCTAAAAACATTGACCTTGCTTGGATTGATGCCTCCGAAAGGGAAAAGCAATCGCGAACCATTTTTGCGCAACGAACCCTTAAGCCAGAGGACGTCGCTCCTGAGTGGGACGCAACCCTTCGTGCATTGGGGGGGTATGAAGACACCGAACGCTTTGTTTCTCGTGCCATGATGCGGCTCGGGGCCCGCCTAGAGCCTCTAAAGAAAGGGGGGTACATGGCCCCTCTTCATCTCACGCCGGATTACATAAAGGAGCGGTTTGTTTCTGAAAGCCTCTTGGAAGATGCAAGCGAGAATGGACTCAAGATCTCGTTCGAAGCGCGCCCGCCCGCAGGATATGTCTCCGTTCACCGTACCCACCCCTTGGCTGGCGTTCTCGCCGAAACATTTCTTGAGCGAGCACTTGATCCACTCGACGGAGGCGATGGTCCGGCAAGCCTTCCAAGAACGGGCGCGTGGGAGACCAAAGCCGTCGAGGAACTCACGTGGCTATATATTTTGCGTATTCGCCACCGACTCGATTCACGCGGAAAATTCGGACCTCAGTTTTCAATGGCGGAGGAAGCAGCTGCCATCGCCATATCCGCTTCATCCCGTGTGATTTCAAAAACGGATGATGAGGCGTTTCAACTACTCGACATCGATGGCATGGATCTCGCTCAGAACATCAAGGAGAAAGAGATTAAACGAGCCATTGATGCACTTTCAGACACGTCATCCCAACTTGACACTTTTGCCACATCAAGGTCGGAGATCCTTGCACAGGATCACACCCGTGTCCGCCAAGCCCTGGGCTCGCGCGCACGGTCGTCTGTCGAGGTCGAAGCCGTTAAGCCCGTCGATGTGATCGGCCTCTATGTTCTTCTACCGGTCTTGTAAGGAATAGCATGGCCAGAAAACCCCAAAAACGCCGTCAGTCTCGTCGAACGGCTCGCCTTGATTTCGCAGCAATTGAATCTGTTGGATCCCTTCTTTCACCCGAGCTATTGACCAAGGTGGCGGCATTCAGTGCGCCTGACCAGACCGAGACGAGTTACGAAATTCCCAAGGGATTGAGGCTTCGAGATGAGATTGCCCGATATTTCCAGATAGGCCTCGCACAATGGGAACAGTTTGCTTCCGTTAAAGACCAGCAGCCATCCGCTTCTGGGGCATTCATCGAAACTCTTCTCAAAGATTGTTTCGGTTTTGACAGTCTCAAGAAACAAAAACATGCGCATGTAGCCGATCATATTTTCCCGATAGGACACGCCGCACAGGATGGTCGTGTTCCAATTGTCATTGCGCCGATTAACGGGGGAGATGCACGCAAGTCAGGCATCGACGAAATTGCAGAAAAATTTGGCGA
Organism: Alphaproteobacteria bacterium; assembly: GCA_021774965.1. Taxonomy (GTDB): domain Bacteria; phylum Pseudomonadota; class Alphaproteobacteria; order JAJFIK01; family JAJFIK01; genus JAJFIK01. Next base: position 20,513 of record JAJFIL010000210.1, read on the forward strand.
CGGGTCAAGGCGCCGCTCGGCAACACAGCTTCTGCAAGAGTATCTCAATGCCGAGGAAGAAGCCCTTTGGGGAATCACATCGGATGGTCTAACGCTTCGTCTCTTGCGCGACAATGCAAGCCTTACACGCCCTGCTTGGATTGAAGTAAACCTTGAGAAGATTTTCACCGAAAACCTCTTCCCAGACTTTTCTGCCCTTTGGCTTTTGATCCACCAAAGCCGGTTTGGGTCTGCTGGAACCAATGTTTCAGATTGTGCACTTGAGCGCTGGCGAGAACGGGGGCGAATTGATGGGTCCGCCGCCAAAGAGAAGCTTCGATTGGGTGTCGAAGCCGCCCTTCAGGAACTCGGGCAAGGCTTCATTGAACATCCAGCCAACGTGGCTCTGCGCGAAGCCCTTCAGAAGGGTGAGATCTCTGGCCAACAGTTCTACGAAGAATTGTTGCGACTGGTTTATCGAATGATTTTTCTATTTGCTGCGGAAGACCGAGGGCTCCTCTTTTCTCCTGATGCCACGGACGAAGCAAAAAGGGCTTATACCCATGGCTACTCTGTCGGGCGTCTCCGGGACCGCTGCACAAAACCCAGCAGCTGGGACCGCCATACGGACGCATGGGAGGGCCTTAGAGCCTCTTTCCTGGCACTGGCGCGTGGAGAGCCTCGATTGGGTCTCGCCGCGCTCGGTGGTCTCTTCCTGCCCCAGAAATTGCAAAACCTCGATGGCGCGAAGATAGACAATCGGCACCTTCTCCATGCCATCTATCGCATCTCTTGGTTTAGGCCAGAAGGTCAGCCCATGTCGCGCGTCAATTGGCGGGACATGGAAACAGAAGAGCTTGGTTCCGTATATGAGAGCCTTTTGGAACTTACGCCTCAGGCCAGCGCTGATGGTCGTAACTTCTCATTCGCGATAGGTGATGCAGCCAAAGGGAATGCACGCAAGACATCGGGTAGTTACTATACCCCGGATGAACTCGTCCGACACCTTCTAGATACCACTTTGGATCCTGTGTTAGATGCAGCTGAACTCCGAAATCACAATGATCCACCATCTGAGATCCTGAAACTTTCCATAATTGATCCGGCATGTGGTTCTGGTCACTTCTTACTTGGTGCCGCCCGCCGAGCTGCCGGACGCATTGCCCGCCATCGCTCTCCTGGCGCGCCAAGTCAAGAAGTCTTCCAGCATGCAATGCGCGAGGTAGTTTCCCACTGCATATATGGCGTCGATAGAAACCCAATGGCCGTCGAGCTTTGCAAAGTGGCACTTTGGATCGAAGCATTGGAACCAGGTAAGCCGCTCTCCTTTCTTGATTCTCGTATCCGCTGTGGAGATAGTCTTATTGGAGTTTTCGACATTAACGATCTGAGCGATGGCATTCCTAATGACGCATTCAAGCCCTTAGCAGGAGATCAGAAGGAGCCCGCAGCGTACTATCGCGAAAAGAACAAGCGAGAAGTGAAGGAACGCGAAAAGGTAGATACAGGATTTGGATTGGGAAAAGGCCAAAACGAATTGTCTGAGGCCTTTGCCGGCCTTCATAGTCACCATGAAAATAGTCTCGAAGAAGTCGAATCTAAACGTCAACACTTCAATCAAATAATGTCACAAGGCGGAACCGCTTGGCGGCTCAAGACTGCCTGTGATCTTTGGACTGCCGCATGGTTTGCGCCAAAAATTGATGTACCGGTCCGAGGTCGAGAACTAATACCAACGAGTGGCCAGGTATGGGAATATCTTCGTGGGGTAACGCTCTATGGACCCATTGTTGCCGAGGCTGATCAGTGCGCAAGCAAGTTCAACTTCTTTCATTGGCCAATTGAGTTTCCAGATATTATGGCTAGTGGTGGTTTCGACGTCGTCATTGGCAATCCTCCTTGGGAAAGAATAAAGCTTCAGGAGGAAGAGTTTTTCGCAGTAACGGCACCAGAAATCTCCAAGGCCAAAAATGCCGCGGCACGTAAAAAGCTAATCGCCACTCTCGATGAAACCAATCCTCGCTTGTTGGACCAGTGGAACGCTGCATCTCAAGCAGCCGCCTGTACCAGCAAATATCTACGGGCCTCTAATCGTTTTCCCCTGGGAGGTGTCGGCGATGTCAATACGTATGCAGTTTTTGCGGATCATTTTCGACAATTGATCAATCCCCTTGGGCGTGCCGGGTTGATACTCCCGAACGGCCTGGTTACTGGATACACTTATCGAGAGTTTTTACGTCATCTGCTCAGCACCAGGACACTTGCCTCATTCTATGGATTCGAAAATGAAGACAAGCTTTTCAAAAGTGTGCACAACGAAACAAAGTTCGGCTTGCTGACAATAACTGGGAGCGGAAATCCTATCGATCAACCCTGGTTCACCGCTCACCTAAGACAACCAGAACAGATCGCTGACCCTGAACGGCGCTATGCTCTCACGATTGACGAAATCGAAGCAATCAACCCAAACACTCTAAATCTACCTGCATTCAGATGGGCAAAGGATGCTGAAGTCACAGCGGCTATTCATAAAGCCGCCCCCGCTTTTATCCGCAAGCATGCGAATGGACCTGAAGATAACCCATGGAAAGTTAGCTTTAAGAGAATGTTCGATATGGCGAATGACTCGAGCAGCTTTTTGGATCATGCGGATATTTCGCCACTGATAGTGAACAGGCAGGATGCAGTAGCAGTCCTTGAAGACGGCCGGGAAGTCTACCCTCTGTATGAAGGAAAAATGTTTTGGCATTTTGATCACCGCTACGGAACCTATGAAGGTCAATCGGTTAAACAGGCCAACAAAGGTGTTTTGCCACGCGTCCCTACTGCGAACCATGAAAATCTGAACTACAAAATTGAACCGCGTTACTGGATAGAAAAGGACCTCACAGATGCGGCGCTTGCAGAGCAGTGCACGAAAGAATATTTTTATGCATGGAGAGATGTGGGGCCCTCAGAACGCACACTTGTTGGTACTATTATTCCGTATACTGCGGCAGGCCACAAAGCCCCCATTCTTCTTACACCAAAGGAGCCGAAGCTGTTTGCTGCCTTGGTCGCTCTCCTAAGCAGCCTCGTTGCAGATTACTGTGTAAGACAGAAATCGAAAGCAATGTCCTATTTCGTCATTGAGCAAATAGCGGCAATTCCTCCCGACGAGTTAACCGGTAGTCGTGGTTGGCTTGGTAGCTCGCCCTCAAACTGGCTATCTGACCGAGTGCTTGAGCTGTGCTATACAAACCAAGAACTCGTTTCCTTTGCCGTAGATATGGAACGCGATCACCCGCCCTTCCGATGGCAACCTGATCGCCGAGTTTTGCTACAGGCCGAAATTGATGCTGCAGTGCTACATCTTTATGAGCTGAATAGAGACCAAGCAGAATGGCTACTCGATTCGTTTGCGGTTCTTCGGAAGTACGAAGAACGAGATCACGGCGAGTTCCGTACAAAGCGCGTCGTGCTTGAAATCTATGATGAGATCGCAGTCGCCAGGGAGGCCGGGGATGCTTACCTTACTCGTCTTGACCCTGCACCGGCGGACCCCAGTTGCTGCCACGACGAAAGGGCTCGCGGAGACGGGAAATCTCGACGAAAAACCTCGGCTGAAGAAACATGACACCTTTTGAATTTGCGATCGGATTTCGCGCCACAAACGCACTGGAAATTTCTGAACAACATGCAGGAGGCGGCACATGAGTATAAGCCAGGGAATTCGCAGCCTTCTAGACAAAGCCGCTATCGACAATGGATTTGCTATTCAAAAGGACATGGATGGCCCTTGGCTTTGTTTCGAGGCCATGGCGGCCCCTGCTAGGGTTTGCCTCACTCAGACTGATAGTGGCTTCGCTGTGGGTACAGACCATGTCGGCGCGGCGCACGAAATGGGAGAAACCGGCATTCACTCGGCACCGCCCACACCTCCTTCCGGCTTTGTTGCATTTGCAGCTCCGGATTTGCGATCCGTAAATCTGCTTGTTGCGCAGGTCTATCGACTGTCTCGCTCGCTTCCGACCGAGCCCCTTCGCGAATTTGAGAAGCGCCTCAAGGAAGAACCACCGTCGACAACCGAAATTGAGCGACTTCGCAAGGAGCGCGTTGGACAAGATGTCTTTCGCAAGGCGCTGATGCTCTACTGGAACGAGCAGTGCGCTGTCACTGGGGTGAGCCACCCAAATCTGCTTCGAGCTAGTCACATCATCCCGTGGGCCATTTGCGAGGATGATGCAGAGCGGCTCAACGTAATGAATGGCCTCTTGCTTGCCTCCCACCTTGACGCCGCGTTTGACACCGGCTTGATCAGCTTTGACAACGCAGGTCAAATCATTCTCTCGCCAGAATTGACATCCCATGACAGGGAGAAGCTTGGGATATCAGAGACTATGCGTCTCACTCGTATATCTGAGGATCACATCAAACGCCTTGCATGGCATCGAGAGAACGTCTTCAAACCAAACTGAGGATTTTGCATGGATCTGCACCCAGTAATGAAGAAAGTTGAGCGCATTGCTGCATATCGTGCATCTTGGCGGGCGAGCCATTTGAGAGCTCGGATGCAAGTAGAGCCTGATGGCATAACGGTCACCTTCAAGGGCGGTGCCGAGCAACCCGGCTATCCAGGAGAAGAGATGACCTACTTCCATCCGGCCGCTGATCTTGACGCGTCTCTTCAGATCGCAGAAGCCTTCAAGGAAACTCCAAACGAAGATGATCTTGTCACCGCTGGGTTTAAACAGACCAGATACATCATGATTGACTAACCGCGGCGCTCTGTTGTTTGTCAAGGTCCGTCGCGCTGAAGAGGTCGAATCACGCCTAAAGATCAATAGCCTGACTGAAACTACATGAGCGGCTGCCAAGCGTACTCCTCAAATGCTTGATCTACTCCCGTCCCTCGCTGGACTGCCTCAAGAGCGGAATGCCACCCTCGACCAATAACTTCGGCCTGGGGTGAAACACTGTGCGAGTTTGCCCATCCTCGGGCGCTCTTCAGAGCGGCATCTATGGGATTGTCATTAACTCGCCCGGATCGCACCCCACGCGATTGTCGCCTCCCTTTCGCGAGCTCCATAACGTGATTTTCCTGGCCAGCGACCTTATCAAGTGGAATATCGACTGCGACCCCTCCTGATTGAGGAATGAAATCATACCCAAGAAAACGAAATTCTTGATTGAGCGGCTTAGCTTCAAGATACTTGAAAGTTAGCGGGCGGGCCGGGGCGTCTGTAAAAACGTCCAGGAGGGCTTTAATCAGGCATTGCGCGTCATCATATGACTTTAGAAGAAACACAAAGTCGTCAACATAGCAAAAAGCTCTGCAGTCAAGTGAATGTCCGCGCGCCACCTGGCGAAGCCGTTCACTTAAAAATACATCTGCTACCAATGGCGAACAAGCCGACCCTTGGAGTACTCCACACCGATCCCGTACTTCCTGTTCCCCATGTAATACATTGGAGGGAGAACGCATGTTCCCTCCAACAACCATCCTGCCCCGATAGGCCGAGGATAGAACATGGGACTCAATTACCCGGCGGGGCAAATTGAGCTTTCTCACCAAGTCTTGGTGGCTCAGACTTGGGTAGAAACTTTGAATGTCTGCGGATACACGCCAAGAATATTGACCTCCATCCATTTCATTCTTTAAATCGCTCGCTGCGCGGTTGCGGCCCCCACGTCCGCCATATTGCCAATCTAGGATTTCCTGTTTTGCAAACGGCAAGAGCGCAATTTTTGCAACCCGCTGCAAAGCAGTATCCTGAAAATTGAACGCACAAATTTCCCGATAACCATCGACTTTCGGCTCTGAATGAATTGTCACATTATGGTGCGTCTGCTCAAACATATTCAATGTCTCGGACATGCTTAGCAGTTCACCATCCGACGGCCTTTCTATCCGTGTCCAGTGGCGATAAGTCCTATCGGAACGTGTCTTTGCCAAAGCGCATAGTACAGTTCCACTAGAGCGAAGGATCTTTCGTTGTAGCTTAGCGGCCCTTCTGAGCTCTCTCGCTTCAAGTGCTGCCTCAATTGCTTCCAGCCGTTGCTTCAGGGTCCTTGTTGCGTTGTGGAATGACGTCTCATAGTTGGGCATTGGTAATCTCCCCGCTTATTGATGTAGACTGTGGAATGCATCAGATGAAAGTTGCCTTATCGTCTCGATTACCTGGCGAGCGCCGTCGGCACCTTTCAGGTCGATCGCCTGCAGGATGCACTCGAGCTGGAATTCATTGAACCACCGAGGTTCCTGGGGTTCTTTTGCCTTTGGGAAACTAAGTCTGCTGTCGGCGCTGGCCTCCAACCAACGCCTTTTCTCGGCCAAAAGTCGCACAAAAGAAGAGATTTCACCTTTGCCAAACGCATCATCCAGCAGGATGTTCAAAGTCTGCAAATGGTCTTCATATGTCTCTAGGGTCACTTGAACAGCTCTTGTGACTTTAGCTGTCTCTGCAGCGGCAAGATGTATTGGGATGCACTTGGACCTATGTCGCCCCACTGCGCTCTTGGACAAACCATATTGCTTAGCGATAGCTCTTACACTTGTACCTCTCGCGATCGCTCTGTTGATCTTATCAGCTTCTACGTGATCGCAAGTTCTACACATAGATTTTTCCCCCAAGTGTTGTCCAGCTCCATTAAATCTCGTCCCGAAACGTCCCGCATTTCGGCGCTTTTGCGAACAACGAATGTGCTCGTACCAAATTGAATGCCAAACAATCCAAACCCCACCATCGTTCCCGGTGACACAACTCGCATGCCGGCCTCATCTACTGCTTTATGAATGGCTTGCGATACATCGGCGATATGATCCAAAGTTAGGACTTCTCCAGCGGAGATTACGACCCTGAATTCATATACTTGTGGGAGGTCTTGCATTCGTTCACAAAACTCTTTCTCAAGTTCATCATCCGAAAACTCAACTATATAATCCCCGGGGGTGCAGAAAGATGATGCCGATAATTTTGTGTTGGACAGGTAGACATCACAAGAAAAGCGCTGCTCCAGCATATGCCTTACTTGCTCCAGGTCATTACTAAGATTTGGCGTTGGCATTTCTACATTTGGCATCGACGACTTTCCTTCTGGCATATCACTCAAGATGATTTAGTCCCGGTAATCGACGGGACAATCAATAGGTTGTATCTCAGAATTGGAATTCAAGAGCTCTTAACTATTTAATCACTGTACTGATTGATTTTTAGTCAACCTGTAGAGTAAAAATCGTCCTGTTGCCAAGAGGATCCGTGTCGGTTGCCCTTTGCCCAACACCCCGTTTTCGGCTTCGTCTCATATCGCAACGAGCTCAAGAACTCGTCAGACACTTTGCAACGAGTTGCAAATTCTGCAAATTGCGCCTCCTTAAGGGAGTGCAAGCTGAACAGAAGGATACCGAACCTTAGAAATCGCGTTTTGTAAATTTTTGAGCGATGGGCCGCGCCCGTACTTTTGCTGTACTTCGTGACGTGACCACCCACCAAGAAATTTGGCGATTTCCTCACTCACCTCACCGTCGCGCAACGCGTCACGAAATGTATGTCTGAAACTATGAAAGACCTTATCACGCTCGGTAACATCCACATTGTCTAAGAAACGACCAAACCACTTTGAAAAGGGATCTGACAAGTTTCCTTTTGGTGATCGCCGAAGCTCGGGGAAAAGCCGCACATGGTTTGATCGCTTTTGTCGTCTTGCAAACGAAACAAGACCTAACTCAACCAGTTTAGGGTGGATCGGGATAACACGCTTGCTTGCTTTGCTTTTGAGTGTGCGCGCATTATTGACATCTGCACCAATGTGCTTATCCGTTATCTCAAGGACCGAAACATTGTCTTCAAGGCGAATGTCGGCGCTGTGTAGCTGACAAGCTTCCTCAAGTCGCAAGCCATTGTACAGGGCTAAGAGGGGTACCCAATACCTACCTCTGCGTGGATTGTTGCCGCCAGTAGTGGCGTACCCGCGTTCATCATCCATGCATCCAGTATAGATAGGGCTTTTGAAGACCCGCTTGAGCTCAGGGCCGGTGAACGGCTGCCGGCCCTTTTCTTGATCACCCTTCGGAGCTCTGAGATTCTTTGCATGGTTCTTTATGATCAGCTCTTCCACAACTGCAAACTCAAGAAGAGAGTTCAGCCGATCCAGGTAGCCCTTTATTGTCTTCGGCTTTAGTCCAAACCCTTCCTTCGCAGGAAAACGCTCTGCAATATCTCTGTGCGATAACTTGGGGAACTTCTTGCTCGCGTTTGTTGGAAGCTTGATCAAAATGTCATTTCGGAATTCACGGCATTGCTTTCGAGTGATATTTCCAATTGGCGTATCGGGGCCAAAGACGTTAGCTATCAGGTTAAGTTCGGTCCAATACTTTCGCCTAGTACTGCTCGTCCGACTACGTCCCGGATCGCTCATAAATTGATCAATGACTCTTTTCAGTGTGGGCGTCACAAATTCGGCGGACTGGTCGGCGTTGGGTTGAGCTCTGCGGTCAAATAGTTCCGTGTCATGGACACGATCACTCCCTTTCGCCTTGAACCTATCAATTGTACGCCTGGCATCCTCCAACTGCGCTCGCAACAAGAAGTGCTCAAGCACACGTTTTTCACTATCAGTCACCTCCATTTCTTGAGCCGCCGAAACACTTTCTGCCAACCAGCTGACGTTGAGAGGTGGTTCACCCTGGTCAAGAGCGTTTTCGAGGACTCCAAGGCGGCAAGTGGCCTCAACTCGCGATGCACCCCAGTTCTCAACAACATCCGCAAAATTGTCTCTTCGGGCTTGTTGCTCCTGATGTCGATAGTCGTCGAACCACATGCGGGCCAGGTCTCTTGACTGATCAACAGACGGTTGGGCAGTTGGACGACGGCGCGGTCTTGCAATTGTTTGATTTCGGAGCAGATCGCACTTCTCATGGAACGAATGAGCCAAGCCTAAGCACTGTCGTTTTGCTTGCTTCAGGTCGCTTGTTCGCAAGGATGCTTTACATTCCTTGCGCCCAAAAGGCGTTTGAATACCGCGGGGAACGGCTGCTCTAAAATAGAATGTGCCATCACGAACATAGAGATGGTCTACACCAGAAACTTTACGCATAACGCCTCCGAACACTTTGGATAGTACAACCTACTGTACCATGTGCTGTCACAGCGGCAGATTTCAAGACGTTGATTTTGCTAAGTTTCTGGTATCGCTCAAGAAAAATATGCGTGGCGGAGAGACAGGGATTCGAACCCTGGGTACGCAAGCGCACAACGGTTTTCGAGACCGCCCCATTCGACCACTCTGGCACCTCTCCGCAAGACTGAGATTTGTGTAATCCTCAGGCGGCGCGGACCATAAGGCAGGCTTGACCCCAGAGCAAGTGCAACACACGGAACAAGCTGAATTGGAAGTATCCATCACAGGTCGCCCTGCCAATTCTCTCTCAACTCACGGTCTGGTGCTCCAATACTGTGAAAAGAGAGCATCGAGCTGATGCGCGCCCAATCGCGAAAGATGATCATCGTCTCGGTAGAATAGACCCTCTGGAGCCTGCCCTTGGCAGGACGTTTCATTGCAGAGGTAAGACGTTGGATCAAGCAAGGTTACATTTGGATGGGCCTCAAGGGTTGCCAGTAGATTACTAAATCGGGCCTTCTGTTCCTCGTAGGCCGAACGAGCTAGAATCGGTGCAAACGGACGACCATAGAGCTGTGCCCGCGCTGCAGTATGGTATCCAAAAAGCGGTGAACTGGGGGGTGAGTGCATTATGTAAAAATCGCGTTCGGGATAATGCCGAAACAACGCGCCCAGCCCGTTCAAGACGCCTTCAGGTCCCGAAACTAAGCGACCGTTTTCGAGGTAGTATCGGTTAGAGAGAACATCTTGCTCCCAGAAATTTACGATGATGATCTTTTCAAGGGCCGGATCGTTATCCAGCGTCTCCTCAAGTAGTGCATTCATATAGGCGTACATTCCCCGCGAGCCTTGCTTTTCGATACCAAGTGCGGGAAGCCAACCAGCATTGGTTATTTGATAACCTGAGACGCCAGTTCCGGAAGCCGTTTCGAAGACTGCTTCTGCGACAGCCCCGGCATGACTGTCGCCAACAAAAACAAAACTTGGAGCCGTGTTGTTAGCACCGCGGAGACATAGATTGGGGTCTCGGCGACGCCATACCATATGGCATTCGCCTACCTGGGGTTCGGAATAATTTGTTGGATCGAGGAGAGAGGTAACAGACTGCGGCATGCGGCTCTCAACACCGTCAGCAAGAAAGAGGACTGCGCCCAATGCGACACACCCAATCGTTGCACTGGTGGCTGCGGTAAAAATCGGAATTCGAGATTTGGTGCCCCGCCGCTGCCGAAAGGGTTGTTCTACAAAACGCCACGAAAGTGCTGCGGCCAGGAATGAGGCACCAAGAACAAGTGCAAGCACCACATCACTCGGCGGCTCAATACTCACATAGCGAGAAAAGACCAAAATCGGCCAGTGCCACAAATACAGGGAGTATGAGATCAGACCGACGAAAACAAGTGGGGGCTGGGAAAGAAGGCGGCCGACAACAGTTGATCGTGTGCCATTCGCGTAGAGCATCATGGCCGCCCCCAAACAGGCAGGAAGGGCAGTCAGACCAGGAAACGGAGTTGAATCGTCCAATAAAAAGAAACTGCCAAAGATGCCTGCCAAGCCCAACCAACTAAGTATTTCACATACCAAATAAGACTTCGCTGGCCTGACAATATTTATGGCGAGCAAGGCTCCACACATCAGTTCCCATGCGCGAGTTGGTGTTAGGTAGAAGGCTGCATTTGGCATATTGACTATTGCCCATACGCTCAGCAACAGCGATAGAAGAAATAGAAGTGTAACGCCTATCTGCAATAGAAGCATTTTCCCACGCCCTAGCCAAAGACAGACAAACATGAATACAGGAAAAAGGATGTAGAATTGCTCTTCAACAGCCAAAGACCATGTATGGAGCAGCGGTTTCATCTCTGCCGCTGAATCGAAATAACTGGCTTCTTGCCAAAAGAAAAAATTGGACCCGAAGAGCGCTGTTGCTATTTGGCTTCTCCCGAATTCTTCCAAGTCCTCTGGAAGGAGAAGGAAACTCGCAGCAATTGTGCTAACACCCACCACCAAGAAAAGAGCCGGAAAAAGCCTGCGAACACGCCGCTCATAAAAATCAACAATCGAAAACTTCCCTGATTGAAGCTCACGGAGAAGTATTGACGTGATGAGATAGCCTGAGATTACGAAGAAGATATCAACGCCTACAAAGCCACCTTCAACCATTCCTGCGTGGTATGCGACGACAGGAAGAACCGCGATGGCTCGCAAGCCGTCTATATCAGCGCGGTTTTTCACACAGTACTCCTCGGGGAAACTCTGAAATCGTGTTTAAGGTAAGGCCGCGCCAATCCAAGAAAACCGCCATATTCATTCAGACCGCGAATACGCGGGTAACTCAACTCTTCGCACCTGATTCATCAAAAATCTACTAGCCGAGTGAGTTTGGCAGGACGGGTTCCTGCTCACACATGAAAATGAACTGACAAATAGCACGACCCCTGACACAAATTTGGAGTGTCCTAGCCCATTTGCTAATTCAAAGGTGCCGTATTTTCCAAATCTGAGATGGACGCGCCAAACCCGCCCAGGGCCGCTGCCCGCCGGGCTTGCATCCAGATCACATTGGCAATGGGATCAATGATGAAATCCTGTTCTGCCAAAAAGTCCGCGCCAAAGATGATGGTTGGCTGCGCCGCCACACCCAGGGCGCTGAGCACTGCGGGGTCCGAGAGGGTCAGGTTTCGCGAACCCCACACCCGATCGCCAAATTGCACGGTGGAAACCGGAAGTATCCATGCAGGTGTTGAATGATTTGCGCCTCCCCGGATGGGCTCATCTTCAGCAAGGTTTGCGGTCTCTATGTTGATGCCAAGGGCTGCAGCTCCTGCGGAATTGATGGTCGTGCGCCGTGCGCCAGTGTCCACAATCGCCTGCATGGCCACACCATTGACGGAAACCTCCGTCCACAGGATGGGCCCTGACATGGTGCGGTTTTCAACAGGCACCGAGAACCACTGGCCGGTCAGATCTTCTTCAGCGTCGATGGCGGTGCCTTGCTCATAAAGAGCAAGCGTGCCTTCCGAGAGCCTGAAGCCCACGGGCTGGGTCATAAGAACATCCACACCCAGGATTCCATAAATTTCATGGTCCAAGGTCGGCATGGCAGGGAGTGCGATGGCGCGGTCCAGATCCATATGCCATTCGCCAACCTTGATCTCGCCAACATTTACAAAAATAGCTTCGATAGTGCCGCTGGCCCCGTGAACCTGGATTGGCGGCATATCTGCCACTGGGGCAAGGCCGGCTGCCTCGACCAGGCGATCGAAGACCACGGTGCCGCCCGCGGCGGTGTCCAACACAAAGGTATAAGGGCCCTGATCATTGACCATTGCTTCGACAATAAGGTGGTTGTCCTCGGACAAGCGGACCGGAAGCTCAAGAGGCTCTGCGGCAAATACCGGAGAGCCCCATGCGCCCACAAGGACGCTGATTGATGCCAAAATGGCAGCAACTCTTGTTCTCTGTCTCATAGCAAGCCCTCCAGCCTAATATCTCTTGGCAGGGCCAGCCTCAAGCCCAGAGGGGCGGAACTCAAGTTAAACTCCGTTCATGAACCCGAATTCATGGATAACGCCAGGAGATTGTCCAACCCCCCACCCAAAATCCCAATTGGCCGCAGGAAACCGGCTAAAGTTCAGCTAGAACCTGGGTTGACTTAGCGGGTCTTGCCGCTATATTGCGCGCCTTCGCTGGGCCCAAGAGGTCCGGTGCGGGCCCTTTTGGGCGGATTTCTGCGGTAAATGGACGGATTAAGACGATGTTCGCAGTCATTAAGACAGGCGGCAAGCAATACACGGTTCGCAAGGACGACATTCTTCGGGTGGAAAAACTCGACGGTGGCGCCGGCGACAAGATTGCTTTTGATGAAGTATTGATGGTGGGCGGCGAAGGTGCTGCCAAAATCGGGGCCCCTCTTTTGGAGGGCGCATCTGTTGCAGCCGAAGTGCTGGAGCAAACCCGCAATGGCAAGATTGTGGTCTTCAAGAAGAAGCGCCGCAAGAACTACCGCCGCAAGGCCGGTCACAAGCAGCACGTGACCGTTGTTAAAATTACGGATATCGCAGCAGGCTAATTGCCCGCGCGCCCTTTGAAGAGAACGAGAGACTAAGATGGCTCACAAAAAAGCAGGCGGCTCATCACGCAACGGACGCGACTCAGCGGGCCGGCGCTTGGGCGTCAAGAAATACGGCGGCGAGCACGTGATCTCCGGCAATATCATCATGCGCCAGCGCGGCACGAAAGTGCATCCAGGTGAGAACGTCGGCATGGGCCGCGATCACACCATCTTTGCCACCGTGGAAGGCAACGTACGCTTCCACAAAGGCAAACTAGGTCGCACCTATATTTCCGTAGACCTTATGCAGGCGGGAAACGCGGCAGAATAAAGTGGCGAGATAAGGATCGCCACGCAGGTGGTGATCCAAGAAATACCCAAAGGGGGAGATGGATTACCATCTCTCCCTTTTTTTATTCCCCCTTGCATCAGACCCAATGGATTTGGGCACCAAGGAGGCAATCATGCTTCGGCCACACGATGAGAAGCAAAATGATACGCTGGAAACCCGGCGCTTGATATTACGCAGCCCCGAACAGAGGGACGCGTCAAGCATTCAGATGCTTATTGCCAATTGGGAAGTGGCCAAGATGTTGGGCCGCGTGCCTTATCCGTACCCGGACAATGCGGCCTCTGAATGGGTGAGCCGCCTGGAAAAGGCCGTCGCCATGGGCCAGGGGGCCACATTCGTGCTCACCGAAAAGGCGCGGCCCTTGGAAGGTGCCATGGGCTGCATCAGTGTGCATCGTCATGAAGATGGCTCATGGGAGCTGGGCTACTGGTTGGGCGAGCCCTTCTGGGGCCAGGGCTATATGGGGGAGGCCGCCCCTGCCCTGGTGCGCCATGCATTTGAAGAGCTCGGCCTTGATCGGATTGTTGCAGGCCACTTTATCGGCAATGCAGGATCAGCGCGCGTGCTGCTCCGCTGCGGCTTTGAATATACCGGCGAGGAACGGCGCTGGTGCGAGGCGCGTGGCCACGAGGTGGATTGCCTCAAGATGGAACTCAGTTTTGAGAAGTGGGCGGCCTATAACCGGCCCCAGGCTGCGGAGTAGGTGCGATGGTTGGTCGCGAAACAATGCTGCTTGAGACGGAGCGCATGATTTTGCGCCCGCCGTACGTTGGTGATGCAGATGCCATCCAGGCGCTCGCCGATAATTTTGGGGTAGCAAGATGGATGTCAACGTTTCCCCATCCATATCCAGAGGATGGCGCACTGACATATCTCAACGATCGCGAATCCAAATGGAACGATCGATCTGATATGGCGTTGGCCTTGATCGAAAGGAGATCAGGCGCATTCATGGGCATCCTGGGGGTCTTGCTCAAAGAAGAAGGTTTCTGGGAGGTTGGCTACTGGCTGGGCGAGCCGTTCTGGGGCAAAGGGTATGCCACAGAAGCAACCAGAGCTGCGCTGGTTTGGGCGTTCGATACATTTGGGATGGATGAAGTTTTTGCCCGGCACTTTGTCGGCAACGCTGCTTCCGCTGGCGTGCTCAAGAAATGTGGGTTTCGCTACACCGGCGAGACCAGCCAGCTCTTCTCCAAATCGCTTGACCGCGAGGTTGAGAATCTGTGGATGGTGCTTGATCGCAATAATCAGTAATGAAATCTCCCAACTCGAAACAGATCGTATGATGCTGGTCAGAGATCGGAACAATTGCTAGGCTTCCACTAGTATCGAGGAGATAGGTTACCGATGAGACTCATCATTGCAATTTTCTGCATGTCGGTGTCGTTTGTGCTGCCTACATTCGCACAGGATCTTCAGCCGTACGCCGAGCATTGTGAGGGGCGGGGCAATGGCGTGCCAGCCTACCTTATCGTTGCTGGTTGTTCTGGTCTTCTTGCATCTGGGCAAGTCGCACCTGAATTTCTTGCCGCCATCTACAATAACCGTGGTCTTGGATATGAAGATCAAGGTCGTACCGAGTTGGCAATAGGCGATTACACTGAGGCAATCCGCCTAGAGCCGAAACTCGCCGTCGCCTATTCCAATCGCGGAAACGCATATATCGATATCTTCGACTTTGAGTCCGCAATCCATGATCACGACAGCGCTGTTGAACTTAATCCGAGTTCAGCGGGCGCATTCAATAATCGCTGTTGGGCAAGAGCTCTTCTAAATCGTGAGCCGCATCAAGCTCTCGCAGATTGCGAAGCAGCGATTCAGCTTGCCAATGATCCGAACACTCTTCCTTTGCTCTTCGGGAGCTTTGGGTTGGCTCAGTTGCGGGTCGGCATATTCCAGCCCGCCATTGAATCGCTGACAACTTCCTTAACATCTGGCGAGAATGCACTGATTTCAACAGCCCGCGGGATTGCTCACTACTGCCTCGGCAACCTCGCTGCAGCACAGGCCGACTTTGATGCAGCTAGAAACCGTAACCCAAATGCCGATGATGAATATGCTCGCTATGATCTGATTTTGGGCGATGGTTATGAGTGCCAACCGGAAGACTAAACCAAGTTTGCTCTGCCCCCCATTTCCTGAGATAACCCCTTCATGAAATTTCTTGACCAGACGAAAATCTATGTGAAATCCGGCAACGGGGGGGCGGGCAGCGTTTCCTTCCGGCGGGAGAAGTATGTGGAATTTGGCGGCCCGGACGGGGGCGATGGAGGCCGCGGCGGGGACGTCTGGGTGGAGGCCGTCAATGGCCTCAACACCCTCATCGATTTTCGCTATCAGCAACACTACAAAGGCGGTACCGGCACCCACGGCATGGGTAAAAACCGCTCTGGTCCTGCCGGTGCAGACGTGGTGCTCAAGGTGCCCGCTGGCACGCAGGTCTTTGAAGAAGACAATGAAACCCTGATCACGGATCTGACTGAACTTGGGGATCGATACCTGATTGCCAAGGGCGGCAATGGCGGCTTCGGCAACTCCCATTTCAAAGGCCCCATGAATCAGGCCCCGCGTCATGCCAACCCCGGTCAACCCGGTATCGAGCTGACCTTGTGGCTGCGGCTAAAATTGATCGCGGACGCTGGCATTGTGGGCCTGCCCAACGCGGGAAAATCCACGTTCCTTTCTGCCGTCTCTCGCGCGCGGCCCAAAATAGCCGATTATCCTTTCACCACGCTCCACCCGGGACTTGGCACTGTTGTGATTGATAGCGACAGTTTCGTGCTGGCCGATATTCCGGGGCTGATTGAAGGAGCCCATGAGGGTACCGGCCTGGGAGATAGGTTCCTGGGTCACGTGGAACGCTGTGCCGTGTTGCTGCATCTGGTTGACGGCACTCAAGAGAACGTGGCCGAGGCATACAAAACTGTGCGCGGCGAGTTGGATGCCTATGCCAACGGGCTGGAAGCCAAGAAAGAACTTGTCGCACTTTCCAAGGTCGATGCCCTGACCGAGGATGTCATCGCGGAGCGACAAGCTGAGCTTGAAGCTGCCTGTGGGCAATCCGTGCAAAGATTATCAGGCGTTTCCGGTAGCGGCGTTCCAGAGGTTCTGCGCGCGCTTTGGAAAACAATTCAAATACACCGCGGGGCTGAAAACCCGGTGGAAGTTGAAGACACGTGGCGACCCTAGAGCGCCCCACCCCGTGTGGCCTGAGCGCCCTGATGGGAGAGCCCATCACGCCGGGGATGCGCGTTGGATTGCTGGGCGGATCGTTCAACCCGGCCCATGAAGGCCATTTGCATATCTCAAAAGAAGCCCTGCGGCGGCTGGGGCTGGATCAGGTCTGGTGGCTGGTCAGCCCGCAAAACCCGCTCAAGCCGCAGGCCGAGATGGGGGATTTTGCCTCACGCTTTGAATCTGCTCGCGCCATGGCCCGGGACCCGAGATTGCGCGTTACCGACCTTGAGAGCCAATTGGGGCTCACCTACACATCCGATACCCTAGCCAGCCTCATAGCGTTAGGCCCAGCGGTGCATTTCGTTTGGCTGATGGGGGCTGACAACCTGGCGCAATTGCCGCGCTGGCGGAATTGGGAAGATATCTTCTGCGCCATGCCCATCGCCGTTTTGGCCCGGCCCGGCTTTACCTGGGCCGCCCCCATGGGCAAAGCCGCCACGCGCTTTCCCCACAGCCGAATTCCCCTGGAAAGTGCCCGGGCTTTGCCGAGGTTGGCTCCGCCAGCGTGGATTTTCCTGCCAATCCCACTTCACACCGCATCTTCTACGGTCATAAGAGCTCAGAAAGTCTGAGAAGCGCAGAAATCAGCGCGAGGCTTGATCCAAGAGCCATTGTGAGTAGTATGCCGCGCTCAGCTGGTGAGCAGCACCTTCAAACGGGCAAAGGCCTCGTGCGATGATCGCACGACAGACAAAATAATATGAATACGCTTCCCGATACGAAGGCGCCCCATGAGAGCGACGAGGACCATCTGCATTTCTTTGCAGATTACGAGCCGCCTACGGATGATTTTATGGCGGACACGCTAACCGGCCTGTCGCGAAATCAAAAGTCGCTATCGCCGAAATACTTCTATGATCAAAAGGGCTCGGCTCTGTTTGACGAGATCTGCCGCGCGCCGGAATATTACGTAACGCGCACAGAACTGGCCCTGCTGGATCAGATCCTTCCGGAGGTGGCCGAGCTGACCGGCCCTGAGGCCATCGTCATTGAATGGGGATCGGGCTCCAGCTGGAAGATCCGCAAACTGCTGGATGGATTGGACAACCCAGCTGAATACATCGCCATCGATATCAGCCGCGATCACCTAAAAGCAGCGGCAGCAGAGATCGGGCGGCAATACCCAGATGTTAAAGTGGGTGCCATTTGCGCAGATTTTCTTGCGCCGATTGCTCTGCCGCCAGAGGCCATTGTCAGCGAAGGACGACGGCTCGGGTTCTTGCCAGGTTCCACCATTGGCAATTTCGACCCCCACGTGGCGGCAGAGATTTTGCGAAAAGCAGCGGCTCTTCTTGGCGCAGGCGGGGCTATGCTTATTGGTGTTGACTTGGAGAAAGACGAAGACACTCTTCTTGCTGCCTATGATGATGCAGGGGGAATTACAGCTAGTTTCAATCTAAATCTCCTTGCGCGGATGAAGGATGAATTAGGCGCACAGGTTGATGTGGACGCTTTCGAGCATGAAGCTATCTACAATCGCGAGTTCCACCGGGTGGAAATGCATCTGAAAGCCAAAGTGGCAACTGGCATCTCGATCGCAGGCCAGGAATTTATCATGGCCCCCGGAGAGACGATCCATACGGAAAACAGCCATAAATTCACCCTTGCTGGCTTCCAGGAAATCGCCAAAACGGCTGGATTTGAGCCAGAAGCGGTCTGGCGCGACCCTGATGGCCTGTTCAGCCTTCACTATTTAACCCTACCATAAGGTAACTTGGCCCGCTTCTGGCGCCCCCTTGGGGGATTTGTTAAAAGCGTGCTAGCTTATTAGGAAACCGAAAAGATACGATGGAGCAGAAGCTGACTACGCAGCCCAACGAAGGCATGGCCGATGATGCAGGTCTGAAAACAGATCGCGCAAATGAGCCCAGCGGCGAAATGTTGCTGCCTTTGATTCTCAAATCATTGGATGACGACCAGGCGCAAGATGTGATCGAGATCGATCTGCGCGGCAAGACCGCTATGGCCGATGACATGATCATCTGTTCTGGACGATCTCAACGGCATGTTGGGGCGCTGGCCGACCACATTCTGCGCAAGCTCAAAGAAGCAGGCTTTGGTCGTGCTCAAGTCGAAGGCCTGCCTCATTGCGATTGGGTTTTGATCGATGCTGGCGATGTGATGGTTCACATCTTCCGCCCCGAAGTTCGCGATTTCTACAAGCTCGAACGCATGTGGTCGGTAGAGCTACCTGCTGAGCAAGCAGTCTGAGCCATTTGGCCCAGGACGAGGCGCGCCCATGAAGCTTTTCATATGCGCCGTGGGGCGAGGTAAGCCCTCTCCCGAAAAAGAACTCACGAGCACTTATCTGGACCGGGTGCGCGCAGCAGGTGGGACTTGTGGCATCACTGGTGCCGAACTCCTTGAGGTCGAAGAGCGCAAGCGTCTGGCCCCAGCCGAGCTCAAAACCCGCGAAGGACAATTGCTCCTCGAAGCTGTCCCCAAAGGTGCCAAGATTATTGCCCTGGACGAACGCGGCAAAACCCAAACCAGCAAGGCGTTCTCCCAACTGATCGCCCGCACCCGCGACGATGGTGTTCCGGCCATGGCGTTTCTTATTGGCGGGGCAGATGGCCACTCCCGGGAAGTGCGCCAAGCGGTAGATGTGACCCTTTCGTTCGGCGCTGCGACCTGGCCTCATATGATGGTCAGAGCCATGTTGGCAGAGCAGCTTTATAGATCCATCACAATCATGACCGGGCATCCCTATCATCGGGAAGGTTAGCCCAAGAGTGTTGGACGAAGCACCGCCAATTCAGTATCCTCTCTACTAATCTCTGGCCCATGAGGTCCTGCCAATGAATGATACCCCCAGCGACATGCCCAAACCCGGCCCGACAGTCCTTTGCATCCTGGATGGATGGGGTAGTCGCGCGGACACCGAGAACAATGCCATTGCCCTTGCCGCAACACCCACCTGGGATGCGCTGATGGCCAGTGCGCCCCACGCGGAAATCCAAACCTCAGGCTTGGCCGTGGGCTTGCCGGATGGGCAAATGGGCAATTCCGAAGTTGGGCACACCAATATAGGCGCAGGCCGCGTTGTGATGCAGGACCTGCCGCGCATTGATGAGGCGATCAAAGATGGTAGTTTCGATACCAACCCTGTCCTGTGCGATCTGATCAAGAAGACCAAGGCCGCTGGCGGCGTGCTTCACATCATGGGGCTGTTGTCGCCGGGTGGTGTTCATTCTCATCAAGATCATATGGTTGCGGCAGCAAAGATCGCTGCAAATGAAGGTCTCGAAGTTTGGCTGCACAGCTTTCTGGATGGCCGCGACACACCGCCCCAAAGTGCACGGGAGTTCATTGAAAAACTGATCTCCGATTTGATGTTGGTGCCCACTGTGCGCATGGGCACGATCTGTGGTCGTTACACAGCCATGGATCGCGACAAGAACTGGGATCGCACTGCCCTTGCCTTTGCCGCTCTGGTGGATGGCAAAGGCGAGAAGGCTGCCAGCTCGCTTGATGCTGTTGAGGCTGCCTATGCGCGCGGCGAAACCGATGAGTTCGTGGCCCCTACAGTGATTAGCGCTTATCCCGGCATGGCCGACGGTGACGGTCTTTTGATGATCAATTTCCGCGCTGACCGGGCGCGGCAGACACTCACCGCGTTAGTGGATCCTGAATTCAAGGAATTCAACCATCGCAAAGTTAAATTTGCCGCCCAAGCGGGGATGGTGGAGTACTCAACTGACCTTGCCAAATTCATGCCCTGCCTCTTTGCGCCAGGAAGCCTCAAGAATTCGCTCGGCGCATGGGTTGCGGCCAAAGGCAAGACCCAGCTGCGCATAGCGGAAACTGAAAAATATGCTCATGTAACATTTTTCCTCAACGGCGGCAGGGAAGAGCCCTTTGAGGGCGAAGCCCGGATAATGGTGCCCAGCCCCAAGGTTGCGACTTACGACCTGCAACCTGAAATGTCAGCACACGAAGTAACTGAGAAACTGGTTGCTGCCATCGGATCAGGTGAGTTTGACCTCATCGTCGTCAACTATGCCAATGGAGACATGGTTGGGCATACGGGAATTCTGGAGGCTGCCATCAAGGCGGCAGAAACGGTGGATGGGTCTCTCTCAAAACTCCTGGCGGCGGTGAAAAGTGCCAAGGGTGCAATGTTGATTACCGCGGACCATGGCAATCTTGAATTGATGCAAGACCTCACCAGTGGGGAGCCCCACACCGCTCACACCACATTACCGGTGCCAGCCATTTTAGCGGTTGGCCCTGAGGCAAAGCTCAGAAATGGAAACCTGTGTGACATTGCGCCAACCTTGCTCTCGCTCATGGGTCTGCCCAAGCCTGTGGAGATGACAGGGCAATCTTTATTGGCACCATCTAGTCAAAATGAGAGCGGACGTGCAGCTGAATAGACCATCATCATTCGCGCCTGTCTTGAGAGCCCTTTTCTTGGTGCTCCTGATCGCCCCTGCGCCTTTGCTGGCTCAGACCACTACCAACCAACGCTTGGAAGAGTTGGAACGTGAGATCGAAGAAGGTCAGGTTCGTCTTGAAGCCCAGGAGAACCAGTTCGAAGCTTTGACCGAAGAGATGGAGACCATGCGTCACCGCTCCATCGAGATTGTGGAAGAGGTTCAAAACCTCGAAGGCCAAACTCTTCTTACTGAAGAACGCCTGAGCGATCTTCAAGGTCAGGAAGAAGTTGTGGTCGCAGACCTTGATGTTCGCCGTGTGGCGTTGGTGGATATATTGGCAGCCCTTCAAAGCATTGAGCGCAACAAGCCACCGGCTCTTTTGGTGCGTCCCGATGATGCGGTACAAGCGGCCCGCTCTGCCATGTTGCTGGGGGCTGTTTTGCCCGAACTCGAGGCTCAAGCCTCCGCTTTACGCGGGCAATTACAAGAGTTGGCCCAGCTGCGCGACAATATCGAGGAAGAGCAGATTGTGCTCACGCGCACCACCACGGCTCTGGGGCTGGAGCAAGCCAATTTGGACGACCTGCTCGCACAACGAGAATTAAATTCAAGCGAACTCGCTGAATCAGTAGCCAGTGAGCAGGACCGATTGGCGGATTATGCGGCTGAAGCACAAGATATGCGCGGGCTTATAAGTCGATTAACACGCCGTTTTTCTGATGCATTTCCTTCCATACGCCCCATGCCGCAAGAGCGCCCAACGGCTCGGCCTTCAGCCAGACCGGCCCTGGCTCCGACATTGGGTCGCTTTGCTCGGGCGCTGGGAACCCTTAGAATGCCAGTGGTTGGGCGGGTTTTGCGCCAATTTGGCGACACGCTGGAGCCAGGCACCCATAGCCAGGGCGTGGCCGTTGCCACCCGGGCCGGAGCACGGGTCGTTGCCCCCTTTGATAGCGAGATTGTGTTCGCTGCGCCCTATCGAGGCTATGGGCAATTATTGATCCTTTCCCCCGGAGACGGTTATCTTGTCTTATTGTCCGGTTTGGAGCGCATTGACGGTGTTGTTGGACAGCAATTGCTGAGCGGCGAACCGATTGGCATAATGGGCTCAGAGATTCTTGCGCCAAATGTGCGGCGCTGGGCTGTAACAGACGATGCGGCCCGTGAGGGGCAACCCGTTTTGTATCTTGAGATGCGAGAAAGCGGGGAGCCTGTTGACCCCCTTCCCTGGTTCAGGGAAGACCAATGGAGAGTGGACGGAACATGAGAAAGGCTTACATAGCGACATTTGCAGCTGCGGCCATTATGGGCCTTGTGGTGTCATGGAGCCTGACGGCACCGACGCCTTCAGTTGCCGCTAATTCGGAGACCTATCGTCAGCTCAATCTCTTTGGTGAGATTTTTGAGCGGGTCCGTTCCGACTATGTTTCAGAGACCGAAGACGAACAACTCATTGAAGATGCCATTCGCGGCATGTTGGCCGGTCTTGATCCGCACTCCAGCTATTTGACCGCGCGGAATTTCCAGGAAATGCAAATCCAGACTCGCGGCGAATACGGCGGGCTGGGCATCGAAGTAACATTCGATCAGGAAATGGGCGCGGTCCAAGTGGTCTCTCCCATGGATGATACGCCAGCTGACCGTGCGGGCATCATCTCCAATGACCGCATCACACACATTGATGGCACGCCCATCCAGGGCATGACCTTGAACGAGGCCATCGACCTGATGCGCGGGGCACCGAATACGGACCTCACCATCACCATCTGGCGCGAAGGCGTTGACCCGTTTGATGTGGATATTACCCGGGAAGTAATTGAGCTTCAGGCTGTTCGCTCCCGCCTTGAAGGTGAAGACGAAAACGTTGGCTATATCCGCGTGACAACCTTCAGCGAACGCGCAGGCGACGGGGTGCGGCGCGCCATTCGCGAGCTTCGTCAGGAAGCGGATGAACCGCTTGTTGGCTTTGTTCTTGATCTTCGCAACAATCCCGGCGGTCTTCTGGACCAGGCGATTTCTGTTTCAGACGTCTTCCTTGATGGCGGCGAAGTGGTTTCAACCCGAGGCCGTTATGCCGAAGACACCCAGCGCTATAACGCGCGCCGGGGCGACAATTCGGATGAAGCTCCAGTAGTTGTCCTTATCAATGGTGGCTCTGCAAGTGCCTCTGAAATTGTGGCAGGGGCCATTCAGGACCATGCGCGCGGCACCGTCATGGGTACTCAATCTTTTGGCAAGGGATCGGTTCAGACCATTGTTCCGTTGTCTGGTGGCACAAACGGAGCATTGCGCCTGACCACATCGCGCTATTACACACCTGCAGGTCGCTCGATCCAGGCTGTGGGCATTGCTCCTGATGTGGAGATATTCCCCACCGGCGTCGCTCCAACGCAGCAACGCATGACTGAGGCAGATCTGCCCGGTCACCTTGAAAACGAAAACGGCTCCCCTGAGGAGGCCGCGGAGGGAGAAGCCACCGAGGAAGAGGTTGCTGAGGCAGAAGTCGAAGCTCCTGAAATCCCGCGCGATGCAGAGGGCAATCTTCGCGATCTACAGCTGGAACATGCGATTCAGTTGCTGAACGGTGAGCTGGAAACCGGCGCACTCGACGCCGGTTAAGACCTGCTTAACTCTTGAAACGACGGCGCGGCCTAATGGCGGCGCCGTTTTTCGTTGGGGCGGGCACTGCGGCGAATACTTGGTTCTATTTGGCAAGGGTTTGTTAGGAGCGGTTGGGGCATAAATGTTCCATGGTTAACCGATTGCGCCTATCCCCCCTCGCGGCCCTGCGCCGCACATCATTTGCGGCAAAGCCCCATCCTGTGGCCCTTGCCAGCTTTGGGGCTTTGGCTGCCTTGCTTTTGGTGGCTGTTACCCTGCAGCTTTTTGGGGATCCAAATGGCGGTCGCCCGACGGTAACACTGGCCTTTGAGCTTGATGACATGGACTATGACGCCCTGTTGCGCCTTGCTCAGGGTAATGAGAATGAGCCTGTCATCCTTAGCGGCACAGAGACATCTCATCACGAACCCCTGCCCGGCGAAGACGAAGCAGAGGTCATTCATATTGCACAATTGGGCACGCCCAATCCGCCGACGCTTGAGCCTGGCAGCACTGCCATCTCTCTGCGTCCTGCACCGGAGCCGGGCCTTTTTGCGGAAGGGCAAAATGGCATGGTTCCAATCATCGGAGCTAATGGAGAACGCCCGGCGGATGTCTACGCACGCCCCTATAATCACGCAGATGGTCGCCCGCGGGTTGCTCTCGTCATCGGGGGTTTGGGCTTGAATGCGGAAACCACACAAGCTGCCATCGATAATCTTCCCGGTGAAGTCACTTTGTCCTTTGCACCGTATACAGACGATCTGCAGCGCTGGATCAACCGCGCCCGCGCCAGCGGACACGAAGTAATCCTGGAAGTACCCATGGAGCCTTATGATTACCCGGATAATGATCCGGGGCCAGCGACTCTTCTTACCTCCAATGATTGGGAGGATAATGCCCATCAGCTGGATTGGGTGATGAGCCGCGCGGCTGGATACATCGGTGTCATGAATTATCAGGGCGCGCGCCTGACCGCAGATGAGGATGCCTTCAACCCAGTTTTGCGGGAAGTTGCGACACGGGGGCTGCTTTATCTTGATGATGGCACCAGTCAGCGCAGCCTGACACGGCGCTTGGGCGGCGCCATCGGCGGCACGATTGCTGTTGCCAATCGACGGATTGATATGCGTCCCTCACGAGCCAATATCGACAATGCTTTGCTGGATCTTGAATCAAGCGCCATGGGCGATGGGGTTGCTATCGGCGTCGGCTTTGCTTATCCCGTAACGGTAGAACAAATTGTGAGCTGGGCAGAGACCTTGGAAGCCAAGGGGATCTCTCTTGCTCCCCTTTCCGCCGTCGCCATTTCAGAGACCAGCTAAGCCAAACTCATGACCGAAGTCAGACTTACCCAGGATGGGCTTGCCTATCGACCTTGTGCGGGCATTGTTTTAATCAATGACGCGGGCAAGGTCTGGGTAGGACATCGCAAGTTTGACAGCCAGGACGCTTTTTCAGAATTTCAGTGGCAATTGCCCCAAGGCGGCATCGACAAAGGCGAGACGGCCGCCGAAGCAGCGGTTCGCGAGCTTTATGAGGAAGTGGGCACCCGCAAAGCAGAGATCATCGCCGAGACAAAAGATTGGCTCTATTACGATTTGCCGCCAGAGGTTCTTGCGCGCAAGAAGGTGAACAAATGGGGCGGCCAGCGCCAGAAATACTTCGCCATGAAATTTCTGGGGCAGGACAGCGACGTGGACCTGGAGGTTCATCATCCGGAGTTTGATGAATGGCGCTGGGCAGAGATTGATGAGCTACCCGGTCTGTGCGTGCCGTTCAAACGACATGTCTATACCCAAGTGGTGACGGAATTCACCTCGCTTGTTGAGAACATTCGCAAAAAGTCAGATTAGCTTTAGCTCTTGGAAGCAGCGTCCAGGATTTGCCGGATATGCCAAAGGCGGTCCTGCGCTTCTTCGCGCTTTTCCGCATCGTCATAATCAGCGACATCTTCTTCGAAGTCCTTGACCCGTTGGGCCAGGGCACCCACATCGATGTCGTCCATGGGAACGGCTTCTTCAGCCAGAATGGTCAGGCCTTCTGCATTGATCTCAGCAAAGCCGCCCCAAACGAAGATGCGATGAGATTCCGTACCATCGGTTTCCACACGGATCATGCCAGGACGCAGCGCCGTCATGAAAGGTGCGTGATCAGCGAGAACGCCAAATTCACCTTCCGTGCCAGGCACGGTGACCATATCTACCGCTTCTGACAGCAAAAGCCGTTCCGGTGATACAAGGTCAAAGTTTAGCTTTTCCGCCATGGGCTTATCCCGTCAATGTGCCCTTAGGCAGCTTCCACAGCCATCTTCTGAGCTTTTGCGATCACATCGTCGATGCCGCCACACATAAGGAATGCAGCTTCCGGCAGGTGATCAAATTCACCCTGACAGATGCCATCAAAGCTTTTGATCGTATCGGCCAGATCCACCAGACAGCCTGGTGTATTGGTGAACACTTCAGCCACATGGAACGGCTGGCTCATGAAGCGCTGAACCTTACGGGCGCGCGCCACGGTCAGTTTGTCTTCTTCAGAAAGCTCGTCCATGCCCAAAATGGCGATGATGTCCTGCAAAGATTTATAGCGCTGAAGGATTTGCTGAACCTGGCGCGTCACCCGGTAGTGGTCTTCGCCCACAATGTTGGGGTCCAAAATCCGTGAGGTGGAATCAAGCGGATCCACAGCAGGATAAATACCAAGCTCAGAAATCTGACGCGACAACACGGTGGTCGCATCCAAGTGAGCAAAAGACGTTGCCGGAGCAGGGTCAGTCAAGTCATCGGCTGGCACGTAAATGGCCTGCACAGATGTAATCGAGCCCTTGGTCGTGGTCGTAATGCGTTCCTGCAACGCACCCATGTCCGTAGACAGGGTTGGCTGATAGCCCACAGCCGAAGGAATACGGCCCAACAGGGCGGACACTTCAGAACCGGCTTGGGTAAAGCGGAAGATGTTGTCCACGAAGAAGAGCACGTCCTGGCCCTGGTCGCGGAAATATTCAGCAACGGTCAAACCGGCCAAACCAACGCGAGCACGGGCTCCGGGAGGCTCATTCATCTGACCAAAGATCAGTGAGCATTTTGAGCCTTCGCCGCCGCCTTCTTTGTTCACGCCACTTTCGATCATTTCCCAGTAAAGGTCGTTCCCTTCACGGGTGCGCTCACCCACGCCAGCGAACACGGAATAACCGCCGTGTGCCTTTGCGATATTGTTGATGAGTTCCTGAATAAGAACCGTCTTGCCCACGCCGGCACCACCGAAGAGGCCGATCTTGCCACCCTTCACGTAAGGGCACATGAGATCCACCACCTTAATGCCGGTAGCGAGAATTTCCTGTTCCGTAGACTGATCAACATAGTCAGGAGCCGGTGCGTGAATAGGCCGGAATTCGGTGGCCTGAACGTCGCCAGCTTCGTCAATAGGCTGACCCGTCACGTTAATGATGCGGCCAAGCGTGCCTTCGCCCACGGGAACCAGAATGGCATCCCCGGTGGCGGTGACTTCCTGACCACGGGTCAAACCTTCCGATGAGTCCATAGCGATGGTGCGCACGGTGTTCTCGCCCAAATGCTGTGCCACTTCCAGAACCAGGCGGTTGCCTTGGTTGTCTGTGTAAAGCGCACTCAAAATGGCAGGGAGATCGCCATCAAATTGGACGTCTACGATAGCGCCGATGACCTGCGTGACGCGGCCCTTGCTGTCGCTCATCTCAATAACTCCTCAGTTTCCCGTTCCTCACAGCGATTCAGCGCCGGAGATGATTTCAATCAATTCAGTAGTGATCTTGGCTTGACGGGTGCGGTTGAACACCATGGTCAGCTTGTCAATCATGTCGCCAGCGTTTCGCGTGGCATTGTCCATGGCGCTCATGCGGGCACCCTGTTCTGAAGCTGCGTTTTCCAAAATCGCACGGAAAATCTGCGCATTAAGGTTCAGCGGCAAAAGCTTGGCCAGTATCTCTTCTTCATCCGGCTCGTATTCGTATGGCGTCGCGGCACCATCTGTGGCTTCAGCTTCATCCTCATCGCCAAACATTGGCGGGATCAACTGCTGCACAACGGGGGTCTGCGTGACCACAGAAACAAAGTTTGCATAAAAAATTGTGCAGACATCAAATTCGCCATCGACGAACATTTGTTCCACACGTTCCCCAACGTTTTGGGCATAATCAAAGCCGACGTCACGAATGCCCTGGAAGTCCAACACCTCAACGATCAACGAAGCATATTGACGCTTCATCAGGTCATTGGATTTTTTGCCGATCAGCAACAGCTTGACGGTTTTGCCCTGGCCCTGCAGCTCCGCAATGTGCTTCCGCGCATTGCGGACAATGGAGGAATTAAACCCACCACAAAGTCCGCGATCTGCGGCTGCTACAATAAGAAGGTGCGTGTCGTCTTTGCCCGTGCCCGCCAAAAGCGCTGGCGCGTTGGGGCTGTCCTTCACGCTTGCAGCAAGGTTCGTTAAAACCCCCGCAATGCGATCAGAATACGGCCGTGCAGCTTCTGCCCGTTCCTGAGAACGGCGAAGCTTTGCAGCCGCCACCATCTGCATGGCGCGCGTGATCTTCTGGGTCGACTTGACCGATGTGATCCGCGTTTGAAGGTCTTTCAGATTAGCCATTATGCAAAGGTCGCTGTGAACGCTTTCATGATGTCGTGGAGCTTGGTTTCGGTTTCATCCGAAATTTTCTGCTCCGTACGAATGGTTTCCATAACGCCGCTGTGGTCAGAACGCATGTGACCCAACAGAGTTTTCTCATAACGCTGAATGTCACTGACGGAGATCTTATCCAGATACCCCTTGGTGCCGGCGAAAATCGAAATCACCTGCTCTTCAACGGCCATAGGTGAATATTGATCCTGCTTCAGCAGTTCGGTGAGGCGCTCGCCACGAGCCAAAAGCTGCTGCGTAGAGGCATCCAGATCAGAGCCGAACTGAGCAAAGGCCGCCATTTCGCGATACTGCGCCAGGTCCAACTTCATGGTGCCGGACACCTGCTTCATGGCTTTCACCTGAGCAGAGGAGCCCACACGAGACACCGAAATACCCACGTTCACAGCAGGACGAATGCCCTGATAGAAGAGATCGGTTTCCAGGAATATCTGACCATCGGTAATGGAGATCACGTTGGTCGGAATATAGGCCGACACATCGGAGCCTTGCGTTTCAATGATCGGCAGCGCGGTCAAAGACCCGGAGCCATGATTTTCATTGAGCTTCGCGGCACGCTCCAAAAGGCGTGAGTGAAGATAGAACACATCGCCAGGATAGGCTTCACGTCCAGGAGGACGACGCAGCAACAAAGACATCTGACGATAAGCAACAGCCTGCTTGGAAAGATCATCATAGACGATCAGAGCATGCATGCCGTTGTCGCGGAAATATTCGCCCATGGCGCAAGCAGCAAACGGTGCCAGGAACTGCAGCGGTGCAGCTTCGGACGCGGTTGCGGCAACGACGATGGAATATTCCAGCGCGCCTTGCTCTTCCAGCGTCTTCACCAGCTGTGCAACGGAGGACCGTTTCTGGCCGATGGCGACATAAACGCAGTAAAGGCTTTTTGAATCGTCCCCAGCAGCATTGATGTTCTTCTGATTGATGAAGGTATCAATGGCGATGGCGGATTTACCAGTCTGGCGGTCACCAATGATCAGCTCGCGCTGACCACGGCCCACGGGGATCAGCGAGTCAATCGCCTTCAGGCCCGTTTGCACTGGTTCGTGCACAGACTTCCGAGGAAGAATGCCTGGTGCTTTGACGTCCACACGGCGGCGTTCGGTCTCTTCAATAGGACCCTTGCCGTCGATCGGATTGCCCAGCGCGTCGACAACGCGGCCCAAAAGGCCCTTGCCTACGGGCACTTCCACGATGGCACCGGTCCGCTTGACCGTGTCACCTTCTTTAATGTTGCGGTCATCGCCAAAGATAACGACACCGACATTGTCGCTTTCCAAGTTCAGCGCCATACCTTTGACGCCGCCCGGGAATTCGACCATTTCGCCAGCCTGCACATTATCGAGCCCGTAAACGCGCGCGATACCGTCACCAACGGAGAGCACTTGGCCCACTTCGGTGACTTCAGCTTCGGTGCCGAAATTTTTAATTTGTTCTTTGAGGATGGCGGAGATTTCCGCAGCCTGAATATCCATCAGGACGCCTCTTTCAGGTTGAGTTGAAGACGATTGAGTTTAGTGCGGATGGAACTGTCGATCATGCGGCTTCCAACGCGGATAACCAGACCACCGAGCAGATTTTCATCCACGGACGTTTCCAAGGCCACATCACTTTTGAGCTGTGCCTTGAGCGTTTCTTTGATTTGCGCAAGTTGCGCTTCAGAAAGCGTATGTGCGCTTGTCACTTGCGCCGTCACTTCACCGCGCTTGGCGGCAAGTTGTTGGCCAAAGCTGGTGATCATGTCGCCAAGCGAAAAGAGGCGACGTTGGTGCGCAACGGTGCCGACAAACTGCTGGGTCAATGCCGATGCACCGGCCTTCTCCAGGATTGCGCCGAGCGCTTTTGTGTGATCGTCACGGGTGTAAAGCGGGCTGGCGACAAAGCGCGCAAGATCGCTGCTCTGTTCCAACATGTTTTTGAGAGATTGAAGGTCGGCACTGACCGTATCCAGCGCACCGCTTTCGTCCGCCAGCTCAAAAAGAGCTGTGGCGTAGCGTGTCGCGATACCGCCCGTAATTGCGTTCTGTCCAGCCACGTAAAACTTACCCGCTTTTCAAACTCAAGAGCTTGTTGCCCTTGGTTGCCCCTGCTCCTCGTAGCAACGCTCGACCCGTAAAGGTCCGCGCCTTTGCCCTCGGAGATTTGAAGGATATTGAGGAACCGGAAAACGCCCACCCCCTCGAAAGTCGGGGGTTCCTAGCATAGCAAATTGGGGGGTGCAACAGAGGCGTTTTGGCCATTTGGCCGCAGGGCTCTCTCAGGCGGAAAAACGCTCAATTTCACAAGCAAAATGCGCAGATTGCCGAGGTAATCTGGCCCTCTGATTTGCTTCCATCGAAGCTGCTACCGAGTTTATCTACAAAAACGAATAAGGATCGATATCCACCTTCAGGCGGACTTTGCCGGGAATAGCGATCTTCGTGATCCAAGCCTGCAGGAACGCCTGGATATTCACGTTGCGGTCCGCGCGGACGAGGAACCTGTGCCGGTGGCGGCCACGCACGATAGCATAGGGCGCGGGGCTGGGCCCCCAGACGTCCACGCCTTTGCCATTGGGGGCAGCATAAGCCAGGGCGCTGGCGATCTCTTCCACCAACGGCCCATCAAGGCTGGAGAGCACGACGGCAGCCAATCGGGCGTAAGGAGGCATATGAGCGTCTTCCCGTGCGGACAGTTCCGCCTTGATAAAGGCGTCCCTATCCTGATGGATCAGCGCTTCTATTACAGGGTTATCCGGCTGGCGGGTCTGAACCAGCACGCGCCCTGGCTTTTCCGCCCGGCCCGCCCGGCCAGCGACTTGTTGCAGCAACTGATAGGTGCGTTCCGCCGCGCGCAGGTCTCCGCCCTTGAGCCCCAGGTCTGCATCCACCACGCCCACGAGGGTCAGCCCGGGGAAGTTATGCCCCTTGGCCACCATTTGGGTGCCGATCAGAATATCAATGGCGCCTGAGGCCATGGCATTGATCAGCTCTTCGGCCTCTGCCGGGCTGTTGATCACATCCGAGGACATGACCGCCAGGCGAGCTTTCGGCCAGCGGCTTTGGACCTCTTCTGCCACCCGCTCCACCCCCGGCCCGCAGGGCGCAAGGGTGTCTTCCGCCGCACAAGCAGGGCACAGTTTGGGTTTGGGCATCCAAAACCCAGTGACGTGATCAATAAGTCGGTCGAGATAGCGGTGCTCCACCAGCCAGGTGGAGCTTTCCGGCGACATCATCCGGTGGCCGCAAGCATTGCAGACCGTCAACGGCGCATAGCCTCGGCGATTGAGAAACAAAAGGGACTGTTCGCCCCGAGCTAGCGTCTCATCTACTGCAGCGATCAATGGGCCGCTTAGCCATTCTCCCGGAGGTAGTTTGTCCTGGCGTAGGTCCAACGCTGCCACCTCTGGCATCACCGCCTGGCCATGCCGACTGCCCAGATGAAGCCGAGCAAAGCGCCCTAATTCCACATTCTGAAGCGTCTCCAGCGAAGGGGTTGCCGTGGCCAGCACCACGGGGAAATCCCCCAGATGCGCGCGGACGACAGCCATATCGCGACCGTGATAGATCACGCCGTCTTCCTGTTTGAAGGCCTTTTCGTGCTCTTCGTCCACCACGATCAAGCCCAGATCGGGGAACGGCAAGAAAAGAGCTGAGCGGGCCCCCACCACCACTTTTGCCTCGCCATTTGCGATGCCGCGCCAGACCCGGCGCCGTTCCTTGTGACTGAGGTCGGAGTGCCATTCTGCCGGCCTGCAGCCAAAGCGCGCCTCAAAACGATCGAGAAACTGGATCGTCAGCGCGATCTCCGGCACAAGAATCAAAACTTGTTTGTCATGGCGCAGTGCTTCGGCCACGGCTTCAAAATAGACCTCTGTCTTGCCGGAGCCTGTCACCCCATCGATCAGCGTGGCTGAATAGGCCTGTTGCTTGATTGATGCTGTTAGCTCGCTGGCAACAGCGGCCTGATCTGGAGAAAGCTCAGGTCCTGGATGGTCAGGGTCTGGCGTCCCAAATGGTGCATCTTCCGGCACTTCTGTGGTCAATAAGGTACCTGTCTCTACCAACCCTTTGACAACGCCGGTACCAACCCCTGCTTCTTTCGCCAAGTTGCCGGGGGTGCGGGCAAAGCCATCGTTTGCCACATCCATCACCCGTTGACGCGCATCGGTCATGCGTTGGGGCAAAGTGCCCCCGGGCCGAAGCAAAGTGCGCATTTTGGGCGCATCAAAAACCGCCGCAGACCGAAGCGCCAGCCCCATCACCATACCGGGCTGGCTCAATGTGTAATCTGCCAGCCAGGCCAGGAAATCACACAAGACGCCCGGTAGAGCCGTATCGGACAAAACGCCCGCGACAGATTTGAGCTTGGCCGCATCCACATCACCCCTGCCGGGCCCCCAGACAATGCCCATGATGTGCCGCGAGCCCAAAGGTACCTCCACCACATCGCCCCGAGAAAGGCTCATACCTTCGGGAACAAGATAGTCATAAGGCGCAGGCACAGGCAGCGGCACCAACACCGCAACGGCATTGAGCTTGTCACTTTCGAACATTTGCTCTGTTAGCGTCACTTGTTCATTAGGCTTTCCGTGTGGGGTTTCTTGACATAAGAGCCATTGCAGCCAAGGTATCATCTCTTGGCAATCAGAAAAGCGCGGGATAGGCGAGCTATGAAATTCTTTGTGGATACAGCAGAGGTAGATGCGATTCGGGAGCTGTTTGAGACCGGCCTCGTGGATGGCGTGACCACCAATCCTTCGTTGATCGCCAAGTCAGGCCGCCTGATCAAAGACGTCATCAAAGAGATCGCAGATTTCGTACCGGGCCCTATCAGCGCTGAAGTTGCCGCAACGGACGCGCCCACGATGATCAAGGAAGGTCTGCATCTTTCAGAGATTGGATCCAACATTGCCATCAAGGTTCCGCTGACGTTTGAAGGACTGAAAGCATGCCGCGCACTTTCAGACCGCAACCTCATGGTGAATGTCACCCTTTGTTTTTCAGCTAATCAGGCGCTTTTGGCCGCCAAGGCTGGTGCAAGTTTTATTTCGCCCTTCATCGGTCGCCTGGAAGACATTGACGAAGATGGCATGGGGCTGATCGAAGATATTCGCCTGATTTACGACAATTATGGCTTTGAAACAGAGATCCTGGCCGCCTCTATCCGCAATGGGGCTCACGTTAAGAATGTCGCTCTCGCCGGGGCAGATGTGGCTACTGTGCCACCACAAATTTTACATGACCTCGTTAAGCATCCTTTGACCGACAAAGGGCTCGACGCGTTCCTCAAAGATTGGGAAAGTACCGGTCAAGTGATTCTCAGCAAGGAGTAAAGCTGGATGGAGCGCCAAGCCCAGCGTATCGACGAACTTGCCCCCTTGGAATTGGGTCCGGAGACCGTAAAAGCGTATATCCGCGCGCACCCCGAAACCATCACCGATGATCCAGATCTTCTCTGCGCCCTTGTGCCGGAAAGCTATGCCTGCGAAGGCGCAGCTCTGGATGTGCAAAGTTTTGCCATCGACCACCTTAAATCTCAAGGCAAAGAGCTGATCCGCCAACGGGATCGGGCCTTTGATACATTGCGCCAAAACAGCGCCGCCGCTCGCATTACCGAAAATGCAGTGCTGACTGTTCTGGAAGCTCGCAATTTCGAGGATATGGTCCGCATCGTGACCAAGCAGATCGGACCGATGATCCAAGCCGATCACATCGTTTTGTGCATCGAGGAATTCGACGGCATGGGGGATGACCTGGCCACCATTGAGGGGCTGGGCGTTCGTGTTGTGCCTGAATGCGCCGTGGACGCGGCCCTGGGCGAGGTTGGAAACAGCGTGCTGCGGTCCAATGCCAAGGGCATCAAAACCTTGTTTGGGCCTTGTGCGGAGGACATCCGCTCCTACGCGTTTGTGCGCCTGGCCATTAGCCCAGAGGCACCTCCCGGGCTCATGGCCATCGGCTCGCGCCGTGCAGACACCTTCCACCCTTCCCAAGGCGCGGATATGCTAGAGTTTCTCGGTTCTGTAATTGAACGCCAGATAGGCTCATGGCTCGGACTGCCTCGCGGATAGATGATCCTCTTCTCGCCCTTGCGGCAACGGAAGACTTGCGCCTTGCTGTCCAACAGTGGCGGGCAACACTTGTGGGTGCTCGTCAGGTAAGTCGGCACACTCTTGGTGCCTACACCCGAGATGTGATGGGTTTTCTATCGTTTCTTCAAGAACATCGGGGAGAGGCGCCCTCTCTCCGCACACTAAAAGATGTCAGCGTGCGAGACCTGCGGGCCTGGCTCGCCCATCTCAGGCGGGAAGGCCTATCGGCAAGGACCACCGCCCGAACCCTATCGGCTTTGCGCGGCTTTTTCAGATTTCTGGATGGCGAAGGATTAGTCTCGAACCCAGCTATCGAAGCCATTCGCGCGCCCAAACTTCCCCATTCGGTGCCTAAGCCGGTGTCGGAGAAAGGGGCGGCAAAGCTGATCGAAGCGGCCACTGGCAGTTTGGCTGTTAAAGCGGACGAGTCTGAGGCAACTGAGACTGAGAATATCGAGGCCAAAGTGACGTGGATTGGCCTAAGAGATAGCGCAGTGCTCACATTGCTTTACGGCGCTGGCTTGCGCATATCCGAAGCCTTGTCCATCGATCGCTGCGACGTGCCACCAGCAGGCAATTCCGATGCCTGGGCAAAATGGGAGACGTTGCGCATTCGCGGCAAAGGTGACAAGGACCGGGTGGTGCCTGTGCTGCCTGCTGTTCGCGAAGCTTTGCAGGACTACCTGAAGCTTGCCCCATTTGATCTTGATACGGATGGACCCTTGTTTGTGGGGGTTCGGGGAAAACGCCTTAATCCACGGACCATACAAAGCTTGATGCAGCGCCTGCGTGCCGCTCTTGGTCTGCCCGATAGCGCAACGCCGCATGCCTTGCGCCATGCCTTTGCGACCCATCTTTTGTCCGGGGGTGGAGATTTGCGTACAATTCAGGAGTTGCTGGGCCACGCCTCTCTTGCCGCAACGCAGGTCTATACAGAAGTGGATACCAAACAACTATTGGATGTCTATGACGCGGCAAAGCGCCGGGACTAAGAGTAACCCACAAGGATCCACCATGCTCTACCTCGTCATAAAAACTCTTGTAACAGCCGCACTGGTTGTAGCCATCAGCGAGATCGCCAAACGCTCTTCCCTCATGGGGGGATTGATTGCCTCGATCCCGCTCACATCCCTTTTGGCGCTCATGTGGCTGCAGATTGAGACCGGAGATACCGAGCGCACGGCGGTGTTGAGCACTTCCATTTTTTGGCTCATCCCTCCGTCTCTCATCTTTCTTGCCGCCCTGCCTTTTCTTTTGCGAACGGGAATACCTCCCTGGGCTGGCTTTGCCATCGCCGTTCTGTTCACGGGCATGGGATATTGGGTCTATTTGCAAGTTCTGGGGGCGTTTGGAATTCGACTTTAGGCGACCTGCACATCATCGATTTCGTCTTCAACATTATTCATCGGGTTGGCCTCCGGTACACCATTGCCTAAATCGAAGAAGAAAGATTGACCCATCCCTATGCCAACTCGGGTCTCTCCGTCCGGCCGTATATCCAGCAGAACTTCCTCCAGTAAATGAAGCGACATCATGTAGTAGACGTTTGGATCACCTTCGGACCGCACGGGGAGTGAAATCGATTCAACTTCAACCGTTCTGCCACTGGAGTAAATATTGTTGTAGCGAGAATAATTCCCACACAGATCTGTTACAATATGCTTTGCATCAATGTAAGTGATTTTCGCTGAGTCTGGTGGAAAAAAGTCCAGAAGGTTCTTGCCCGTCACCTCATGTCCAATGCGCTGGGTAACTGTCGTTCCGCAAATTCGGTAGATTATTTGGCCGGGACCTACCACTTCGACAACGGTTAGATCTTCAAGGAAAGGAAGAAACTCCTCAAGCATGCAGTCCGGAAGCACTGGCGCTATTTCATCACCACGGGCCTGAGTATAGGCACTCAACAGCCTAGCAAAGGTTTCTCGGTCCTTGACGAAATCCAAGACTGTTTCAAGAGTTGGAACGCTACTCAAACAATTCTCCTAAACGCAACATACCTTGCAACCAGGAAACAAATTCACCGGTCCACATGCGTAAGGATTGAACGTTTGAGTTAAGATGCCGTTAGTATTCAGGCATCAGGCCTCGCGGCAAAACCCCGCAGGGCTTGCCACATTACTACATCTGCATGGTGCGATCATCCACATCCATGGCGGCCTGGCGAATGGCTTCGGTCAGGGTTGGGTGGGGATGGCAGGTCAGGGCAATATCTTCTGATGCAGCGCCAAACTCCATAGCCACCGCCACTTCGGCAATCATCTCACCAGCATGTGGCCCAATGATGTGCGCGCCCAGAATGCGATCGGTTTTAGCGTCAGCAAGAATTTTTACAAACCCGTCCGAGACATTGTTGGTTTTTGCACGTGCGTTTGCGGTGAAGGGAAATTTACCCTTCTTGTAATCAACGCCAGCAGCTTTCAGATCGTCCTCGGTCTTGCCCACCGTGGCAACTTCCGGATGGGTGTAGACCACTGCCGGGATCACATCATAGTTCACATGACCTGCCTTGCCTACAATGCGCTCAGCGCAGCCAGAGGCTTCGTCTTCTGCCTTGTGGGCCAGCATGGGCCCATCGGTGACATCCCCAATGGCCCAGATACCTGGCACGTTGGTCTGCCAATGGTCGTTGGTAATGACCCGGCCTTGTGGGTCCAACGCGACGCCAACGTTTTCAAGCCCCAGGCCTTCCGTATACGGACGCCGACCGATAGCGACAAGAACAACGTCCGTCTCCAGTTGTTCAGCGTCACCGCCTTTGGCCGGTTCAATTGTCACACCGAGCATTGAGCCCGAAGTATCGACGCCTGTAACCTTCATCCCCAGCTTGAAGTTGAATCCTTGCTTCTTCAGTATTCTCTGGAATTGCTTGGTAACCTCGCTGTCGATACCCGGCGCTATCATGTCGAGAAACTCTACCACGGTGACCTCTGCGCCCAAGCGCCGCCAAACGGAGCCAAGCTCCAATCCAATTACACCGCCACCGACGACGATCATCTTCTCAGGCACATTCTTCAGCGCCAATGCACCCGTGGAGGATACGATGCGTTCTTCATCAATCTCGATACCAGGGAGATCTGTTACGACAGAGCCTGTAGCAATGACGATATTCTTGGCTTCCAGCTCGCGGACGCCGCCGTCAGCCAGAGCCACTTCCACCTTGCCCGGCGCGGTGATTTTACCAGCGCCATAGACATGGTCGATCTTGTTTTTCTTGAACAGAAACTCGATGCCTTTGGTCAGCGCCTCGACGGTGCTGTCTTTGAAACCCAGAAGTTTTTCCAGATCAAATTCAACATTACTGGCCGAAATACCGATGTCGCCAAAGCCATGGGAGGCTTCTTCATAAACTTCTGTGGCATGCAGCATGGCTTTGGACGGGATACAGCCCACATTGAGGCAGGTACCGCCAAGGGTATGGCTGCTGCGCTTTTCAATCACCATGGCTTTTTGGCCCAGTTGAGCTGCGCGAATGGCGCAGTTATAGCCGCCGGGTCCGGCGCCAATGACAATTACGTCGTAGGTATCGGCCATGTGCCTGATCCTTCTTATATTAAGATTTAGAGATCGAGCGCGAAACGCGCAGGGTCTTCAAGTGTTTCTTTTAAGCGTACCAGGAATGTCACCGCGCCTTTGCCATCCACCAAACGGTGGTCATAGGACAGAGCAAGATACATCATGGGGCGAATTTCGATTTTTCCGTCAATCGCCATTGGGCGTTCCTGGATTTTGTGCATGCCCAAAATACCCGCTTGAGGAGGATTGAGAATTGGCGTGGACATCAAGGAGCCGTACACACCGCCATTGGAGACCGTGAAGGTTCCGCCGGACATATCATCCATGGTCAAGGCATTGTCGCGCGCGCGGCGGCCGAAATCAGTGATGGTGGCTTCAATGCCAGCAAGCGAAAGCTTGTCTGCGTCGCGAACGACCGGTACCACAAGGCCTTTTTCCGTGCCCACGGCAACACCGATGTCATAGTAATCCTTGTAGATCACGTCCGTGCCATCAATCTCGGCATTCACGTCGGGAAGTTCCTGCAAGGCGCTAACAACTGCCTTCACGAAAAAGCCCATGAAGCCCAGCTTTACGCCGTGATGCTCTGCAAACGCTTCTTTATATTCCGACCGAAGCGCCATGATCGGCCCCATGTCCACTTCGTTGAACGTGGTCAGCATGGCGGCTGTGTTTTGTGCATCCTTCAGACGCTGAGCAATCGTGCGGCGCAGACGTGTCATAGCCACGCGTTTTTCGCGGGCATCATTAGGACGCGG
Organism: Alphaproteobacteria bacterium; assembly: GCA_021774965.1. Taxonomy (GTDB): domain Bacteria; phylum Pseudomonadota; class Alphaproteobacteria; order JAJFIK01; family JAJFIK01; genus JAJFIK01. The sequence continues at coordinate 59,238 of JAJFIL010000210.1, forward strand.
TGCGGAGGATGGTTGCGGCAGTTTTGTTTTTGGCACGGCCTTCATTTCAAGGGCAGCCAGAGCGTCACCCTTGGTGATGCGACCATCCTTGCCGGTGCCTGCGATCTGGCTCGCATCCAAACCTTTTTCCTCGATAATGTGCTGAGCTGAAGGTGCCGGCGGATGGGCCGCCGTTGCCGCAGGAGCGGGTGTAGCGGCAGGTGCCGGTGCGGACGCTGGTGCAGTAGCACTGGCATCAGCAGACGCGCTGGCATCAATCCGCCCCAAAAGAGCTGCAACTTCAACAGTGTCGCCTTCTTGCGCAATGATCTCGGAGAGCACACCGCTGGCAGGTGCGGGCACTTCCAATGTCACCTTGTCGGTCTCAAGCTCCACCAGGGGCTCGTCGGCCGTAATCGCTTCGCCAGCTTGTTTGTACCAGCTTGCAACCGTTGCTTCGGTAACTGATTCACCCAACTGGGGTACGGTGATTTCCGTCGCCATCGGGGGTGTCCTTTCGTTTCAACTTCCGGGCTTGTCGCCCACAATTTATTTTGCGCCTGACGTCAAACCGTCATGGCATCTTCAAGGAACGCTTCAAGAGATTTCAAATGGTGGCTCATGAGCCCTGTAGCGGTTGAGGCCATGGCGTTGCGACCAATGTAATGCGGCCGCCGGTTCTTGGCTTCGATGCGGTCGAGCACCCATTCGATGTTCGCTTCCATAAAGGCCCAGCCGCCCATGTTTTTGGGCTCTTCCTGACACCAGACGATGTCGGCTTCGGGGAAGCGAGAAAGCTCATTGATCAGAGATTTTGCCGGGAAGGGATAGAACTGTTCCACCCGCAGGATCTGAATATTGTCGATGCCGCGTTTTTCCCGCGCATCAAAAAGGTCGTAATAGACCTTGCCCGAACACAGGATCACGCGTTTGATTTCCGGATCAGGACGCAGCTCCACCGAAGAGCCCGGCTTCATTTCCGCGTCATCCCACAGTACCCGGTGGAAGGATGAGCCCGGGCCCATGTCTTCTAGGGTGGAAACCGCCCGCTTGTGACGGAGCAATGATTTCGGTGCCATGATGATCAAGGGTTTGCGGAAATTCCGGTGCAGCTGCCGCCGCAGTATGTGGAAGTAGTTCGCAGGCGTCGTGCAGTTTGCGACCTGCATATTGTCTTCGGCGCAAAGCTGCAGATAGCGTTCCAACCGCGCCGAGGAATGTTCCGGACCCTGACCTTCATAGCCATGGGGCAGCAACATCACGAGACCCGACATGCGCAGCCACTTGCGCTCACCCGACGAGATGAATTGGTCAATGATGACCTGCGCGCCGTTGGCAAAATCGCCAAACTGCGCTTCCCAAAGAACCAGCGCATTGGGCTCTGCCAGGGAGTAGCCATACTCAAAACCAAGCACAGCAAATTCTGACAGAAATGAATCTACTACTTCGTATTCGCCTTTTTGATCGGGGCGGAGATGGTTGAGCGGATGGTGGCGGGTCTCCGTGTCTTGATCAACAAAATACGAATGACGATGGGAGAACGTGCCGCGACCGGAATCCTGCCCTACAAGGCGAACGTATTTGCCTTCCGTGATCAATGACCCAAAGGCAAGCGCCTCTGCCGTGGCCCAGTCGATCCCTTCGCCCGCGTCGAACATCTCCTCCTTGTTCTTGAGGATGCGCTTGAGCGTGCGGTGAGGGGTGAAGCCCTCTGGAATTTTCGTAAGAGCTGCGCCAACTTCTTCGAGGGTTGAGATATCAACGGAGGTCTCCCCCCGGCGCTCATCCCCTTCGGCGCGGCCAAGACCTGACCAGCGACCATCCAGCCAATCAGCCTTGTTGGGGCGATAGTTGTCTGCCGCGTCAAAATCTGCCTGCAGCGTTTCCTGGAAATGTTGCGCGTGCTGGCTAACCTCTTCTGCAGAGAGCAGGCCCTCATGAACCAAGCGGTCTCCATAGATCTTCAAGGTCGTTGGATGAGCCTTGATCTTCTTGTACATCAGAGGCTGTGTGAATGCTGGCTCGTCGCCTTCATTATGGCCAAAGCGGCGATAGCAGAACATGTCAATGACCACGTCCTTGGCAAACTTTTGCCGGAACTCCGTCGCAATCTTTGCAGCATAGACAACTGCTTCGGGATCATCACCATTCACATGAAAAATTGGCGCCTGCACCATCAAGGCCACATCCGAAGGATAAGGCGAGGTGCGCGCAAAGCGAGGCGAAGTGGTAAAGCCGATTTGATTGTTGACGATAAAGTGGATGGTGCCGCCAGCGCGGTGGCCCTTAAGTCCGGACATGCACAGGCATTCCGCCACGAGCCCTTGACCGGCAAACGCGGCATCCCCGTGCAAGAGCACTGGCAACACTGTTTCGCGGCCCGGGGCCTCTTCCAGTTTCTTGTCAGGCTCATATTGGCTTTGCTTGGCGCGCACTTTGCCCAGCACCACCGGGTTGACCGCCTCAAGGTGGCTGGGATTTGCGGTCAGGCCAAGGTGCACTTTGTTTTCATCAAAAGCCCGATCAGATGAAGCGCCGAGATGATATTTAACGTCGCCCGAGCCTTCCACATCGTCGGGGTTGGCACCGCCGCCTTTGAATTCATGGAAGATGGCTTGGAACGGTTTGCCCATCACATTGGCAAGCATGTTCAAGCGCCCCCGGTGGGGCATGCCGAACACAATCTCTTTAACGCCCAGGGCACCACCACGCTTGATGATCTGCTCCATGGCGGGAACAAGGGTCTCGCCGCCGTCCAGGCCAAAGCGTTTGGTCCCGGTGTATTTTATGCCAAGAAATCTCTCGAAGCCCTCGGTTTCCACCAGCTTGTTGAAGATCGCTTTCTTGCCTTCAGGGGTAAACGCAATCTCCTTGTCCGGGCCCTCAATGCGTTCCTGGATCCAGGCTTTTTCTTCTGGGTCCGCAATGTGCATGAACTGCACCGCGAAGGTGCCGCAGTAGGTGCGTTTTACGACGTCCAGGATCTCATTGAGCGTCGCCGTTTCCATGCCCAGTACATGGTCGATGAAGATCGGGCGGTCATAGTCCTCTTCGGTGAAGCCGTAGCTTAGCGGATCCAACTCTGGATGATTGACAGGAGGATCAAGCTGCAGCGGATCCAGATTGGCAATCAAATGACCGCGGATGCGGTAGGCGCGGATCAGCATCAGTGCGCGAATGGAATCCACTGTCGCGGCGCGCAGCTCTTCAACGCTTGCACCTTTGCCCCGTTGCGCCAAACGCGCCTTTAGAAGCGCTGGCGATGGCTTGTCAGAAAATTCTTCATTGTCAAAGGCGCCCAGAAGTTCGGAATGCTCCGGCACTTCCGTTTTGATGCGCGCGCGACCAGCCTGAACTTCGCTCAGGATCTCAGAAGCGTTGTCGCCCATGGCATCAAAAATACCACGCCAGGAAGCATCCACACTTGAAGGGTCATTGGCGTATTTCGCATAGACCTCTTCCAGGAATGCAGAATTGCCGCCGTAAAGAAACGACGTTTCATCGAAAATTTGGTTGAGCGCTTGCTTGCCCGCGTTATTTGCCATCGTGCCTCAGGATGGTGCTCCATCCCCTGTTGGTCGTGTGTCCAGATCGTCTGATGATCCAAACATCACTTACGTTCCACCATCAAAGCCGCCTGCTTCAGCGCCTCTGATTTGCCTTCCCATGTCCCAACAGCCCAAAGACTGAAGGTCCCCAACACACACAACGCATGGAGACCTTGGCTCCCCAGCCAGCTCCATGCGAATCAGTTTTGCACAGGCGGGGCCATTTCACCACTCTTATTGGTCAAAATGCCCTGCGCCCCTGCGGGTTCGCTAGCCTTTCAGCACACGGACAAGTGTGGAGCCGAGCGCCCCTGGATTGTCCGCCACTTCGATGCCAGCAGATTTCATGGCTTCGATCTTGTCGCCAGCGCCGCCCTTGCCGCCAGAGATAATCGCGCCTGCATGACCCATTCGCCTTCCTGGAGGAGCCGTAACCCCCGCGATAAATCCGACGGTGGGCTTTTTGATCTTGGATTGTGACAAGAATTCGGCGGCGTCTTCTTCTGCTGACCCGCCAATTTCGCCAATCATGATGATGCTTTCCGTTTCATCATCCGCCAGGAACATTTCCAGAATATCGATGAATTCCGTGCCTTTGACCGGATCGCCGCCAATACCCACACAGGTGGTCTGGCCAAGACCCGCTGCCGTGGTTTGCCCAACGGCCTCGTATGTCAGGGTGCCGGAGCGGGACAAAATACCCACAGAGCCTTTGCGGTGAATGTGACCGGGCATGATGCCGATCTTGCATTCATCCGGCGTGATCACGCCCGGGCAATTGGGGCCCACAAGGCGGGTCTTGGAGCCTTCCAGCGCGCGCTTGACCTTGACCATGTCCAGAACCGGAATGCCTTCCGTGATGCAGATCGCCATTTCCATTTCAGCGTCGATGGCTTCCAAAATGGCGTCCGCCGCAAACGGGGGCGGCACGAAGATCATGGAGACGTTTGCGCCGGTGGCTTCGCGAGCCTCGCCCACCGTATCAAACACAGGCCGATCCAGATGGGTCCGCCCGCCCTTGCCGGGGGAGACCCCGCCCACAAGCTGCGTGCCATAGGCGATGGCTGTTTCGGAGTGGAAGGTGCCTTGGCTGCCGGTGAAGCCCTGGGTGATAACTTTGGTATTTCTGTCGATGAGAATGGACATGTGCTTCAGGCCCCCTTCACTGCGGCGACGATTTTCTCGGCCGCATCGGCCAGATCGTTCGCTGAGATAATATCGAGCCCGCTTTCGGAGAGGATTTTCTTACCCTCTTCAACCTTGGTGCCTTCCAATCGCACCACAAGAGGCACCTTGACGCCTAATTCTTTGGAGGCGGAAATAACCCCTTCCGCGATGATGTCACAGCGCATGATGCCGCCGAAGATGTTCACCAGAATGCCTTTGACGTTCGGATCATTCAGGATGATCTTGAAGGCTGCAGTGACTTTTTCGGTAGTGGCCCCGCCCCCCACATCAAGGAAGTTGGCAGGCTCTGACCCAAAGAGTTTGATGATGTCCATGGTCGCCATGGCTAAGCCTGCACCATTGACCATGCAGCCAATTTCGCCGTCCAGCTTGACATAAGAAAGATCATATTTGGAGGCTTCGATTTCCATAGGATCTTCTTCGGTGAGATCCCGCAGCTCCATAATGTCCTTGTGACGATAGAGTGCGTTGCTGTCGAAATTAATCTTCGCATCAAGGCAAAGCAGGTCGCCGTCACCGGTGACCACCAGCGGGTTGATCTCCAGCATGCTCATGTCCTTCTCCACGAAGGCGTTATAGAGATTGGAGATCAGCGCCACGCACTGTTTCACCTGACCGCCGCTGAGCTTCAGCGCCTTGGCAACTGAACGCCCGTGATGAGGCATGATGCCGGTGGCCGGATCAACCGTCAGGGTAAGGATCTTCTCGGGCGTCTTGGCTGCGACTTCTTCAATGTCCATACCGCCCTCGGTAGAGCAGATGAAGGCCACGCGGGAGGTTTCCCGGTCCACCAGAGCGGAGAGATAAAGCTCCCGCTCAATGGAAGAACCATCTTCGATATACAGGCGGTGCACTTCTTTGCCCGCAGGGCCGGTCTGGTGCGTCACAAGGGTCGAGCCCAGAATGCGGTCCGCTTCGGTGCGCACGTCATCAAGAGATTTGACCACCTTCACGCCGCCTGCCTTGCCCCGGCCGCCAGCATGGATCTGCGCTTTGACCACCCAGATGGGGCCACCCAGTTCCTTGGCTGCCATCACCGCTTCATCAACGTTGAACGCGGGCGCGCCTTTAGGAACCGGAACGCCGAAGCCCTTCAGCACCGTCTTTGCCTGATATTCGTGGATATTCATGTCGTCACTTTTCTGGTCGGATGCCGGTGACCCGGCGGGTCTGATCGGACGTCGGGCAAGCCGACTGGGGAGTTTCAAAGCCAGCCGCAGAACTGCAGGGGCTCAAACGGGTTATAGCATTGGGATTCGCGGGCGCAAGGGCCACCAGCGAGTGGGGCAGCCTTGATCTTTATCAGCCTGCAAGATTGCCCTTTTCGACTTTGTAGATGCAGCACTCCACACCCATCACTTCTTCCATATGATCGAAGCTTGCCCCGATTTTAATGGCGACGGCTATTGAGGCGTCATTTCCTGGAACAATCGGGCACACTAGGCTCTCAAGCATTAGATGGGAAAAGGCCCAGTTTGCTGCGGCAAGGCCTGCCTCCGTCGCAAAACCTTTGCCCTGATGTTGTTTCATCACAGACCAAGCGACCTCAGGGGCGGATCGCCCTTCTGGAAACCAGATCCCGGCTCTTCCAACAAAATCACCGGTGGTTTTTTCTTCGAGCGCCCAATATCCAAAACCCCGCAACTGCCAGTGTCCAACCATTGACGTAAGTTTGGTCCATGTGGCAGCTCGGCCCATTGTTTCCCCGCCTAGATACCGTACCATTTCGGGGTCAGCGTGAAATTCGCTCAAAGGATCTAGATCGCTGGCCACAAACTCCCTTAGGAGGAGCCGGCTGGTCTCAAGACGGGGGATTTCAACCGACATTCCAATCCTTTCGAAAACTGACTTCAATTCTCTCAAATCGACCTAACCGATCAGCCCGCCTCTTTCTACCTTATAAATGCAGCACTCGATGCCCTTCACGGCCTCCATGTGGTCGAAGCGCTCGCCAATTCGCGTCCCTACCGCTTTTGATGCTTCATTTTCCGGATGGATGATGCTGATCAGGCTGTCACTTTCAATATTGTCAAAAGCCCAATGGGCCGAGGCAAGCCCTGCTTCGGTGGCAAAGCCCTTGCCGTGAAATTCGGGGGTGATGGACCAGCCGACCTCAACGCCGGGCCAGCCTTCGGGGTTTAGAATGCCTACCCGGCCCGCAAACGCACCTGTAGCTTTCTCCTCCACAACCCAAAGCCCGCACCTGCGAAGATGCCAATGACCGACAAATGTTGCTATTTGCCGCCAGGTCCCGGCGCGATCCAGGGTTTCACCGCCCAGATAACGCATCATCTCTGCGTCGGCTGTAAATTTGGCGTAAGGGTCCAGATCCTTCTCCTGCCATTCACGCAGGAGAAGGCGTTCAGTTTCCAGACGGGGTATCTCAAAAGCCATGCAGCGGTCTTCTGATTTAGGCCAGCGATGGATCCATCTCTTTACAACTGGCGATGAGGCCCTTCACGGCGTCGATAGATTTGTCGAACATGGCTTGTTCTTCAGCGGTGAATTTCACCTCAGCCACCTTCTCCACGCCATTGGCCCCGATCACGACAGGCACGCCCACGTAGAGATCGTCCTGGCCATATTCACCGCTCAAGTGAGCAGCAGCCGGAAGCAGTCGGCGCTTGTCCTTCAGATAGCTTTCCGCCATCTCAATGGCCGATGTGGCAGGCGCGTAGAAGGCCGAGCCGGTCTTGAGCAGGCTGACAATCTCAGCACCGCCATCGCGGGTGCGCTGGACAATCTCATCCAGCTTTTCCTGCGTCGACCAGCCCATTTCGACCAGATCAGGCACCGGAATGCCGGAGACCATGGAATAGCGCAGCAGCGGCACCATGGTGTCCCCATGACCACCCAACACAAAGGCGGTGACGTCTTCAACGGAAACGTCAAATTCCCGCGCCAGGAACAGGCGGAAGCGAGCTGAATCCAGCACCCCAGCCATGCCCACGACCTTGTTGTGGGGCAGACCTGAGAATTCGCGGAAGGCCCAGACCATGACGTCCAGCGGGTTGGTGATCACGATGACAAAGGCGTCCGGCGCATGTTCTTTGATGCCTTCGCCCACAGACTTCATGACCTTGAGATTGATGCCTACCAGGTCATCCCGGCTCATGCCCGGCTTGCGCGCCACACCGGCGGTGATGATGACCACGTCCGCACCTGCCAGATCTGCATAGTCATTGGTGCCCAGGAAGTCAGCGTCATAGCCTGCGACCGGCGAAGATTGAGCGATATCCAGGGATTTGCCCTGAGGCAGACCGTCCACGATATCGAACAGGACCACATCTCCCAATTCCTTGAGACCGGCCAAATGAGCCAATGTGCCCCCGATTTGGCCACCACCGATAAGGGCGATTTTATTGCGCGCCATGAGATTGATCCTTTGTTTTCGAGAAGCGGGGCACAGAAAATGCGGGCCCCCGGAAATTACGCCCGCCTTAGCCTGAATCCGCCCCCCCCGGCAAGGGTATGCATCAAGACTTTGGTAAGTGTTGGTAGGAATCCGTTAAGGCATTTGGGCGCATTCTCTTGCCACCTATCCATGGAGGGCAAAGCCCCCGGATTTGGAAATCGGGTAAAGGCGGGATTCGGAGTTAGTCCAATGACTTGGGGAATCACAAAATCAAATAAGACCAATCGTCGATGGATGCTGGCAGCCACATTGATGGCAAGCAGCGTGGCCCTTAGCGGCTGTGCGGAGGCCGTGATCGGCTCTCTCACCATCGGTCAAATTTCCACCATAGCCGGGGTCACCTCGGCGGCCACCACAGGCCGCGGGCTACAGGACCATGCCCTATCCGCCGTTACCGGACAGGACTGCCGCTTGGTGGAAGGCATCTTCCGTGAGAACCGCCGCATCTGCGAGGAGCCTGGCTCCCCCGCAACAGAAGACGATTTCCGGGGCATCGTCGCCATGCTCACCGGGGCAAACGAAGACGAGCCGAGCGAAGGCACACCAGAGGAAGACGCAGAAACAACTCTGGCTAATGCTGAAAACACTGGCGAAGAGGTCAGCGAATTTCAAGCCGACAGCGATGTCGCAATAACCTTTTCGGCCCTCTCCAGCGATTTCCGCCCTGCCCTGACCCGCAAAACGCGCCGGACGGCAGAACCTGCGGTCCTGTCACTTGATTATGCCGGCGAGGTTCCTTCGCTTCAGGATTGGGTAAACGCCCAACCCACCCCCATGATCACGACTATTAGTCTGACTAGGAACTAATTTTCGAAATTGCTCTTAATCAGGCGCGATAAGATTGCGCCAGATAGTCCTCGCTTTGCATCTCGATAAGGCGCGAAGCGGTGCGGGCGAACTCAAACGACCCATCCCCTTGCGGATATAGCTCTGACGGTATTCCCTCCGCAGATGCAAACAGCTTGACCCGATGCTCATACAGTGCATCGATGAGGGTGACGAACCGCTTTGCTTCATTCCGATTGGTTTGGGTCAGTTTGGGAATACCATCGATGAATACGGTGTGAAACCTTGCGGCGATGGCCAGATAATCCCCAGGGCCCAGCGCACTGCCACAAAGCTTAGTGAAGCTCTCTCGCAAAGCGCCATTGCTGCAAATCTCAAAGTGCAGCGTGCGGCCCTTAACTTCGATGTCACAAGCGACCGGATGAGCCTCACCGTTCAGGGCTGCCCAGGCAAGGTCCAGGCCCGCATCGCTCTCTTCCCCAAGAGGCGCAAAATAGACTTGCAGGCCCTTGATGCGATCAAGGCGATAGTCCATTGCCGCATCCAGGGCCAAGATATCAAGGCGTTCTTCAAACATGGCAATGAAGGGCAGAAAGAGCTCACGATTGATCCCCCCCTGATAGAGATCCTGGGGACCTCGGTTTGACGTTGCTACCACCACCACACCAAAAGAAAAAAGCGCGTCGAACAAGCGGCCCAAAATCAAGGCATCCGCCACATCGCTCACCTGAAATTCATCAAAGCAAAGAAGATAAGCTTGCCGCGCGATCTGCTTTGCCACCGGCATGATGGGATCATCGCCATTGGGCGGAAGCTGCAGTTTCTTTGACTGAAGGCGCCGGTCGGCATCAGACAAATCCCGCCAGGATTTGATGCGCCCATGAACGTCCTGCATGAAGGCGTGAAAGTGCACCCGGCGTTTTTGTGTAATGGGCGCTGTCTTGAAGAACAGGTCCATAAGCATGGACTTGCCGCGGCCCACATCGCCGCAAATATAGATGCCGCGCAAGGGATCAGACTTTCCAAACAGACTGAAGATCCCTGCCCCGCGCGTCGGGCGATAATTCCGCAGCTTGTCATCCAGTATTTCAAGCCGAGCAGCCGCCCGCTCCTGCGCCGGGTCAGAGATAATCTGCCCCGCGGCAACAAGCGCTCGATAGCCTTTTACGGGTCCTGAGATGGCCACGTCACTCCCTCAATAATTGGGAGCAACGTTACCTGTATCGCCCCAATAGGCAACATCTCACGGGATGCTTATTCTGCGCCCACCAAGGCTTCCCGTATCGGGCCAAAGCTTGCTTCTTCATAACCCACATAGGTAACCCACTCTCCATCTTGCTGCCACAGCAAGGAGGGGATGTAGAGATCCACACCATTTTCGGCGTAAAGGTCTGCAAGGCGGTCGACCAGAGCGCGGGCTTCTTCCAGGGCTGCTGTGCGCTCTTCGCTTTCTTCGGCCAGAGGCGGAAGCTGCGTGGTCACATAGAACGTGTTCGGGTCCATGGAATAC